>NZ_JBFRCL010000050.1:0-64868 GCF_040965695.1 Paraburkholderia sp. BR10937
TTCAGGTTGTAACGCCCGTCAGATAAGGCTCTGCGGCTCTTTTTGCCATCCTGAGCGTTTTGCGGAAGTCATTTTTACCGCTATTTTTCGAGGCTGTTTGACAGCCTTGACGGCACCTTGTGCGCGAGGATTCGAATTGCATGAAGAAAGGCCCACGGCATGGGCCTTTTACGCGCGAGGCGCGCGGTACAGAATTACCGGCTGCGCACATGCGCAATGCGTCGGCATTGCGCATGTGCGCGAAATGCAAACTTTGCGCGCCCCGCGTGACCCCATCTTCTGCAACTCATCGTAGCAATTCGAAGGGCCATAACAATGCGGTGCGATTCAACACCTCACTTGAGCCACTTGTCGGAGATTGCCTGATATTCGCCGCTCGCGCGCGCAAGGTGCAGCCACTGATCGACATACTGCTGGAACACCACGTCGCCGCGCGGCACCATCCACGCTTTCTCGCCGTATTGAAACGGCTTGTCGGGATGCACCGAGCACAGTCCCGGGTTGAGCTTCTGCTGCAGCATGGTCTCGGAGGCGTCGGTCACCATCACGTCGGCCTTGCCCGCGAGAATCTGTTTGAAGATCGTCACGTTGTCCGGATACATGATGAGATTCGCATTCGGCAGGAACTGCTTCGCGAAGCGCTCATTGGTGCCACCCGGATTCACGATCACGCGCACCGAAGGCTGGTTGATCTGCGCAACGGTCTGGTACTTCTTGACGTCTTCACAGCGCACGATCGGCGTCTTGCCGTCGACCTGATAGGCCTCGGTAAAGAACGCGCGCTTCTGGCGCTCGAGCGTCGTGGAGACGCCGCCCACCGCAATGTCGCACTTCGCGAGGAAGTCGTTCATGAGGTTCGACCATGACGTCTTCACGAACTCGGCCTTCACGCCGAGCGATTTCGCAAGCGACTGGGTCATGTCGATGTCGATGCCTTCGAACGTGCCGTCCTGTCGGTAGAACGAGTAGGGCTTGTAGTCGCCGGTCGTGCATGCGCGCAGCGTGCCGCGCGCGATGATTTCGTCGAGGCGCGAAGGGGCGGTGGCGGTCTGCGCACCGTTGGCGGGGGTACCGGCGGACTGGTTCGTGGCGCACGCGCTCAGCAAAGCGGCGCTAACGATCGTCAGGCCGAGGGCGGCTTTTTTCATCGTGTCTCCAGATCTGGTTTTGATTGATGTAATGTTTTGGAAAGCCGTCTGATGATAGTCCTCGCGTACGCGGCCGTTAAGCGCGGACTTACCTGGGTAGGCAGGCCTATACTTCAGTGGCATTGCGCTTTCTGATCCCGCCCATCAGCGGCATGACGCGGCGGCCGCTCCGGTAAAATGGCCGCTTGCTTCCGAACCTTGGCGCGACTTCGCGCATTCAGCACGTGGCCCACACTCTCCTGAACGACACCTTCCTGCGCGCCCTGCTGCGCCAGCCGACCGAGTACACGCCGATCTGGCTGATGCGCCAGGCAGGCCGCTATCTGCCGGAGTACAACGCCACGCGCGGCCGCGCGGGCAGCTTCCTCGGCCTCGCGAAGAATCCCGATTACGCGACCGAGGTCACGCTGCAACCGCTCGAGCGCTATCCGCTTGACGCCGCGATCCTGTTCTCCGACATCCTCACGATTCCGGACGCGATGGGCCTCGGCCTTTCGTTCCAGGCGGGTGAAGGGCCGAAGTTCGCGCATCCCGTGCGCACCGAAGAAGACGTGGCGCGACTCGCCGTGCCCGATATCGGCGCGACGCTCGGCTACGTGACCGACGCCGTGCGCGAAATTCGCCGCGCGCTCACCAATGCAGAGGGGCGCCAGCGCGTGCCGCTGATCGGCTTCTCGGGCAGCCCATGGACGCTCGCCTGCTACATGGTCGAGGGCGGCGGCTCGGACGATTTCCGCACGGTGAAGTCGATGCTGTACGCCCGCCCGGACCTCATGCAGCGCATTCTCGAAGTCAACGCGCAGGCGGTGGCGGCTTACCTGAACGCGCAGATCGAAGCCGGCGCGCAGGCCGTGATGATCTTCGACACCTGGGGCGGCGCACTCGCGGATGGCGCGTATCAGCGCTTCTCGCTCGCGTACATCGCGCAGGTCGTGGCGCAGCTCAAGCGCGAGCACGATGGCGAGCGCGTGCCAGTGATCACGTTCACGAAGGGCGGCGGCCTCTGGCTCGACGAAATCGCCAATACGGGCGTGGACGCCGTTGGCCTCGACTGGACCGTCAACCTCGGCCGCGCGCGCGAGCGCGTGGGTGACCGGGTGGCGCTGCAGGGCAACCTCGATCCCACGGTGCTGTTCGCAACGCCTGCCGCGATTCGCGAGCAGGCGCGCGCGGTACTGGACAGCTTTGGCGCGCACCCGGGCCACGTGTTCAACCTCGGCCATGGCATTTCGCAGTTCACGCCGCCCGAAAGCGTGGCTGAACTCGTGGACGAAGTGCATCGTCACAGCCGCGCGATTCGCGCGAACGGTGCGTGACGTTTTTGGTGCGTTGCAGCAAGCTGGGCTCCGGGCGTCAGGGTATGACCGGGCCCAAGAGGCCATCCAGACGCCATCGCGGTCCTGTCAAGACTTGACTTATACACACTTGGCTCGTTGCGGCGCGCAAGAGGGAAAGGTTGTCGCAGGCGCCCGTTCAGGTCTGGGGAGAATCAATCAGACCCTTGACAGACAAGGCTTTCGGCGCTCCACGGCGCTGTGTGCGGTATCCCACATAACGACGACACGCGGGAGCGCCGCGGCGGCGCCCGGCAAGTTCTCAACAAAGTTATCCACAGGCGCAGATTCGGGGGCGCGATTGTTCTGCGGAATCCAAAACTTAGCGCGAAATCTCAAGTATTACTTTAGGTTTGTGTGTCTGTGCGCTGGCGTACGGAACTTCCCTGGGAGCGAGGTATGACAGGGCAGTACGTGCGCGTGGCGCTGGACCATCCACTGGATGCGCTCTACGACTATCGCTATGGTCTCGACAGCGCCCCCGCGCCCGGCATGCTCGTGCGCGTGCCGTTCGGGCGTCGCGACGTGGTCGGCCTGATCTGCGAAGTGAACGCTCACAGCGACGTGCCCGCGAACAAGCTCCGTGACGTCAGCGCGGTATGCGCCGCCTGTCCACCGCTTTCGGCGCAATGGCTCGCGCTGGCCGGCTTTGCCGCCGACTACTACCAGCGGGGCTTGGGCGAAGTCGCCTTGCCGGCGCTGCCGCAGGCGTTGCGCGATCCGTCGCGCTGGACGCGCCTGCTCGCCCCCGAGGAGCGCTACCGTCTGTCGCCGCAAGGGCGCGCCGCGCTGCCCGACGCCTTGCCGGCGCGCGCCCAGGCGCTGCGCCGTCTCGCGCAGGCGCTGGCCGACGCCGGCGAACTCGACGCCGCCGCGGCCCGCGCGCTGCATCCCAAGGCGATTGCGACGCTCGAGGCCTGGTGCGAAGCCGGCTGGGTCGAGCATGAATCCATCGAATTCGGCGCGGCCGCAAGCGTGGCCCACAGCGCAGCGGCGACGGCCGCCGTGGCGGAAGTCCCGCGCCTGAGCGACGAGCAGGCCGACGCCGTGGAAGCCATCGGCGCGGCGAGCGGCTTCGCGCCCTTCCTGTTGCACGGCGTGACGGGCAGCGGCAAGACCGAGGTCTATCTGCGTGCGCTCGCGGCGCTGCTCGAGCGCGACCCGGGCGCCCAGGCGCTCGTGCTGGTTCCTGAAATCAATCTCACGCCGCAGTTCGAGGCGGCCTTTCGGACGCGCTTCGCGGCCACGCTCGCCGACGAGGCCATCGTCACGCTTCACAGCGGCCTCGCGGAAGGCGAACGCGCCCGCAACTGGCTCGCGGCGCACACGGGCCGCGCGCGCATCGTGCTCGGCACACGGCTCGCGGTGCTGGCCTCGCTGCCGCGCCTCGCGATGCTCGTGGTCGACGAGGAGCACGACCCCGCCTACAAGCAGCAGGAAGGGCTGCGCTACTCGGCGCGCGACCTCGCGGTATGGCGCGCGAAGCAGCTGGGCGTGCCGGTCGTGCTGGGCTCGGCCACGCCGTCGCTCGAAAGCTGGTGGCAGGCCGAGCAGGGCCGCTACACGCGCCTCACGCTCGCGCGCCGCGCGATTGCCGACGCGGTGCTGCCCACGGTCAAGCTGATCGATCTCGAAGAGGAGCGGCGGCGGGGCCGCGCGTCGTTCGAAGGGCTCTCCGGGCCTTTGGTCGCGGCGATGAAGGCGCGCCTCGAGCGCGGCGAGCAGAGCCTCGTCTTTCTCAACCGTCGCGGTTACGCGCCCACGCTCGCGTGCGACGCCTGCGGCTGGGTGGCGGGCTGTCCGCGCTGCAGCGCGTACGTCGTGCTGCACAAGCCCGAGCGCGCGCTGCGCTGCCATCACTGCGGCTGGGAATCGCGCATTCCGCACTCGTGCCCCGAGTGCGGCAACGTCGACATCGCGCCGATGGGGCGCGGCACGCAGCGCATCGAGGAGGCGCTCGCGAGCGCGGTGCCGGGCGCGCGGGTGCTGCGCATCGACGCCGACAGCACGCGCCGCAAGGGCAGCGCGCAGGCGCTCTTCTCCGACGTGCACGCGGGCGAAGTCGACATCCTGGTCGGCACGCAGATGATCGCGAAGGGGCATGACTTCCAGCGCGTGTCGCTCGTTGGCGTGCTGAACGCCGACAATGCGCTCTTTTCGCACGATTTCCGGGCGAGCGAGCGCCTGTTCGCGCAGCTGATGCAGGTGAGCGGGCGGGCCGGGCGCGCCGGCCTCGCCGGCGAGGTGCTCGTGCAGACACGCTATCCGCGCCATGCGCTCTATCACGCGCTGGCGCGCCAGGACTATGTGGGGTTTGCGAATACGCAGGTCGCGGAGCGGCGCGACGCGCACCTGCCGCCGTTCGTCTATCAGGCGTTGTTGCGCGCCGAGGGGCGCACGCTCGAGGCGGCGCTGGCGTTTCTCGCCCAGGCCGCAGAGGCGCTCACGGCGATTCCGGGCGCCGAGCGTGTCATGGCCTACGACGCGGTGCCGCTCACCATCGTGAAGGTGATGAACGTGCATCGCGCGCAACTGCTCGTGGAAAGCCAGTCGCGTGCCGCGCTGCAGGCCACGCTGCGCGCATGGCAACCCGCGCTGCGCGCCTTGCGCGGCGTGCTGCGCTGGAACCTCGAAGTCGATCCGCTCGATATCTAGCCGCGGACAGCAGCCGGCATGGCCCCGTTGCCGCAACAGCGGGGCCACCGGCATCAACTTCCCGTATCTTCCTTACTGGCCGACGGTATCGGCCACTTCCCTGCGCGCCGCGCGCTTCAAGCTCATACGGCGTTCATCCGGCGCCGTCGCGCCGCGCATGAACAGCACGGCGCACATCGCGCACATCGTCCAGATCCCTGCGATTACCAGCAGCTTTTCCATTTTTCGGTCCCTACGCTCTTTCTTGTGATCAACAACCCCGCTCTGTTTGTATAACGGCACGGCCGCGGAATCGATTAGGGTTGTCCAGCGTGTTGCTGGGCCAGGGAAAATACCGAGCGCAACCCGCGCGGCCCGGTGGACGGCCATCGGCCGCAAACCCAGGCTGCACAAGGCCTCAACCATGGTGCAACCATTTTGAGAGAGTGGTTGCACCTTTTTATTTGTAGGGTTACGATTCGCCAACTTTTTGGTCACCGCCGGTGCGGGTCTGCCGGCATACGAAGGAAACATGGCTAGCACCACACTTGGCGTCAAAGTCGACGATCTCCTCCGCTCCCGTCTCAAGGACGCCGCCACGCGGCTCGAGCGCACGCCGCACTGGCTCATCAAGCAAGCCATCTTTGCCTACCTCGAGAAAATCGAGCACGGCCAACTGCCCCCCGAACTCAACGGTCATGTCGGTGCGACCGATCTCGCGGAAGGTGCTACCGCTGACGACGACGAAGCGGCGTCGCACCCATTCCTCGAGTTCGCGCAAAACGTGCAACCGCAGTCGGTGCTGCGCGCGGCCATCACGGCCGCGTACCGCCGCCCCGAGCCGGAGTGCGTGCCATTCCTGATCGGCGAAGCGCGCCTGCCCGCCAACCTCACGGGCGACGTGACGAAGCTCGCCACGAAGCTCGTCGAAACGCTGCGTGCGAAGGGTACCGGCGGCGGCGTGGAAGGCCTGATCCACGAGTTTTCGCTGTCCAGCCAGGAAGGCGTGGCGCTGATGTGCCTCGCCGAAGCGCTGCTGCGCATTCCCGACCGCGCGACGCGCGACGCGCTCATCCGCGACAAGATCAGCAAGGGCGACTGGAAATCGCACGTCGGCCACGCGCCGTCGCTGTTCGTGAACGCCGCCACCTGGGGCCTCATGATCACCGGCAAGCTCGTCACGACGAACAGCGAAACCGGTCTGTCGTCGGCGCTCACGCGCATGATCGGCAAGGGCGGCGAGCCGCTGATCCGCAAGGGCGTGGACATGGCCATGCGCCTGATGGGCGAGCAGTTCGTCACGGGCGAGAACATCTCCGAGGCGCTGGCCAACAGCCGCAAGTTCGAAGCGCGCGGTTTCCGCTACTCGTACGACATGCTCGGCGAAGCCGCGACGACGGAAGCCGATGCGCAGCGCTACTACGCCTCGTACGAGCAGGCGATCCACGCCATCGGCAAGGCCGCGGGCGGCCGCGGCATCTACGAAGGTCCGGGCATCTCGATCAAGCTCTCCGCGCTGCACCCGCGTTACTCGCGCGCGCAGCAGGAACGCACGATGGGCGAACTGCTGCCGCGCGTGCGCGCCCTTGCCGTGCTCGCCCGCCGCTATGACATCGGCCTCAATATCGACGCCGAAGAAGCCGACCGCCTCGAACTCTCGCTCGATCTGCTCGAAGCGCTGTGCTTCGATCCGGAACTCGCGGGCTGGAACGGCATTGGCTTCGTGGTGCAGGCTTACCAGAAGCGCTGCCCGTTCGTGATCGACTACATCGTCGATCTCGCGCGCCGCAGCCGTCACCGCATCATGGTGCGCCTCGTGAAGGGCGCGTACTGGGATACGGAAATCAAGCGCGCCCAGGTGGACGGCCTCGAAGGCTACCCCGTGTACACGCGCAAGATCTACACGGACGTCTCGTACCTCGCCTGCGCGAAGAAGCTGCTCGGCGCGCCGGATGCCGTGTATCCGCAGTTCGCCACGCACAACGCGTACACGCTCTCGGCGATCTATCACCTCGCGGGCCAGAACTACTATCCCGGCCAGTACGAATTCCAGTGCCTGCACGGCATGGGTGAGCCGCTGTACGAAGAAGTCACGGGCCCGCTCTCGCAGGGCAAGCTCAACCGTCCGTGCCGCGTCTACGCGCCGGTCGGCACGCATGAAACGCTGCTCGCGTATCTCGTGCGCCGTCTGCTCGAAAACGGCGCGAACACCTCGTTCGTGAACCGCATCGCCGATGCCTCCGTGCCGGTCGCCGAGCTGGTCACGAATCCCATCGACGACGCCGCCAAGGTCGTGCCGCTCGGCGCGCCGCACGCGAAGATTCCGCTGCCGCGCGAGCTGTACGGCAGCGAGCGCTTCAACTCTATGGGCCTCGATCTGTCGAACGAGCATCGCCTCGCGTCGCTTTCGTCGGCGCTGCTGGCGAGCGCGCATCATCCGTGGCGCGCCGCGCCGATGCTCGCCGACAGCGATATCGCCGAGGGCGCCGCACGCGACGTGCGCAACCCCGCCGATCATCGCGATCTCGTCGGGACCGTGGTGGAAGCGACGAGCGAGCACGTGAGCGCCGCGCTCTCGCACGCCGTGGCCGCCGCGCCGATCTGGCAGGCCACGCCTGTCGAAGCGCGCGCCGATTGCCTCGCACGCGCCGCCGATCTGCTCGAAGCGCAAATGCATACGCTGATGGGCCTGATCGTGCGCGAAGCGGGCAAGTCGCTGCCGAACGCAGTGGCCGAAATCCGCGAAGCGGTCGACTTCCTGCGCTACTACTCCACGCAGATCCGCGAAGAGTTCTCGAACGACACGCACCGTCCGCTCGGCCCCGTGGCGTGTATCAGCCCGTGGAACTTTCCGCTCGCGATCTTTATGGGCCAGGTGGCCGCCGCGCTCGCAGCCGGCAACACGGTGCTCGCGAAGCCCGCTGAGCAAACGCCGCTGATCGCCGCGCAAGCCGTGCGCATCCTGCGCGAAGCCGGCGTGCCGGCGGGCGCGGTGCAACTGCTGCCGGGCAACGGCGAAACCGTGGGTGCGGCGCTCGTCGCCGATCACCGCACGCGTGCCGTGATGTTCACGGGCTCGACCGAGGTCGCACGCCTCATCAACAAGACGCTGTCCGAGCGCCTCGACTCCGAAGGCCGCCCGATTCCGCTGATCGCCGAAACCGGCGGCCAGAACGCGATGATCGTCGATTCGTCGGCGCTCGCGGAGCAGGTGGTGGCCGACGTGCTGCAAAGCGCGTTCGACTCGGCCGGCCAGCGTTGTTCCGCGCTGCGCGTGCTGTGCCTGCAGGACGACGTGGCGGACCGCACGCTCGAAATGCTCACGGGCGCGATGAAGGAACTCGCGGTGGGCAACCCCGACCGCCTCTCGACCGACGTCGGCCCCGTGATCGACATCGACGCGAAGCGCGGTATCGATACGCACGTCGCCGGCATGCGCGAAAAGGGCCGCAAGGTCCAGCAGATGCCGACGCCCGACACCTGCGCGCAAGGCACCTTCGTGCCGCCTACGCTCATCGAGCTCGACAGCCTCGACGAACTCAAGCGCGAAGTGTTCGGCCCGGTGCTGCACGTGGTGCGCTATCGCCGCAGCCAGCTCGACAAGCTGCTCGAGCAGATCCGCGCCACGGGCTACGGCCTCACGCTCGGCATTCACACGCGTATCGACGAAACGATCGCGCACGTGATCGGCCGCGCGCACGTGGGCAACATCTACGTGAACCGCAACGTGATCGGTGCGGTGGTGGGCGTGCAGCCGTTCGGCGGCGAAGGTCTGTCAGGCACCGGTCCGAAGGCGGGTGGCGCGCTGTATCTCTCGCGTCTGCTCGCGAAGCGTCCGGCCGGTCTGCCGAAGTCGCTCGCCGATGTACTCGTCGTCGATGCGCCGCAAGGTGCCGAGGCCAACAACGGCGCGCCGCAATCGGCACAGGCCGCGCTCACGACGCTGCGCGACTGGCTCATCGCCGAGCGCGAGCCCGCGCTCGCGGCACGCTGCGACGGCTACCTCGAATACGTGCTCGCGGGCGCCACGGCGGTTCTGCCGGGCCCGACGGGCGAGCGCAACACCTACACGCTTTCGGCGCGCGGCACGGTGCTGTGCGTGCCGTCGACGGCCACGGGCGCCCGCGCGCAACTCGCCGTTGCGCTCGCAACGGGCAACCGCGCGCTGTTCCAGGGCGCGGCGGGCGAAGCGCTGGTGAGCGCGTTGCCGGCGGCACTGAAGGCGCACGTAGCGATCAAGAAGACGGCCGACGCCGACTTCGATGCGGTCCTCTTCGAAGGCGACAGCGACGAGCTGCTCGCACTCGTGAAGGAAGTGGCCAAGCGCCCTGGCCCGATCGTCTCGGTGCAGGGCGTGGCAGCACACGCGCTCGCCAACGGCGACGAAGATTACGCGCTCGAACGACTGCTCGCGGAGCGTTCGGTCAGCGTGAATACGGCAGCAGCAGGCGGTAATGCAAATTTGATGACGATCGGTTAAGCACAAGCCATACTGTCGGTCGTCTCAAGACAAGGAAGCGGCAAGGCCCTTTGAATCCGAAGCCGCTCGTTTGATACCTGGTACCAAGGAGAAGCAATGCAACACACGATGAAGCAGCTGGCAGGCGCAACGCTTGTTGCCGCCCTGTCGCTGGCGGGGACTGCGCACGCACAACAAGCCGAAGAGGTGAAGATCGGTTTCGCCGGTCCCATGACGGGCGCGCAGGCGCATTACGGCAAGGACTTCCAGAACGGCATCACGCTCGCAGTCGAAGACATCAACGCGACGAAGCCCGTGATCGGCGGCAAGCCGGTTCACTTCGTGCTCGACGCGGCCGACGATCAGGCCGACCCGCGCACGGGCACGACGGTCGCGCAGAAGCTCGTCGACGACGGCATCAAGGGCATGCTCGGTCACTTCAACTCGGGCACGACGATCCCGGCTTCGCGCATCTACGCGAACGCAGGCATCCCGCAGATCGCCATGGCGACGGCGCCCGAGTACACGCAGCAAGGCTTCAAGACGACGTTCCGCATGATGACCTCGGACACGCAGCAGGGTTCGGTCGCAGGCACGTTCGCAGTGAAGAATCTCGGCATGAAGAAGATCGTCGTGATCGACGACCGCACGGCTTACGGTCAGGGTCTCGCCGACGAGTTCTCGAAGGCTGCGAAGGCTGCGGGCGGCAACATCATCGACCGTGAATACACCAACGACAAGGCCGTCGACTTCAAGTCGGTCCTGACGAAGGCGAAGGCGATGAACCCCGACCTGGTCTATTTCGGCGGCGCGGATTCGCAAGCGGCACCGATGGTCAAGCAGATGAAGTCGCTGGGCATCAAGGCCCCGCTGATGGGCGGCGAAATGGTTCACACGCCGACCTTCCTGCAGATCGCGGGCGACGCGGCGAACGGCACGGTGGCATCGCTCGCCGGCCTGCCGCTCGACCAGATGCCGGGTGGCAAGGACTACGTCACGAAGTACAAGAAGCGCTTCGGCGAAGACGTGCAGACGTACTCGCCGTACGCCTACGACGGCGCCATGGCGATGTTCGACGCGATGAAGAAGGCCAACTCGACGGATCCGGCGAAGTACCTGCCGTTCCTCGCGAAGACCAGCATGCCGGCAGTCACGACGTCGGACCTCGCGTACGACACGCGCGGCGACCTGAAGAACGGCGGCATCACGCTGTACAAGGTCGTCGACGGCAAGTGGACGACGCTGCAAAGCGTGGGCGGCAAGTAAGCGCCTGAGCTTTAGCTGAGGTAAAAAGCCCCGCAGAATCGAAGGATCTGCGGGGCTTTTGTTTGTGCGCTCATCGTTAAAGGTGAGCTTGTTCAGGATTCCTTCTCAGTCATTCTCCGCGCATTTTCCTGCCTGCTTCGCGAATCTGTTCGAGCGTGGCCGCAGGCGTGCTCGCTTCCTTCGTCACGCGGATCTCGATCAGCGCGGGCTTGCCTGCCGTGAGCGCACGCTCCAGCGCGGGGGCGAATTGCGCCGTGGTCGTGACGACTTCGCCGTGCGCGCCGAACGACTGCGCAAAGGCCGCGAAGTCGGGGTTCGTGAGCTGCGTGCCGTGCACGCGGTTCGGATAGTGGCGCTCCTGGTGCATGCGGATCGTGCCGTAGTGCGCGTTGTTCACGACGATGAACACGACATTCAGGCCGTACTGCATCGCCGTGGCGAGTTCCGACGACGCCATCATGAAGCAGCCGTCGCCTGCGAGCGCGACCACGGTGCGCGAGGGGTATTGCGACTTCGCGGCGATCGCGGCGGGCACGCCGTAGCCCATCGCGCCGCTCGTAGGTGCGAGTTGCGAGCGGAAGTGCCGATACGCGAAATGGCGATGCAGCCACGTGGCGTAGTTGCCCGCGCCGTTCGTGACGATCGCGTCGTCGGGCAGGCGCGCGCGCAGTTGCTGCATGACTTCGCCGAGCTGCACGTCGCCGGGCATCGGCAGCGGCTTGCGCCACGCGTGCCATGCCTCGTGCGCCTCGGCGGCGCTGCCGGCCCACGCGGGTTGCGCGGGAGCCGGAAGTTCAGCGAGCAGCGCCGCGATTTCCGCAAGGCCCGAAACGATCGGCAGATCGGCTGCATAGACGCGGCCGAGTTCCTCCGCGCCCTGATGCACGTGAATGAGCGTTTGCTTTGTTTTGGGAATATCGAAGAGTGTGTAGCCGCCCGTCGTCGATTCGCCCAGGCGCGGACCGAGCGCGAGCAGCACGTCGGCTTCGCGGATGCGCTTGGCAAGCGCCGGATTCACGCCGAGGCCCACGTCGCCCGCATAGTTCGGGTGATCGTTGTTGAGCGTGTCCTGAAAGCGGAACGCGAGGCCGACCGGCAGTTGCCAGTTTTCGACGAAGCGCTGGAAGTCCGCACAGGCCTGCGGGTTCCAGCCGTGGCCGCCCGCGATCACGAATGGCTTCTTCGCGCCCGCGAGCAGTGCGCGCACGCGCTCCATCTGCGCGGCGGAAGGCGACGCCTGCACGCGCTGCGCGGGCGGCGCGATGGGCTGCGCCTCGGACGCGGGAATCGCGCCGCTCAGCATGTCTTCGGGCAGCGCGAGCACGACCGGACCCGGCCGTCCCGACATCGCGACATGGAACGCGTGGCTCAGGTATTCGGGCACGCGGCGCGCGTCGTCGATCTGCGCAACCCACTTCGCCATCTGGCCGAACATGCGCCGATAGTCGATTTCCTGGAACGCCTCGCGGTCCATCTGCTCGCGCGCGACCTGGCCGATCAGGAGGATCATCGGCGTGGAGTCCTGGAACGCCGTGTGCACGCCAATCGAGGCGTGCGTAGCGCCCGGCCCACGCGTGACGAGCGCGACGCCCGGCCTGCCCGTGAGCTTGCCGATCGCTTCCGCCATGTTCGCCGCCGCCGCCTCGTGACGGCACACCACGGTTTCGATCTGCGCGGTTTCGTCGGACAACGAATCGAGCACCGCGAGATAGCTCTCGCCCGGTACGCAGAACACGCGCTCGACGCCATTGGCGACGAGGGCATCGACGACGAGGCGAGCCCCGGTCGTGGTGGCTTCGGTGGTGGCGGATGCGTTCGGCTGCTGCATGGCGGTCAAGTCTCCTTCAATCGTTACGTGCTTACGTTCAGATGCTTCAGGCAAGGCGACAGCGCTTCAACGCATCAGCACTCGACGATGTTCACCGCGAGGCCGCCGCGCGAGGTCTCCTTGTACTTCGTCTTCATGTCGGCGCCGGTCTCGCGCATCGTCTTGATCACGGAGTCGAGCGAGACGTAATGCGCGCCGTCGCCGCGCAGCGCCATGCGCGCCGCGTTCACGGCTTTCACCGAGGCCATGGCGTTGCGTTCGATGCAGGGAATCTGCACCATGCCGCCCACCGGGTCGCAGGTGAGGCCGAGGTTGTGCTCCATGCCGATTTCGGCGGCGTTCTCCACCTGCAGTGGCGTGCCGCCCAGCACGGCGGCGAGCGCGCCTGCGGCCATCGAGCAGGCCACGCCCACTTCGCCCTGGCAGCCCACTTCGGCGCCCGAAATCGACGCGTTGAGCTTGTACAGAATGCCGATGGCGGCCGCGGTTAGCAGAAAGTCGATCACGCCCTGTTCGTTCGCCCCCGGCGTGAAGCGCACGTAGTAGTGCAGCACGGCGGGGATGATGCCTGCCGCGCCGTTGGTCGGCGCGGTCACCACGCGCCCGCCCGCGGCGTTTTCCTCGTTCACGGCGATCGCGTACAGGTTGATCCAGTCGATCATCGAGAGCGGGTCTTGCAGCGCGCGCTCGGGGTTGCTGGTCAGCGCGCGATAAAGCTGCGGCGCGCGGCGCTTCACGGCGAAGGGGCCAGGCAGCGTGCCGTCGGCGTCGGGATTGTTGATGCCGCAACCGCGCGACACACACGACTGCATCACGTTCCAGATGTGCAGGAGACCTGAGCGGATCTGCTCGTCGCTATGCCAGACGCGCTCGTTTTCGAGCATCAGCTGCGCGATGCTCTTGCCCGTCGAGGCGCACAGCGCGAGCATCTCCGCGCCCGTGGTGAATGGATTCGGCAACTGCTGGGCGGCGGCGAGCACCTTCGTGTTCGGCGCGCCGGCCGTGACGACGAAGCCGCCGCCCACCGAGAGATAGGTGCTTTCGCGCAGCGTATCGCCGTTCGCGTCGAGCGCGCGCAGCTTCATGCCGTTCGGGTGTTCGGGCAGCGCCTGGCGGTAGAACGCCACGTGCTCTTTCGGAACGAACGCAATGGGATGGCGGCCGAGCAGCGCGAGCTGGCGCGAGGTGCGCACGGCTTCGAGACGCTCGCTGATGGTGTCGGGATCGACGGTGTCGGGCGCGTCGCCCATGAGGCCCAGCATGACGCCGCGGTCGGTGCCGTGGCCCTTGCCGGTGGCGCCGAGCGAGCCGTACAGCTCGACCTTCACGGCGGCGGTGCTCGCAAGCAGACCGTCGCGCTCGAGTCCTTCGGCGAACATCAGCGCCGCGCGCATCGGCCCGACCGTGTGCGAGCTGGAGGGCCCGATGCCGACTTTGAAGAGATCGAAAACGCTCACTGCCATGGGTACTGCTCCTGCTTGTCTGACGTTGGTTTATGGGGATGCGGCACTATCGCGGCATCGTTGGTTCGGTGCCGCCGCCGCAACCCGCGCGCGTTTTATCGCGCCGGCAACGGCAGACAGACGGCGAGCCACGCGGGCGGCGTGGGCGCGAGTTTCAGCGCGACTGGCGCAAAGCGGCCGTCGAGTCGCGCCGCGAGATGAAACAGTTCGGCGGCGTTTTTCGGGTCCCACTGGCCGGTGTAGCCCGGCAGGCCCGCTTCGCGCCGCTTCGCGTCGAACGGTACGTTCGAGTGCACGAATTCCTCGTGCGTTTTCTGACCAAGCGCATACGGCGTGAGCCAGTCGAGCGCGTTGGCGAGCGTGGTGCCGTTGGCCGCGCGCTCGGTCAGCCAGTTGCGGTTGTGGCGGCGCGCGGCGAGCGCGGCGGTCACGAGCGGCTGCAGATCGTAGGTCACGTAGTGCAGTGCGTCGCGCTCGGAAAAGTCGAGTGTCGAGCCGTCGGGCGCGACGTTGTCGCCGAGATGCTCCACGAAGAGCCGCTGCGCCGTCGCGATCATCTTCCGGTTGTCGAGCGTGAACGCGATCATCGCTATCAGTTTGACCCGATGGCTCTGCCAGTTGTTCGCGAAATTTCCCTTGAGCGGGCGCGGCTGCGCGTCGATCTGCGCGATATAGCCAGTCGCGAAGCTGTTCAGGAACTGCATGGTCGCGTTGCGCGTTTTCACGGGCAGCGCGCTCGCGGTCATGTCGTAGGCGAGTATCAGCCCCTCGAAACGCGTTTCGTCGATGGGATTGAAGCTCGGCTTGTACGTGGTGACCCAGGCGAGCAGAAAGCGGTCCACGAGCTTCAGGAAGCGCTCGTCGCTCGTCGCGCGCCACGCGAGCGCGGCGTTGCGCATGAGGTCGAGCTCCTTCGCCGCCTCGACGCTCTGGTCGTAGATGCCCTCGTGCGGCAGCGTGCCCTCGGTGTGCAGGCGCGGCAGCGGACGCGGCGTGTCGTTCACGTGCGTCAGCACCTCGGCCACGAGCGCCTTCACGCCCGGGTCGGAGTTGGTGCGCTCGCTCGATTGCAGCGCGGGGGCCGCGCAGAAGTTCATGGCCGCGTGGGCCGTACCGGCGAAGGTGCCGGTGAAGGTGGCGCAGGCCAACGCCAGCGCGGCGGCAAGGCGCTGCGGGCGGCGTTGCAGCGCACCGCGCCCGTGCCGGGTCTGCCGGACCGAATTCCGCGTTGCGGCATGCGGTAAGTCCCGCACCGAGTCCCGCAATGGAACCATTCGCACCTTCCGCGCCATGCGCGACTCCCTGATTCAAGGCTGACAGGTGTGTGATGTTAGCGGTTTGCGGCGGCAAATGTGAGAGGGATGACCGCCGCCGCGTGAGCCGAAGGTCACGCAGCGGCTTCACAGCGGCTTATTCGCCGGCGGTTTCGTCGGCATGTTCGCCCGCATATTCGCTAAGCGGCACGCACGAGCAGAACAGGTTGCGGTCGCCGTAAGCGTTGTCGGCGCGGCCGACCGGCGGCCAGTACTTGCGCGCGACGAGCGACGCGAGCGGGTAGGCGGCCTGTTCGCGCGAGTAGGCGTGCTGCCAGTCGTCGGCGACCACCACGGCGGCCGTGTGCGGCGCGTGACGCAGCGGGTTGTCCTCCTTGTCCGCGCGGCCATCCTCTACAGCGCGGATTTCCTCACGGATGGCAACCATCGCGTCGATGAAGCGGTCGAGCTCCTCCTTCGACTCCGACTCGGTCGGCTCGACCATCAGCGTGCCCGGCACCGGGAAGCTCATGGTCGGGGCGTGGAAGCCGTAGTCCATCAGGCGCTTGGCGACGTCGTCCACGGTGATGCCGCTTGCATCCTTGATCGGGCGCAGGTCGAGAATGCACTCGTGCGCGACGAGCCCGCCCGGGCCGCTGTAGAGCACCGGGAAGTGCGGCGCGAGCTTGTTCGCCACGTAGTTGGCGTTGAGGATCGCGTTCTCGGTCGCAGCGGTCAGGTTGGCCGCGCCCATCATGGCGATGTACATCCACGAGATCGGCAGGATCGAGGCCGAGCCGTAAGGCGCCGCGCTCACCGCGCCGATGCCGTGATCGTCGCGCTTGTAGCCCGACGAAAGCTGGTTCGGCAGGAACTGCGCGAGGTGCGCGCCCACCGCGACCGGACCGACGCCCGGGCCGCCGCCACCGTGCGGAATGCAGAAGGTCTTGTGCAGGTTCAGGTGCGAGACGTCGCCGCCGAACTGGCCCGGCGCCGCCAGACCCACCATGGCGTTCATGTTCGCGCCGTCCACGTACACCTGGCCGCCCGCTGCATGCACGATCTCGCAGACTTCGCGCACGTTCTCTTCGAACACGCCGTGCGTGGACGGATACGTGATCATGATCGCCGCGAGCTTCGCCGCATGCTGTTCGGCCTTGGCCTTGAGGTCGGCGAGATCGATGTTGCCCTGCGCGTCGCACGCCACGACCACGACCTGCATGCCGGCCATCTGCGCCGATGCGGGGTTCGTGCCGTGCGCCGAAGCGGGAATCAGGCAGACGTTGCGATCGGCTTGGCCGCGCGAGGCGTGGTATGCCTGGATGATGAGCAGACCCGCGTACTCGCCCTGCGAGCCTGCGTTCGGCTGCAGCGAGACGGCGGCGTAGCCCGTTGCGGCCACGAGCATCTGTTCGAGCTGATCGACCATCTCGCGATAGCCCACGGTTTGCTCGGCAGGCGCGAACGGGTGGATGCGGCCGAACTCGGGCCACGTGACCGGCAGCATTTCCGAGGTCGCGTTGAGCTTCATCGTGCACGAGCCGAGCGGGATCATCGAGCGGTCGAGCGCGAGGTCCTTGTCGGAGAGGCTGCGCAGGTAGCGCAGCATTTCCGTTTCCGAATGGTGGCGGTTGAACACCGGATGCGTGAGGTACGCGCTTTCGCGCACCAGCGCGGCCGGGAACGTCAACGCGGCGGCTTGCGTGAGTTCGGCGTCGAGCTTGTCGACCGAAGGCGCTTCGCCGGCGAACGCGGCTTGCGCGAACACGGCGAGCAGGTCGGCCAGATCGGCGCGCGAGGTCGTTTCGTCGACGGACACGCCCACACGCGTCTCGCTCACGTGGCGCAGGTTCATGCCGCGCGCGAGGGCCGCGTCGTGCAGCGCCTGGGTGCGCGGGCCGGCTTCGAACGTGAGCGTGTCGAAGAACGCTTCGTTCACGAGCGTGTAGCCAAGCTGCTTCGCGCCCGCGGCGAGGATCGCGGCGACGCGATTCACGCGCTGCGCAATGCGCTTCAAGCCTTGCGGGCCGTGGTAGACGGCGTACATGCTCGCCATGATCGCGAGCAGCGCCTGCGCCGTGCAGACGTTCGAGGTCGCCTTCTCGCGGCGGATGTGCTGTTCGCGCGTTTGCAGCGCGAGGCGCAGCGCCGGGTTGCCCTGCGCGTCGATGGTCACGCCGACGAGACGGCCCGGCATCTGGCGCTTGAATTCGTCCTTCACCGCGAGGTAGGCGGCGTGCGGGCCGCCGAAGCCCATCGGCACGCCGAAGCGCTGCGAGTTGCCCACGGCCACGTCCGCGCCCCATTCGCCCGGCGGCGTGAGCATGGTCAGCGCGAGCAGGTCGGCGGCGGCGATCACCGCGCCGCCGGCTGCGTGCACGGCTTGTGCGAGCGTGCGGTAGTCGCGCACGTCGCCGTTCACGCCCGGATATTGCAGCAGCACGCCGAAGGCGCCGGCATTGGCCGCTTCAGCGGCCGGGCCGACCTTCACCTCGATGCCGATCGGCTTCGCGCGCGTCTTCACGACTTCGATGGTCTGCGCGAGAACGTCGTCGGCGACGAAGAACACGTTCGACTTCGACTTGCCCACGCGCTGCACGAGCGTCATGGCTTCGGCGGCGGCGGTGGCCTCGTCGAGCAGCGACGCGTTCGAGATCGCGAGGCCGGTCAGGTCGGTGATCATCTGCTGGAAGTTCAGCAGGGCTTCGAGGCGGCCCTGCGAGATTTCCGGCTGGTACGGCGTGTACGCGGTGTACCACGCCGGGTTTTCGAGCACGTTGCGCAGGATGACGGCCGGCGTGTGCGTGTCGTAGTAGCCCTGCCCGATATACGAGCGGAACACCTGGTTCTTGTCCGCGAGCGCGCGCAGGGCGGCGAGCGCCTCGGCTTCCGAGCGCGGCTGCGAGAACGGCCCGAGCGGCAGCGTCTCGTTGCGGCGGATCTTCGCCGGAATCACCGCATCGATCAGCGCGGCGCGCGAGGCGAAGCCGAGCGCGTCGAGCATCGCCTGCTGGTCGGCCGTATCGGGGCCGATATGGCGGGCGGCGAAGGCGTCGTGCGCTTCAAGTGCAGCAAGCGAGAGCGGGGAGTTCATCAGACGATCCGGGTGTTCGAGCTTCATAGGGATTCCTGCGGGCGCGAGCGGCGTTCTGGGCGCGCCGCCGCGCCGTGGCGGTTAAGGCAAGGTTGCGATTTAAGCGCCGATCGCCTTTTCATAGGCGGCGGCGTCGATCAGCGAGTCGAGCTTGGCGTCGGCGGCGGGCTTGATCTTGAAGAGCCACGACTCGTACGGCGCGCCGTTCACCTGGTCGGGCGTGTCGACGAGCGAGGTGTTCGCTTCGATGATTTCGCCGGCGACCGGCGCGTAGATGTCCGAGGCGGCCTTGACCGACTCGATCACGGCGACGGCGTCGCCGGCGGTGACCGCGCGGCCCGCTTCGGGCAGTTCGAGGAAGACGATGTCACCGAGCGCTTCCTGCGCGTGGTCGGTGATGCCGATGGTCAGCGTGCCGTCGGCTTCGGTGCGGATCCACTCGTGCGATTCGGTGTATTTCAGATCGGCCGGGATGCTCATGGTTGCTCCAGTGCGTGGTTCGGTTTTTGTTGCTCGAAAAGGGGAGGGCGTGCGCGCGGGCAGGATCCTCGCGGATCAGGCGGCGAGCACCTTGCCGTTGCGCACGAACGGCAGTTTTACCACGCTTGCGGGAAGGGCTTTGTCACGGATCTGCACCTGCACGACATCGCCCGGCTGCACGCCCTGCGGCACGCGCGCGAAGGCGATGGATTCCTGCATGCTCGGCGAGAACGTGCCGCTCGTGATCTCGCCCTCGCCGTGCGGCGTGAGCACTTTCTGGTGGGCGCGCAGCACGCCGCCGGCCTTGCCGTTTTCCTTCTGCAGGATCAGGCCGACGAAGGCCGAACGCGAACCGTTCGCTTCCAGCGCCGGGCGGCCGACGAAGTCGCGCGGCGCCTTCATGTCGACGGTCCAGGCGAGGCCGGCGTCGAGCGGCGAGACGCCGTCGTCCATGTCCTGGCCGTAGAGGTTCATGCCCGCTTCGAGGCGCAGCGTGTCGCGCGCGCCGAGGCCACAGGGCTTCACGCCCTGGCGCTGCAGGGCGTCCCAAAGTTCGCAAACGGCGGCGGCGGGCACCACGATTTCGAAGCCGTCTTCGCCGGTGTAGCCCGTGCGCGCGATCATCAGCTCGCCGAACGGCGTGGCTTCGACCTTCGCTGCGTTGAAGGGTTTGAGAACTTCGGTGGCGCTGCGCGACGAGGGCGCGACCTGCCAGACCTTTTCGCGCGCGTTCGGGCCCTGCACGGCGACGATCGCGAGATCGCGGCGCGGCGTGATGGTGAGGCCGAAGCCGCCTTCGGCGTTGAGCTTCTCGAACCAGGCGATGTCTTTTTCAGCGGTGCCGGCGTTGACGACGGTGCGGAACTGGTCATCGGCGAAGAAGTAGACGATCAGGTCGTCGATCACGCCGCCTTCGGGGTTCAGCATGCACGAGTAAAGTGCCTTGCCCGCCGTGGTGAGCTTGGCGACGTTGTTGGCGAGCGCGCGGGAGAAGAACTCGCGCGCCTTCGGGCCCGAAAAGTCGACGACGCACATGTGCGAAACGTCGAACATGCCGGCGTCGGTGCGCACGGCGCGATGCTCGTCGATCTGCGAGCCGTAGTTGACGGGCATGTCCCAGCCGCCGAAGTCGACCATGCGGGCGTTCAGCGCGCGGTGCGTGTCGTTCAGCGGGGTGCGTTTGAGTTCGGTCATGGGGCCTCAGGCGATCGCGAATATTCGCGCGAAAACGAAAAAGGCCATGCAGGAAGCGCCGCAGGCACGATGCCCGTGGTCGGTTCTTGCATGGCCCCTCTGTCCTCGGTACCTGAGAGATTGCGCCCTGTTGCGGCTGGCGCGCGCCCCTTCGGTGGGCAGCCTGAACGCGTGGGGGTTACGATCCGCCGCCGCCCGTTCTACTGCCGCTCTCCAGAGTTGCGGACCGTGTGCCGCTTCGCGTCAACTCGCGCAAAAAGCGCAAATGCAGCGAATCAGCGGTCCGGCGCGCACGGTCCTTTTGCCTGAGAGTTTGTGGGTTGCCCCTTCGGCGGCGCCGGTTGCACTAGCGAAAGCGAGCTAGGGCAAGCGGCGCGCTCTCCCGGCGCGCGCAGCGATTGTGCGCGACGCCTCGGGGCTATGTCAATGCGGAAAAATTCTGCGCGCGGCGCGGGCAAAGGGGCGCGAGCCTTGCTGGTATTGGCTTGCGCGGATCGGTGGCGCGTCATGGATCGCGCCGGGGAAAAACGGGGGCGGTTCGGATCGGTGGGAAGGCGCGGCACGAACCGCAAGCGCGCGGTCCGTGCCGACAGGTCAAGGCGCGTGGCGCTTACTCGCCGATGGCGCGAGCGGCCGTGTCGAGTTCCTCGTTCAGCACGCGTTGCTCGTCGGGCGAGATGCCGCCGCCGTGCTGCGCGGCCATGTCGTGCGCTTCGCCGCGGATCGTGTCGAGGCGGTGATGGAGTGCGCTGCCCTGGGGCGGCGGGTAGTACCCCTGGCTCACGCGCATGTCGATGCGATGGCCCAGGTTGTCGATGCGGCTGTCGACCTGATGCAGGCGATCGACGGCGACTTCGTGCGGGTTCGGGCCCGGCGGGGGCGGCGCAGCGGGGTGGTGCGCCGGCTGGTTGACCACGCACGCTGCAAGGGTCGAGACGAGCGCGCCGGCGGCGATCAGGCGTAGAGCGCGGGTGTAGCGGGTCATTCAGACTCTCCTTTGTCTTGTCGTTGCTGCTTTTTTGGTCTTGCATGTCCACAAACGTCTGGCGATTGCCGCGTGATGACCCTACCGCGGCAACCAGATGTAACCATTTGTATGGACCTTTCAGCGGCGTCGGCGCAATGCAAGGTCGACGCCGCAGCGGATCGCGCGCAGGTGCGCTCAGGACTGGCGCACGAACGCCAGCGTGCGGCCTTCTTGCGCGCTTTGCATGGCGAGCTCAATGAGCGTCATGACGTCGATGGCGTCCTGCGGGCTCACCGGGAACGGCTTGCCTTCGCGGATCGCCGCGGCCAGCGCGCGGTACAGATCGGCGTAATTGCCCGCGGCATTGGGCACGTCGAGATCGGCTTCCTGGCCGTCGTCGCGCAGCACGTGCAGGCGGCCCGTCTCGTTGCCCGCGCCGAAACCGGGCTGACCCGGGCGCAGGCCGTCCTTGAGCTGATCTTCCTGGGTGTCGAGCCCGTTCTTCAGATAGCTGCCGCGCGTGCCGTGAATCGCGAAGCGCGGCGCGTAGGCGGCGAGCGCGCTGGCGTGCAGCACGGCGTCGTGGTGCGGGTAGCGCAGCACGAGGTGCGCGTAATCCGGTGCGCTCGCGTTTTCGCGGCGCGTGTGAACGAACGCGGTGATCGACTCGGGCGCGCCGAACAGCGCGAGCGTCTGGTCGATCAGGTGCGGGCCGAGATCGTAGAGCAGGCCGCCGCCGCGCGTGGCGTCTTCGCGCCAGCGCTGCTTCACTTGCGGGCGGAAGCGGTCGAAATGCGATTCGTAGTGCGTGATGCGCCCGAGTTCGCCGCGCTCGATCAGCGCGCGCACGGTGAGGAAATCGCCGTCCCAGCGGCGGTTGTGGAACGGCGCGAACACGAGGCCGCGCTGCTTCGCGATGGCCGCGAGCGTGCGCGCTTCCTCGGCCGTGAGGGTGACCGGCTTGTCGACCAGCACGTGCTTGCCGCGCTCGAGCGTGCGGCGCGCGAGGTCGTAGTGCGTGTCGTTGGGCGTGGCGATCACGACGCATTCGATGGCGTCGATCGAGAGCAGCGTGTCGAGGTCGGGCACGATCGCGGCGTCGGGGTAATCGGCCTGGGCGCGTTCGGCCTGGCTCGTGGCGATGGCGGCGAGCTGCGCGGCGCCGCTATGCGCGATCACGGGGGCGTGGAAAGTCTGGCCGGCGAAGCCGTAGCCCATCAGGCCGATTTGCAGCGGTTGCGGTGCAGTCATTGAGCGCGTCCTCTTTCCAGCGAGTGCGGGTGGCGGGAGCCCGTTATTGTGGCACGGCGCATAGAGCGTGCGGAACGCGGCGAGGGACGGATGACCGGCGGAAAGCAACATCGGGGGCGCCATCGGCGTATCGCTGTGCCGTGTTAACATCGCACCTCCCGCGTGAGAGGCCGCTGCGACGTTCGCACGCCTCGCGCCGTGCGGCGTCACGAAAGGCCAGGTGCCTCGTCCGCACGCCTCCCAGCCGTACCACCCGTTTTTCCAATCCAGCCAACGATGTCCGCAGGCCTCAATTCCGCCCAGAACGAAGCGGTGCGCTATCTCGACGGTCCCTGTCTCGTGCTCGCCGGCGCGGGCAGCGGCAAGACGCGTGTCATCACGCAGAAGATCGCGCACCTCATCGAAGCGAAAGGCTTCGAGCCGCGCCATATCGCCGCCGTCACCTTCACCAACAAGGCCGCCGCCGAAATGCGCGAGCGCGTGGGCAAACTGCTCGAAGGCAAGACACTCACCACGCCCGGCAAGGAAGGCCGCAAGGTGCCGACCAACCAGCTGACGGTCTGCACGTTCCACTCGCTCGGCGTGCAGATCCTGCGCCAGGAGGCGGAGCACCTGGGCCTCAAGCCCCAGTTCTCGATCATGGACGCCGACGACTGCTTCGCCATGATCCAGGAGCAGGTGGGCTCGACGGACAAAGGCTTCATCCGCAAGATCCAGTCGATCGTCTCGCTCTGGAAGAACGGCCTCGTCATGCCCGAGCAGGCGCTGGCCACGGCCTCGAACGAGGACGAGCACCAGGCGGCCATCGTCTACCGCAACTACATGGCGACGTTGCACGCCTATCAGGCGGTGGACTTCGACGACCTGATCCGCCTGCCTGCCGAGCTGTTCGCGAAGAACGAGCAGGTGCGCGACCGCTGGCAGAACAAGCTGCGCTACCTGCTCGTCGACGAGTACCAGGACACCAACGCCTGCCAGTACGAACTGCTGAAACTGCTGGCGGGCCCGCGTGCGGCGTTTACGGCCGTGGGCGACGACGATCAGGCCATCTACGGCTGGCGCGGCGCCACGCTCGAAAACCTCGCGCAGCTCGGCAAGGATTTTCCGAAGCTGCACGTCATCAAGCTCGAGCAGAACTACCGCTCGACGGTGCGAATTCTCACGGCGGCGAACAACGTCATCGCGAACAATCCGAAGCTGTTCGAGAAGAAGCTGTGGTCGGAGCACGGCATGGGCGACACCATCACCGTCACGCCCTGCAACGACGAAGAGCACGAGGCGGAGTCGGTCGTGTTCCGGCTTTCGGCGCACAAGTTCGAGCGCCGCGCGCAGTTTCGCGACTACGCGATTCTGTATCGCGGCAACTTCCAGGCGCGCATCTTCGAACAGGTGCTGCGCCGCGAGCGCATTCCCTATGTGCTCTCGGGCGGCCAGTCGTTCTTCGACAAGGCCGAGATCAAGGACATTTGCGCCTATCTGCGCCTGATCGCCAATCACGACGACGATCCCGCGTTCATCCGCGCGATCACCACGCCGCGCCGCGGCGTGGGCAACACGACGCTCGAAGCGCTCGGCTCGTTCGCAGGGCAGGCGAAGGTGTCGCTGTTCGAGGCCGTGTACATGGGCGGCATCGAGGCGCGGCTTTCGGCGCGCCAGGTCGAGCCGATGCGCGTGTTCTGCGACTTCATGCAGCGCCTTGCCGAGCGCGCGCAGAAGGACCCGGCGACGGTCGTGCTCGACGACCTCATGGACGCGATCCACTACGAGGCGTATCTCTACGACGCCTTCGACGAGCGCCAGGCGCAATCGAAGTGGCAGAACGTGCTCGAATTCCTCGAGTGGCTCAAGCGCAAGGGCACCAAGCCCGAGCAGGAGATCGGCGAAGACAGCGAAGCAACGGGTTACGACAATGCCGACGGTCTCGCCGACACCGGCAAGAACCTCATGGGCCTGATCCAGACCGTCGCGCTGATGTCGATGCTCGAAGGCAAGGAAGAGGACCCGGACGCCGTGCGGCTTTCAACCGTGCATGCCTCGAAGGGACTGGAGTATCCGCACGTGTTCCTGGTGGGCGTGGAAGAGGGGATCATGCCGCACCGCGGCGGCTCGGAAGACGACGTGATCGACGAAGGGCGCATCGAGGAAGAGCGCCGCCTCATGTACGTGGCGATCACGCGCGCGCAGCGCAGCCTGCATCTGAACTGGTGCAAGAAGCGCAAGCGGGCGCGCGAGACGGTGGTGTGCGAGGCGTCGCGCTTCATTCCGGAGATGGGCCTCGACGACGCGCCGCCGCCGACCGCCGAAGAAGCACCGATGACGCCGAAGGACCGGTTGGCGAGTTTGAAGGCGCTGTTGCAGAAGGGGTGAGCCCGTCTGCGCGCGGATCGAAAAAGCGAAGGGCCGCATCGACGATCGATGCGGCCCTTCGTGCTTATGCGCGATGCGCGTGGGGCGATTTACTTCGCCGCGCTGACCATGTAATCGACGGCGGCCTTCACGTCGGCGTCGGAGGCGGTCGAGCCACCCTTGGGCGGCATCTGGCCCTTGCCGTGCAACGCGTAATTGTAGACGGTGTCCATCGAGTCCTTGAGGCGCGGCGCCCAGTCGGCCTTGTTGCCGAATTTCGGCGCGCCCAGCACGCCTGCGGCGTGACACGCCTGGCAGACCTGCTGATAGAGCGCCTTGCCCGCCTGCGAGGCATCGGCGCTTTGCGAGCCGCCATCTGCCGCCGGAGCGGACGAAGCCTGCGGGATGGCCGCGATCGCCGCCGCGGCGGCTTGCGCCTGGGCGGCGTTCGTATCGGCGGCCGCTGCACCCGAGGCCGGTGCAGCGGCGTTGGCGGCACCTGGCGCGGGCTTGGGCGGATCCTGGAAGTTCGCGCCGGCGTGGTTCGCCATATAGGCGACGGCGAGGCCGATTTCGTAGTCGCTGTAGTCGTCGGGGCTCGTGCCGCCGCGCGGGGGCATCGCACCCTTGCCCGAGAGCGCCGTTTTCCAGAGCGTGTCGAAGCCCTGCGCGATGCGCGGTGCCCAGTCGCCCGAGTTGCCGAACTTCGGCGCGCCGGCGGTGCCCGAGGCGTGACACGCCGAGCAGACGGCCTGGAAGACCTGCTCGCCGGTCTTGTAGACGCGCGGCGCATTGGCGTCGCGCACGTTGACCTGCGCGACCGGCGCGATGCGCGCGGCGACCTGCTGGGTGGAGAGCTCGTCGGTGCCCGCGCCGGTGCGCGTCGTGTTGTCGACGTAATAGGCGAGCAGAACGATGATGACGATGGGAACGGCAAACCCGGCGATGACAGCGGCGATCAGCTGGCCGGGCGTTTTGATCGGGGCTCCGTGGGGTGCTTCGCTCATGCTTGTCTCGACTCCCGTTGGTTTTATGGTGAGCGGTACAGCAGGACGGCAATGGCCATGCGGCGGATCAAACACCGACGATTATAGACGGAAGGTTTTCCGGCTGGTGAGTGGGCGCGGACGGAGTTCAGCGGGCGTTTACCCGGAGCGGACCGGCGGCGGCCTGCGCTGTTTCGCCTGAGTTGTGCCTCGTGGAGATGCGACCCTTAATAACCTGTGCGGTGGACGGTTTAACCGAAACCGGTTATTCTCTCGGTCTCTCTTCGGCGCTGCCTCTTCCGTATTCTTCGGTCAGTCGGCGGCGCCAGCAAGTCAACGCGCCCGTAGCTCAATGGATAGAGTACTGCCCTCCGAAGGCAGGGGTTGCTGGTTCGATCCCAGCCGGGCGCGCCAAAAATTCTCATCACCGCAATGTCGAGAGTCCTGCCGCAGGAGGCCTTCAGAGCTCGACACATCAGCGTCATCTCCCGTCACACCTCTGGCTCCATGACCTCCGCAAGGCGTTCGTGTCCTCCGCTGTCGAGCGTGGCGTGACAAGCTCAATGCGTTGCATGCACCCGATACCAGGCAATCCGTAAGGATGTCCGTCTGGAACTCGATGCCTTCGATCGTGCTCCTGATCCCGCCTGCCCGGGTGTGCACGACGAAGCGCCATCGCCAATAGCGCATCCAAAGAATTGCGCCGCTAACCGCGGTCTGTTCGCCCGATTGACGGGAAGGCACAGCCGTTAGCCTTTAGCTTCGCAAAAGGCTTTGTGGGCCCGTCAAAATGAATACGTTGAATGTGTGCATCGGGCACGTGCCGTTTCCGGCCGAGCACGCGCATTTCGTCGATCTGCTGATTTCGCCGAATGCCGTGCCGGGCAACATCCGGAGAAAGGCAATCGTGCCTGATGAGTTGTACGGCGAGCACGGGCACGCGTTGTCGGAATACGCGCAGCTTTTCTGGCTGTTTCGCAATCTCGACTCGATCGCGTCGGGATACGAGTATCTGAATATCTTTCAGTACCGCCGGTTCATTTCACCCACGCCAGTCAATGCTCCGAAAGCAAGCAATCTGCCGTGGGCTTCCGTGGTTCAGGAAGCGGAATTGGGCAATTACGCATATTGTTTCGAGCGTCAGCGTACGAACAGTTGCTTCAATACGCCGATCACCCTCGGTGCGGCGGGCGTCATTGCGCAATACCAGGGCGCCCACGTACTCGAGGATTTCCTGAGCTTCACGCAGTACATGATGGGCGAGAAGCTGTTCGATTCCTCGGACGCGCTGAAATTCATCAGCCAGCAGCACTTCGTGCCCTCCTGCAGCATCGGTCTCTACCACGTCGATTTGTTCCGCTCGATCTTCGCCGTGCTCGAGCGCGCCTCGGAGTTCATGAACTCGCCGCGCTTCGTTGCGCGCGACGGTTATCAACGGCGCTCGGTCGGTTTCCTGCTCGAACGTCTGCACAGCTATCTGATCGTCGAACACTTCAGGAACGCCGGTGTGTTCGGCCACAACATGTTGATCTCGGATTCGGCGGTCGCCACGCACACGGCAGATCGCGTGCAGTGACTCCATTCCATCCGTTTACCACCGAAATTGCTTCGTTCCGGAGCCATCCATGAATTCATATCGTGCCATTCCCGGTTGCCGCGTGAGCGGCAGCACGCATCAGATCCCGGTGCTCAATCTCGGCCATCAGGCACTTACCGGCGTTTTTCCGAAATCGGCTGACGAGCCGGTCACGCAGGGCCCGCTGGAGCTCGTGTGGTCGCCGGGCAGCGGCTTGTTGCAGCTCGCGCATTCGTACGAGCCGTCGGAGATGTACGGCGACAATTACGGCTATCGATCGGGCCTGAACCAGTCGATGGTCGATCACCTGACCGACAAGATCGCGTACCTCGAACGCCTGAAACCGCTCTCGGCCGGCGACGTCGTGCTCGACATCGGCAGCAACGACTCCACGACGCTGAGGGCTTACCGCACCAACGGTCTGCGCCGGATCGGCATCGATCCGACCGGCAACAAGTTCCGTGAATACTATCCGGAAGACGTGCGCCTCGTCCCCGACTTCTTCTCCGCCGACGCTTACCGTTCGGTCGAAAGTCGCCCGGCGAAGATCGTCACGTCGATCGCGATGTTCTATGACCTCGAAGCGCCGATCGAATTCGCGAAGCAGATCGAATCGATTCTCGCCGATGACGGTGTCTGGCATTTCGAGCAAAGCTACATGCCGTCGATGCTGCGTCTGAATTCGTACGACACGATCTGCCACGAGCACCTCGAGTACTATTCGCTCGCCGTTGTGAAGGTCATTCTGGAAGCAGCCGGCCTCAAGCTGGTGGACGTCGTGATGAATGCCGTCAACGGCGGCAGCTTCGCCGTGACGGCTGCGAAAGCCGGCGACCACTCGATCAAGGTGAATCATCCGGTGATCGACTGGCTGCTCGAGCAGGAAGACCGGATGGGCCTGAATACGCCGCGTCCTTATCGCGAATTCGAGGAGCGCGTGTTCCGTCATCGCGACGACCTGACGCGACTGATCCGCGCGCTGAATGCGGACGGCAAGAAGGTGCTCGGTTACGGTGCTTCGACGAAGGGCAACGTAGTGCTGCAGTTCTGCGGATTCACCGCGGCAGACATTCCGGCCATCGCCGAAGTGAACGAAGAAAAA
This sequence comes from Paraburkholderia sp. BR10937, assembly GCF_040965695.1. Lineage (NCBI taxonomy): Bacteria > Pseudomonadati > Pseudomonadota > Betaproteobacteria > Burkholderiales > Burkholderiaceae > Paraburkholderia > Paraburkholderia sp. BR10937. Next base: position 28,382 of record NZ_JBFRCL010000050.1, read on the forward strand.
TTCGGTCGCGTGACGCCGGGCACGCATATCCCCATCATCTCCGAAGCGAAGGCGCGTGCAATGAAGCCGGACTATTTCCTCGTCCTGCCGTGGCACTTCAAGAACGGCATCCTGCGCCGTGAGAGCGAGTATCTGAAGAGTGGCGGGCGACTGATTTTCCCGTTCCCGGAAATCGAAATCGTCTAAGCCGGGATTCGCATGCAAGACGCCATCTCTATGGATATTCAGTCATTGCAGCAAGCGTGGACGTGGCAGCCGCAGATGCAGCAGCATTTGCGCTTCCCGTTCGCGGGTGCTGGCACGCTCAATCGCAACGCTTCGCAGGCATGGCAGGACATCTTCGTGCTGTCGATGCTGGAGGGCCGTACGAACGGCCGCTATCTGGAAGTCGGCGCGAATTATCCGCTTTCGAACAACAACACCGCGTTGCTGGCGCTCCTTTACAGCTGGCAAGGCGTGTCGATCGAGTTCGATCCGGCATTTTTCGGCAGCTGGCTCAAGGACCGGCCCGACCATACGCTCGTGCTCGCAGACGCGCTCGCACTCGATTACGCGAAGGCGTTGCCCGCATGGTTCGGTCAAGACACGCAGCGAATCGATTATCTGCAACTCGACATCGATCCGAGCTACAACACGCTGCAGGTCCTGAAGAAGTTGCCGCTGGATCGCTACCGGTTCTCAGTAATCACATTCGAAACCGATGCGTATTCGGGCGATTTTCGCGCCCGCAGCGAGAGTCGAGATATTCTGCTTCGCCACGGCTATGAACTCGTCGCGCGAGACGTGTCCGTGCTGTTCCCGCCCGTTTCGCCGAATCCGATTCCGTTCGAGGATTGGTGGGTCGATCCACAGGTCGTCTCGCGTGAAAAGATTCGCGCGCTGCAGGCGATCGACAAGTCACCGCTGTTACCGCAGGACGTTCTGTTCGCCGTGACCTGAGTGTCGGTGGACGGGTCAAAGCCTGCTCCGGGATTGTCCCGCGAGCAGGCTATTTTTTTGTTCGAAGCGATGTGAGCAGGGTGCGCGGACGGCGCGGCAGGCAGGTCGTGTTCATGACACGACCGCTGGACAGAATGACAACCCGGAGGCGCCCCGCCGCGATTTCGCGACGCCTATTCGGACTGTCTTCGTTACGTGTGTTTGGCGAATCGGCAAGCCACGACAGGCCCGGTCAACAGCGTCTCATTGAGCGCCATTCGATCTACCGGAAGAGGAACGTGCAACGCGAGACGGGCGCTGCGCCGATATGGCCGCCGCCAGGGCTGGACCGCTGCCCGACGAACCGCTTATAGACTGCCAGCCAGGCGACGCCGGAGCGACGCCCGGCTGTTGGGAGAACGGCCTCAATCGCCGTATTTGCGCAGATAGTTTTCGTAGCCTTCGCGCCAGCTCGGCGTACCGAATGCGCCGCCGCTTTCGTGCACGACCGAAATCGGCCAGGTGCCCATGCGCAGCCCCTTGAGTTCCGCTTGACGGCAGAAGTCCATGTCGTAGAAGTGGAACTTGAACTGCTCGTCGAAACGCAGGCCGCTCTTCGCGAGCATTTCGCTATCCGCAATCAGCAACAGACCGTCGAGGAGCTTGCATTCCTGTCCAGATGGCCCGAAGGTCGACGCGATGTCGCACGGAAAGCCCTTGCCGTGGCCGACGGCGCCGCTCAGATATTGGCGCTCGTCCCACTGCAGATCCGGCGTGGCGAAGGCCCATGCGGGCTGGCGCGGCACTCGGCGCAGGTTGCCGGCGAGCCCCACCACCTCGAAACGGGCGAGGGATTCGCGGATGCGCTCGGTCCAGAAGAAGTCGTTGAGCCAGACGTCGTCGTGAACGAATACGAGTATGGCAGGACGCTGCTTCGCCTCTTCGATCGCCGCGTTGTAGATGCTGGACAGCCCGCGCGTGTTGTTGTCGAACAGTTGGAGCTCGACGTTGGGCAGGTGCGCGTAGAGCTTTAGCGACTGGCCAAGCGCCGTTTCGCTCGAGAACTGCTCACGGGTTCGGCGGGTGCCGCAGACGAGACGGATGGGTTTCGTCACTGCGGGGATGCCGGTCACCGCGTCGATCGACGTGATCGAGCCGGCTGTTGGCGCAATACTCGGTTGTTGCTGCTCGCGCACAGGTTCCACAACGGGTTCCGCCAACGCATCTTGCGGCTGTGCCAGGACCTCGAAATGCTCCGGCGCCAGTCCGTCGCACCAGCGCTGCCACATGGTTCGCAGCGCACGCGATACGGCGTTGGCGATCGTGCTCGCGCTGATGATGGGCGACTGCATGCAGTGCTGGCGCAACTCGCGGCGCACCGTTGCGAGTGCCTCGATGTCGTTGGCGAGCGCGACGCACTTGCTAACAAAGTCGTCCTTGTCGTGCGCGACGAAGGCCTCGTCGAGCCCGAGGTGCGAGAGCCAACCCGTGCTGCCGCGGCTCGCCATCGAAACGCCAGGCAGAGTCATGGTAGGAACGCCCATCCACAGGGCGTGCATGGTCGTGGTCGAACCGGCGAATGGGAACGCGTCGAGGCAGATATCAACCTGCTGGTGCTGTTGCAGGTAGACGTCGGTGCCCTTGCGCTGCATGAAGCTGATGCGGTTCACGTCGATGCCTTCGTTCGCGAACAGTCTGGCTAGCTTGTTCATCTGTTCGATCGACGTGATCGCGCCAATGAGCATGCGCGAAGTCGGTATCTCGCGCAGCACGCGCGCCCAGAGCGCCACGACTTCCGGCCCGATCTTGACCAGACGGCTGAAGCTGCCGAAGGTCAGGTAGCCGTTTTTCAAGGCGGGCAGCTCGTTCACCTCCGGCGCTTGCGCGTACGGCTTGAACGGCGCGAGAGCCGGCAGGAACACGAGCTTTTCCGAGAAACGGCTGGCGAACTGTTCGAGCGGCGTGACGAACCGGTCCGACATGTAATAGTCGATGGACGTCAGGCCGGTCGTGGCCGGATTGCCGATCCAGCTCACCTGGATGGGCGCGGGCTTGTGCGCGAGGGCCACGAGACGGTTGCGACCGGTATGGCCGGACAAATCGATCATGATATCGATGCCGTCGTCGCGGATTTTTTGCGCGACAGCGGCGTCGGTCATGCCGAAGATTTCATGCCACTCGTGCGCGTGCTCCCGGATCGTCTTCGTGAAAGCGTCGGTGACCACGTAGTTCGAATAGACGTGCAGTGACAGGCTTGAGTCGCGGGCCAGATGCTCCACGATCGACTGGAAGAAATAGGCGACCGGGTGATTGATCAGGTCGCCGGAAACGAATCCGATCCGCAGGCGCCGCGACGGGTTGCGATCGTTCGTGTGCTGCGGCCAGTGTGGACGCAGGGAGGCTTCCTGGCGCTTCCCGTACTCGCTGAACTCCGCGAAGGCGCTTTCTGCATCGAGATCGGTCTTGTGCATCAGGCAGAACAGCAAGTTGCTGTGCGTGGCCGCCTGCATCGGCGCTAGTGCGAGCGCCTTGCGAAAGGCGCTTTCCGCTTCGTCGTACTGGCCATCCTCGTTCAGTGCGTTAGCCAGCGCGTCGAGCTCGAGAGCATTGTTCGGCTCCAGCTCGACGGCGCGGCGCATTTGGGCGATGCCCTCGCCGGCGCGGCCGGTCGCCTGAAGGGCGGCACCCAATGTGCGATGCAGTGCTGCACTCTCGGGATGTTTTTCGAGCGCCTGGGTGCAGTGCGCGATGGTTCGCTGGTGCTGGCGCGTGATATGCAGCGCATCGGCCAGCATAGACTGCGCGGGGAGACTGTTGGGTAGCAGGCCGGTGGCCCGCTCGGCCGACATCACGGATTCCGCATACTTGCCTGCGCGCTGCAGGGCGTGCGTGAGCGTCAGCCAGCATTCGCCGTGCGCAGGGTTTTGCTCCGTCAAGCGACGGGCAAGCTTCAGCGCGGCCTCTGTTTTTCCGCCGTTGAACAGATCGGCAAACTGGCGCAGATCCGTCATGCTGGCGCGACGCAGGTCGGCTATCGCTGCCGGCGTGTCCGGAGTCTTCTGCTTCGGCGCAGCTTCCGCGGCCGCGCGCAAAGGTTCAGGCGAGGGCGCCTGGGCCGCCGCCGCATCAGGCTGGGGCAGACGAGCCTTCAACGTCTCGATGGCATCCCCTGGAACGCCGCATTGCTGCGCCACGTCGAGCGCCATCCGTGCGGCTTCGAACTGCTTGCTCGCGGTCAGGGCATTGAAGTAGTAGACCCAGAGTTGCGCGAAGTTCGGCGTATGGCCGAGCACCGCTTCGAAGTGCGGCACGGCCTCGGCTGGCCGGTCCGTTTGCATGTACAGCACGCCCATGTGGTAGTTGGCGTCGACATGGTCGCTATCCGCTTCCAGCACGATGGCGTAGAGCGCTTCGGCTTCGTCGTATTCCTGCTTGCGATGATGTTCGATCCCGGCTTCCATGACGAGCTGGATGTCGTTCCCCATTTGCGATTGGGGGGCGAGCGCGGTGGTTTCGGTCGGAGTTGGGAAAGCGGTCATGACGAAGGCGTGCTTGCGCCGCAGTTAGCAGAAGTAAGGCAATTATCGAGGGCGCGCACGCGGGACGAATTGCCGAGTTGACGTCAAAACGCCCGCCAATTCGGTGGTGCGAGCGAGGGGCGGAGATGGGGCGGGGTGGATGGCCGTTGCTGCCTGGGCTATGCGCAATAGGGGCGAGCAAAAGAAAAGCCCGCACGAGGCGGGCCGAGGTACGCGATTGCGACCTGACGGGCGCAATCAATGGTTGGTTGTTATTCCTGTACGCGCTGCGAAGTCCGTTCTTCAGAACTGCGCGACGCGCTGATACTGGTTCACGTTGCGCGTTGCCTGCATGGCGGAACGATACTCGGCGCCGAGCGTGTTTTGTGCCGACTGCGCCGCTGCGGCGACACGCGTATCGATCGCGTGAATCTGCTTGAGCACGTCGAGCGCGGCGCCCGTTTGCTTCGCGGAGAGCGACATGAGAAGGGGCGAACGCTCGTTCGCAAGCTCGGCCGCCTTTTCCCATTCGCCGACGGCTGCCGCCTGTTCGATGTCTTTCGTGATCTGCCAGATGCGATCGATGGACGCTGCGAATTCCATGTCGTCTCTCCTGCTGGATGCGCTTAGCTCTTGTTGGTGGCCAGCGCGCCTGCGCTGTTCGTGCCGCCGAAGAGCTGCGTGAGGTATTGCTGATTGTTGTTCATCGTCGCCATCAGCGTGTTGAGCGCGGTGAATTGCGCGGTGTACATGCTGGTGAGCTGCGACTGGTATTCCGCGAGATTCGACTTCTGCGTCGAGAGGTTCGTCAGGTCAGTCTGGATCGAGTTGGTACGCGTCGTGATGACGCCCGTGCTCGACGAATAGCTCGTGATGTTGTTATTCAACTGGGCGGCGACGCCGTTGGTCGAATTGAACAGCGCTGCCACGGTCGACTGATTGTTTTGCAGTGCCGTATTGAGCGTGTCGCTGTCGACCGAGAGCGAGCCGTCCGAATTCAGCGTGACGCCAATCGATGCCAGGCTGGTCGTCGTATTGCCGCTCTTCACGCCCGTTGCCACGATCGTCGCCAGCTGGTTCTGAATCATGTTCAGCGTCGAGTCGCCGAGCAGCACGCCTTGCGACGTCGAGGTCGAGCTGAACGACGTGAGCGTGGCCATCGTCGTCACGAGCGTGTTGTAGAGCGTGACGAAATTGTTGATCGCGCTGGATTCCGCGCTGGTGTTCTGCGCAACGGTGAGCGTTTGTGCGCCGCTGCCCGTGCTCGACGTGTCGACTGCCGCTGCGGTGAGGGTCAGCGTGACGCCAGACAGTGCGGTTTTTACGGTGTTTGTCGTGCTGGTCGCGCCCGTGCCGTCGATCGTGAAATAGGCGTCCTGTGCGGCCGTGGACTGTGTCCAGTTGGTCGTGTTGGAGATCGTCGACTGGTTGGCCGTGAGGTTGGCGGAAGTCGCGCTCGCGCTCGTGATCGCCGTGCCCGCCGTGGTCGTCACGGCAAGGTTGTTCAAGGCATCGCTGGAATTCGAGTCGTTGATCGCGATGCTGATGCCGTTCGACGCGCCGGTCGAGGTGGCGTGCAGCACGAGGTGCGCGCCGTCTGCGCCGTTGACGACCGTTGCCGTCACGCCCGGATTGTTGGTGGCCGAGTTGATCGCCGATGCAATGCCCGCGACGGTGCTGTTGGTGCTGTCGAGCGAGATCGTGGTGCTGGCGCCGTTGACCGTCAGCGTCATCGTGGACGAGCCCGAGGCGAGCGCCGTCGTTGCGCCGTAGCCGGTCGAGGTGAGCACCTGAGCTTGTGCCACTTGCTTGACGTCGAGCGAGTACGTCCCTGCTGCCGCGCCGCTGCCCGCAGTGGCCGTAATGCCGGTGCCGCTGAGCGTCGTGCTGAACGCACTGAGGGTCGTGCCGTCCGAGAGCGGCGAGAGGCCTGCCTGAAGTGCGGAGAGCGCGGCGGAAAGCGCGCCGTACGCGGAGATTTCGGTGTTGTCCTGCGTCTGCTCGGCGCTGATCGTGGCGGCCTGGCCGGCGATCTTGGAGTTGACGAGCGCCGTGACGAGCGAATTCACGTCCATCGACGAGTTGCCGGTCGAGCCGCTGACGATCGACTGGGCTGCTTGCTGCAGAGCGGCGTTGCTCGCTGCGGTCGTAGCAGCGACGCTACTTGCGATCGTGCTGGCTGTCGAACTGGTTACGGTGGACATGAAGGGGCTCCGTGCGTCGGCGTTGCAGTGTGAATCGGTTCAGGTCTGGAAAACGCCAATCGGGAGGCGATCCTCCCGATTGGCTTGCGTTGCGCTCACGGGTATGGCGGCCGGGCGCGCAACGCTTGGGCTACAGAAGCTCGTATTACTGCAGGAGCTTCAGGATCTGCTGCGGTTGCGAGTTCGCTTGTGCGAGCACCGAGATACCGGCTTGCTGCAGCACTTGCGCCTTGCTCAGGTTCGCCGTTTCTTCCGCGAAATTGGCGTCCTGGATCGACGACTGGGCGGTCGACAGGTCGGTCGACTGAGCTTGCTGCGTCGTGCCGATTGCCGTGAAGCGGTTTTGCGCTGCGCCGAGCGTTGCCTGCAGGTTGTTCAGCGTGTTCAGGGCGTTGTCGATCGACTCCATGGCCATGCTTGCGCCGCTTGCCGTGCTGATGTTGACGTTAGCAACGTCCGTCGGCACGTTATAGGAGTTGACCTGAGCGTCCACAGAAGCGACAGCAGCGGAACCGGCCGAGCCGACAGCCGTATTGAAGGCGGCGGCGATGCTGAGCGAGACCGCACCGCCCGAGCCCTGGATGGCGTTGCCGCTGGTGCCCGAAGCGCCCGTGGCCGTGAACAGCGCGCCGACTGCCGTGTTGCTCAGAGCCTGGTTGTTCTGGTCCGTGAACGTGAAGCCGCCGCTGCCGTCGGAGACGACATTGATCGACGTGACGGTTGCAGCCGAGGCGGCGACCGAAACGCCAGCCGAGCTCAGGCTCAGGCCGCTGAACGTGCCGAGCGTCTGGCCGGCTTGCGGCACGCCGCTGCCGATCGATGCCGCCGACATGTTTTGCGACAGGCTCAGGCTGATCGTCTGGCCGACGTTCGCGCCAACCTGGAACGACACGGTACCGAGCGAGCCGTTCAGCACGTTCATGCCGTTGTACGTCGTTTGCGACGCGATACGGTTGATTTCCGAAACTTGCTGGTTGACTTCCTGCTGCAGTGCGGCGCGGTCGTCTGCGGTCATCGAGCCGTTGGCCGCTTGCGTGGCCAGCTGGCGGATACGCTGCAGGCTGCTCGTCAGCGACGACAGACCGCTCGATGCCGTTTGAACCAGCGAAACGCCATCGTTCGAGTTCGACACGCCCTGATTCAGACCGTTGATCTGGGTCTGCATGATGTTCGAAATCGCGAGGCCTGCTGCATCGTCAGCTGCGCTGTTGATGCGCTTACCCGACGACAGGCGCGTGATCGCTTGCGACAGCGCGCTGCCCGAGCCCGTCAGGTTCTGTTGCGCGACGAGCGAGTTGATGTTGCTGTTAATTCCGAGCATGGAAATTCTCCTAAGCGGGCTGAAAGCCCGTTACAAGCCACTATGGCCGCGGCGGGTGCAATCTTGCTGGCCGCCTCAGTGAAGGTTGTCGGCGTGGGTAAAAAAAACTTGAGGGGGAAGCACCGACAATCGAGACCTCATTTGCGCGCTGCATAAAAAATCCGGTTACGCCGCGCTTCGTGCTTCCCGCTTCCCTCACGCATTTCTGCGTCTTGCAGTTTGCAAGCGTGTTTACGGCAGGTATCGCGCGTGGTTTAGTGCAGCGCCCCTGGCTGCACTTCAATGACTGCGCGCCCTGCCGGCTGCAGTGCGCCGCGAGGCGGCGTATGCTCAGCGGTTCCCCGTTCGCCCTTTTTCTGGAGGCCCCATGGAACTACGCAGGATCGGCACTTCCTCGTTGCAGGTCGCCCCGCTCATGTTCGGCGGCAACGTCTTCGGCTGGACCGCAGATGAAGCCACCTCGTTCTCGATCCTCGACGCCTTCACCGACGCCGGCCTCAACTTCATCGACACCGCCGATGTGTATTCCGCGTGGGTGCCCGGCAACCAGGGCGGCGAGTCGGAGACGATCATCGGCAAGTGGATCGCCAAAAGCGGCAAGCGCGACAAGGTGGTGATCGCAACGAAGGTCGCAAAAGATGCGCGCCGCCCGGGACTTTCCGCCGCCAACATCGCGGCTGCCGTGGAAGATTCGCTGCGTCGTCTGCAGACCGATTACATCGATGTGTACTTCTCGCACGAGGACGACCAGAAAGTCCCGCTCGAGGAAACGCTAGGCGCCTACCAGCGGCTGATCGAAGCCGGCAAGGTGCGTGTGATCGGCGCGTCGAACTACACGGGCGCGCGCGTCGAGGAAGCGCTCGCGGTTTCGACGAGGTCCGGCCTGCCCGCGTACCAGATCATCCAGCCCGAATACAACCTGTACGACCGCGCCCGCTACGAGGCCGACCTCGAACCGGTGGCGATGGCGCAGAAGCTCGCGGTCGTGCCCTATTACAGCCTCGCGAGCGGCTTTCTCTCGGGCAAGTACCGTTCGCGCGAGGATCTCGCGAAGAGCACGCGCGGCTCGCGCGTCGAGAAGTACCTCGATCACCGCGGTATCCGGATCCTCGCGGCGCTCGATTACGTGGCCGAGCGCCACGGCAGCACACTCGCGGCGGTTGCGCTGGCGTGGCTGATCGCGCGCCCTAGCATTACCGCGCCGATCGCGAGCGCGACTTCGCTGGATCAGCTCGAGAGCCTTGCGGCGGCGGTACGGCTGAAGCTCGATCCGGCCGACATCCAGGCGCTCAACGACGCGAGCGCCTGACGGCAAAGGCATTAACCCAGGTGTCCTGATTGACAGGACGGGCGCGGCGGCCGTGGCAAGCCACTCGCCGCGCGCCGCGCAAGTCCCTGAGTAGAATCAAGAAACCCCCTGGTCAGGCGGATCTTTTCCTGATATCATTGGGAGTGAATTGAGATCTTTGCCTGTTTTGTTGCCGTGTTCGTTACTGTTGGCGGCCGCAAACCGGCGGTCAGGTGTGTTGCAGCAAGGTCGACCTGATCGCGTTCCGCTGTGAACCCCCTACTTCTCTTTTCCGGCCTCCGTGGCCGCCTTGCCTCTCGTTTAGCCCCAGCGTGGCGAACGACCGGAGGGCCGGCGCGTGAGCGGCTTTGACGCTCGCGCCTTTGAACCGTACTAAGCGATTTGAGTTAGGAAATACATGACGACGATTCTTCTGAAGGAAAACGAGCCGTTCGAAGTGGCGATTCGCCGCTTCCGCCGTGCAATCGAAAAGAACGGCCTGATCGCCGAGCTGCGTGAGCGTCAAGCTTACGAAAAGCCGACGGCAGTTCGCAAGCGCAAGAAGGCAGCTGCTGTGAAGCGCCTGCACAAGCGCCTGCGCAGCCAGATGCTGCCGAAGAAGCTCCACTAAGCTTTTTCGCTTTTCGGTGTTCCGCCAAACGGCGGCGCTTGCTTCGCAAGAAGCTGCGCCGCCGTTTGCGTTTGTGCGTGTTCGTGCATAGCAACTATGCGCCGAAGCGCGGCGCGCGTTGTGCGCGCCGGCCGGTATCAGGCGGCGTCCTTCAGCTGCTCGGGCGACAAGCCGAACTGCGCGGCGATCGAGCAAAGGCGTTCGCGCCATTCCCACACGCCAAACACGTCGTGCACGTTCTGCAGGCAACTCAGCAGATTGATCGTAGCGGGGTCGTATATGTTGATATGGGCGCGCAGCAGCGCCTTTTTCAGCGCGGCAACGCCCACGTCCATATAGAGCGGCACGTCGTTCGTGTCACGGCCGATGAAGCGCACGGGTATGCCTTCCATGGCGCTCATATAGTCGCGTGGCCGGATGAAGCTGCCGACCGGACATCCGCCGTAGCAGTGCGCGCTGCCGGAGCCGCCGCCACAGCCACCGCCCCGGTAGGCGCCGCCGCCGCGTGGAAGAAGTGCCGCGCGCCCCTGGCCAAACAGATGGGCCACTGCGCGGTCGAAGATCTCCTGATGACTCAGGAAGTGGACGTTTTTCATTTCAACCCCCTGTTGCCCAGGTGCCGGGCACAGGTTAATTCCCTTCTAACGCGGCGCCGCCGGCCTCCCAGCCGGCATCACTACCCGTTCCCCTGACGCGCCTGCATTCACTTCCCGTTATAACGGCACGCCAGTGAAAAACCGTGGGGCGGCGCACGGTAGCGATCAAAAATCAGGTTGGCCGGCGCCGGGTGCAGTCGCTCAGGCGCGGCGCTTCTTTTTGCCAAGCGCTGCGCAAGCCTTGCGGCACATGCAGTCGCGCTCATGGTCGTTGACCATGCCGACTGCCTGCATGAACGCGTAACAGATCGTCGTGCCAACGAATTTGCAGCCGTATTTTTTGAGCGCCTTGCTAAGCGCGTCCGAGACTTCGGTAGAGGCTGGTGCGTCGCGATACGAGACGAGGTCGTTCTGAATGGGCGTGTCGTCCACGAACGACCAGACAAATTTCGCAAGCGAGCCGTGATCGGCCTGGATCTGCTGCACGGCGCGGGCGTTGGCGATGGCGGCCTCGATCTTGGCCCGGTTGCGCACGATCGAGGCGTCCTGCATGAGCGTTTCGACGTGGTTGGGCGTAAAGCGCGCAACCTTGGCGATGTCGAAGCTGGCGAACGCGCGGCGATAGCCTTCTCGCTTGTTGAGTATCGTGGACCATGAGAGTCCTGCCTGCGCGCCTTCGAGCACGATCATTTCGAACAGATGCTGGTCGTCCCGCGACGGCACGCCCCACTCCTCGTCGTGGTATTGCACATACTGCGGCGACGCGCCGGCCGATACCCAGTTGCAGCGGTGTGTCACGGTAAGTTCTCCTTGCGAGACGTCGTTCGAGCCACGCAAGCATAGCGGATCGGTGCCGCGCCGCCACCCTGGCCGGATGGCCGATTGTGCGGACCCCGGGAAGCCGTTAGTCTCTGCGGCACGACAATAATTTTGGCTTTCGAACCGGACTGACAGGCGCGCGCGGCGCGGCGGACATCATGCAGAAATACACCTGGTTGATTGGCGTGGACGGCGGCGGCACAGGCACACGCATCGCGCTTGGCGACACGAACGGCGTCGAACTCGCGCGCGCGGCGGCGGGGCCGTCGGGGCTGGGACTCGGTATCGAACGGGCCTGGCAATCGATCGAGGAAGGCTGCCGCGCGGCGTTTGCACAGGCGAGGCTCGCGTTCGACTGGTCGCAATGCGTGCTTGGCTGCGGGCTCGCGGGCGTGAACAACCCCGACTGGCTGGCGCCGTTTCTCGCTGCCGCGCCCCCGGTAGCCGGGCTCGCGGTGGAAAGCGACGCCTACACGACACTGCTGGGCGCGCACGGCGGCGCGCCGGGCGTGGTGGTCGCCCTCGGCACGGGCAGCATCGCGGCGGTGCTCGACGAGGACGGCCAGTGCCGCATTGCGGGCGGTTTCGGCTTTCCCTCGGGCGACGAAGCGAGTGGCGCCTGGTTCGGCCTGCACGCGATCGTCTGGGCGCAGCAGGCGCTCGATGCCCGCGTGCCCATGGACGACTTCGCACGAGCCCTGCTCGCACACGCGCGCGCCACCGATCGCGACAGTCTCATCGTGTGGCAGTGCGCGGCCAACCAGACAGCATATGCCAGCCTCGCGCCGGTCGTCCTCGCGCATCGCAAACATCCGTTCGTCGCCAGGCTGCTCGCCGAAGCCGGCGTGGAAATTGCGAAACTCATCACCGCGCTCGATCCTTCGGGCAAGCTGCCGGCGGCGCTCTCGGGCGGCCTTGGGCAGCCGCTGCGCGAATGGGTGCCGCAAGCGGTGCGCGATCGCCTGCGCTCGCCGCTCGCCGATTCCACCACCGGTGCACTGCGGCTCGCGCAGATGGAGGCTCAGCGGCTGGCAAGCGCTGCCCCGGACAGCTGAGTGGTATGTGAGAAGGGGCACGAACGTAGGTCAACGGCATAGCCATGCCACAGATGCTACGATTCAACGTTTCCCGCTAGCTGTGTGATCACCATGTACAAGGTCATTGCAACCGATCTCGACGGAACGCTGCTCAATAGCGACCATCAGGTCGATCCGTTTACGGTTGCCACGCTGGGCGCGCTCGATGCGCAGGGACTGCCGTTCGTGATCGCGACCGGCCGCCACTATTGCGACGTGGCCGGCATTCGCGACGTGCTCGGCATCCGGCCGTATCTCATCACCGCGAACGGCGCGCGCGTGCACGCGCCCGACGACACGCTGATCCACGCGAGCAATCTGGGCGCGCCCATGGTCGAACGCCTCGTGGCTGCCGACACCGTGGGCGAGCACGGCCGCGTGATCGTGAGCATCTATACCGACGACGCCTGGCTCATCGACCGCGATGCGCCCGAACTCCTCGCGTATCACCAGGACTCGGGCTTCGAGTACCGCGTGGCGGATCTGCGCGACTACGCAGACGCGGGCATTGCCAAGGCACTCTATATCGGCGATCCGGCAGATCTCGCACACGTCGCGCAGAATCTCGCGCGCGAGTTCGGTGACGCGCTCTACGTCACCTACTCCCTGCCCGATTGTCTCGAAGTGATGGTGGCCGGCGTTTCGAAGGGCCGCGCGCTGCGCGTCGTGCTCGACCGGCTCGGCGTGGACGCGGCGGGTTGCGTCGCGTTCGGCGACAACATGAACGACATCGATCTGCTCGAAACGGCAGGTCATCCGTTCATGATGAACAACGCCAATCCCGATCTCATCAAGCGGCTGCCTCGGGTGCCGCGCATCGGCAACAACTTCGAGGCCGGTGTCGCGCATCATCTTCGCAAGCTGTTCGCGCTCGACGACGAACTCGCGTCGTAATTCACGCGGGCGCGGTCGTTAGCGCCGCCGCTGCTTTCGCGATTCCATGCGAACGGTTACCGCGGGACGGTTACTGCGCGGCGGGCAATTGCGCGCACGGGCAGTCGTCCGTACGTGCGTCGAGCCCTTCGCGCTCGTGCGAAAAACGCGCACGAGCGGCGCCGCCGCTCCAGTCGATTCGCACCACATAGATGCTGTCGAAGTCCGCGCTCTCCCAGCGCGGCACATCGTTCGCGCTGCCGCCGTGCGCGGCGACGATGCGGCGCACGAGCGTCTCGATTTCCCGATGTTCCCACGCAACCAGCACGGTGCGGCCGCGCCACTGCGGATCGACGAGCGCGCTTTGCAGCGCGTCGGTCTTCGAATAGCCATACGGCGTCTGAATCGGCATGCCGAACTGGATCGCGGTCGGCTCGATCGTCGCGAGCGGGCGCACGTAGTAATAAGAATGGCCGTTGTCTTCCTTTTGCTCGCCGGGGTCGGGCGCATAGATGGCGTCGGGCTTGCCGTACTTGGCCGCGATCACGGCCGGCAGCGCAAGCGCGCGGTTCAGCCCCTTGCAGTTGAGCTGGCCGAATCCTTCTGGCGGCTTTTCGCCGTGCCTCACGAAGACGAGTGTTTCGACGTTGCGCGCGGCTGGCGCGCTGCTCGTATTCGTCTGCGCTGTCTCACCGGCGTTAGCGGGTCCGTTGGCCTGCGGTAGCGGCGCACAGGCGCATAGCAGTGCGCTCAGCGCGGCGGCGAGCGTCGGGGCGATCCGGCCTGGCCGGGGGCGTGAGCGCTTCATGCTGGGCGTGATGCTCCAGGTCGCAAGACTATGGGAAGGTCGCCCGATTCTAGCAGCGCGGCCATCACGGGCCCGGCCAGCAGCGCACCCGGAGCGCCCCGCGCTCAGCAAGACAAGCGGGCGCCGAGGCGCCCGTTGGCAACTGCACGGCGAACGTGTCGCGTTGCGGCGCGGCTCGGGCCGCGCAGACGTGTCAGCGCGCGTCAGAGGCCGTCAGGCCGTCTCGCGCACGTCGACCGCCGCCACCGCTTCGCGCCGCCCCGCCACCGCCGGGTACGCGATGCCTGCGATCACTGCGCCGACGATCGGCGCGACCCAGAACAGCCACAGCTGCGAGATCGCCTCACCGCCCACGAACAGCGCGGGGCCGGTCGAGCGTGCCGGATTCACCGAGGTATTGGTGACGGGAATCGAGATCAGATGAATCAGCGTGAGGCACAGGCCGATGGCGATCGGCGCGAAGCCTGCGGGTGCGCGCTTGTCGGTTGCGCCGAGAATGACGAACAGGAAGAGCGCGGTCATGACGGCTTCGCACACGAACGCGGCGCCCATGGCGTAGTGGCCCGGCGACTGCTCGCCGTAACCGTTGGTCGCGAAGCCGCTCGCGACGAGGTCGAAGCCGGGCTTGCCCGTTGCGATGAGCGCAAGCACGAAAGCGCCGATCACCGCGCCCACCACCTGTGCGGCGATATAGGGCACGAGGTCGCGCGCCGGGAAGCGCCCCGCCACGGTCAGGCCCACGCTCACTGCGGGATTCAGATGGCAACCCGAAATGTGGCCGATGGCGTAGGCCATGGTGAGCACGGTCAGACCAAAGGCGAGCGACACGCCCACGAACCCGATACCGAGTCCGTGAACCGGCCCGGCGAAGTTGGCCGCGAGCACCGCGCTGCCGCAGCCGCCCAGAACGAGCCAGAAAGTGCCGATCAATTCGGCGATGAGTCGCCTGGATAAGTGCATTACGTGACACCTCGAAAAGTCGATTTTTGAAGGGGCCGCGTAAAGCACCGGCACCGGGAAATGCCAGATTCTAGGCAGTCGCCCTATTCGATGCTGTCAAGGATTGTCAATTTCGACGTAATTGATCGAATTATTGCGATCGGTGTGTACGCAATTGCGCTGGAGCCGGTCGATCGTTAAATCGAAGAATAGCGTGAAAAAACAGTATTAATAGCGATTGCGAATTCCGTTATTTGCGTCTAATCTCCGATCGAGCCGGTTTCAAGAGCAATGAAGGGGGAATAGAAATGTCGCAATATACAGAAATCAAGGCGCAGATCGCAAAACTCCAGGCTCAGGCCGAAGAGGCGCGGCGCACGGAGATCGCGGACGTCATCGCCACGATTCGGGAAAAGATCGCCGAGTACGGCCTTTCCGCCCAGGACCTGGGCTTTGCCGAGGCCGCGCGCCGCGGACGCCCGCCGAAAAAGGCGCCGCTGCCCGCGCGCTATCAGGACCCCAAGTCGGGCGCGACCTGGAGCGGACGCGGCAAGCCGCCCAAGTGGATCGCAGGCAAGAATCGCGAACGCTACCTGATCGCCTGACGCATGGCGCCGGAGAACAGCCCGGCCGCCATACCGGCGTAACCGCAAATGCAATAAAAGAGCCGCATGTTTCATGCGGCTCTTTTTTGTGCGCCTTCTGTAATCAGCGCGTAATGGCGCTATTCGACGACTCGCAAACGATTCACGTCGTGCATTCGTCTGGATTTATCGCGAAAGCCGGAATGCTTCGCACTCAGCCGGCGGCGACGCGACGCAGTACCGGACGCTGTGCGGCTTCGATCAGCGCCGTATAAGTGTCGACATAATTCCCCGCCATGATGTGCGACGTGAAGCGGTGTTCGAACTGGTTGCGAATTGCCACGCGCGAAAGCGAATCGATATTCTGCAGCGCGGCCACGGCGCCTTGCACGTCCTCGACGACATAGCCCGTGACGCCCGGGTCGATCACCTCCGGCACCGAACCGCGATTGAAGGCGATCACCGGCGTGCCGCATGCCATCGCCTCGATCATCACGAGCCCGAACGGCTCGGACCAGTCGATCGGGAACAGCAGCGCCTTCGCCCCGGAAAGGAACGCGGGCTTCTGCTCTTCGTTGATCTCGCCGATGAACTCCACGTGGGCCTGCGAAAGCAGCGGCTCGATTTCGGTCTTGAAGTAGTCCTGGTCGACCTTGTCGACCTTGGCGGCGATCTTCAGCGGCAGGCCGGAGAGCGCGGCGATCCTGATCGCCGTGTCAACGCGCTTTTCCGGGCAGATCCGGCCGAGGAACGCCAGGTACTCGGGCTTGCGGTCGGCTTGCGGCGTAAGCAGGTTCTTTGGCAGTCCGTGATAGATCGTGTTCTGCCACGCGGCCTGCGACAACGGCTGGCGCTGCGAGTCCGAAATCGAGATCACCGGTGCGTTCGGGAACTGCTCGAATACCGGTTGCAGCTCCGGCAGGTCGAGACGGCCGTGGAGCGTCGTGACGAACGGCGTGTCCATGGTCGTGAAAAGCGGGAACGGCAGATAGTCGAGGTGGAAGTGCAGCACATCGAATTCGTGCGCGACGCGGCGCACGCGCTCGAGCAGCACCATGTGCGGGGCCAGCGCGTCGCGGATCGTCGGGTCCAGACGCAGTGCGCGCGGCCAGGCGGCTTCGAGGTTTGCCGAGGTGACCGAATCGCCGCTGGCGAACAGCGTCACGTCGTGGCCGAGGTCGACCAGCGCTTCGGTCAGGTAGGACACGACGCGCTCGGTGCCGCCATAAAGCTTGGGCGGAACGGCTTCATAAAGTGGCGCAATTTGTGCGATTCGCATTGTTCGATCTCCTGGGCAAAAAGCCCAAAAAGGCCGCATGTGCAACGAACTCGGTGATGCGGCACTGCGGCGGTACAACGATATCGGGTTATCCCTGAGACCGATTATGGCCATTTCGCGGCCCGATACACGCGGTTTTGCAAACGCTTAAAGTTGTTACAGCG
Source organism: Paraburkholderia sp. BR10937 (assembly GCF_040965695.1). Taxonomy (NCBI): domain Bacteria; kingdom Pseudomonadati; phylum Pseudomonadota; class Betaproteobacteria; order Burkholderiales; family Burkholderiaceae; genus Paraburkholderia; species Paraburkholderia sp. BR10937. The sequence goes on from NZ_JBFRCL010000050.1 coordinate 45,400, forward strand.
GGATACAGCAGGTGTAAGAGGCCATTGCAAAGCGTGACGCGGCTTGCGCGCGCACTGCGCAAGCCGCGTGCCCGGGCCCGGGCACGCGCAAGGGTCAAAAGGCCTGGGTGAGTCGGTCGAGCGCGCGCTAGTTAGCACGCACGCGTGACGCATACATGAAAAAGCCTATAATCAGCAGATAATTTCGCGGCTTATGCGCATGACATGACGCGCCCCGCCTCCCGCCGCTGCTCCCGCCTCTTTGTCAGAAAAATTCCTACACGTTTGCGAAACTTTTTCTCGCAACGCGTCGCGGCATCCGTCCGATTTCCATTTGTTCCCGCCCCAGCCACAATGGACCCACGACCATAAACAGGCCGTTCGGATGCACTCGGGTTGCATCTGGGCGAGCAAACGTTTTCCGCGGGCGGTCTGACCAGCCGCCGCGATTTGATTCGGGGGAATCCATGAGCGCGACGACGCATAGCGACATGCTCAATGAGATCAAGGAAGTGAACCTGTCGTACCTGTTGCTCGCGCAACGTCTTTTGCGCGAGGACAAGCCGACGGGCATGTTCCGCATGGGCATCTCCGAGCAGTCTGCCGAGGTGCTCGCCAATCTCACTTTCGCGCAGACCGTACGCCTTGCCGCATCGAACCAGCTGCTTTGCCGCTTCCGGTTCGACGACCACGCCATCCTGAGCGCGCTTGCCGACAAGGGCAAAACCGCGCTGACGCACTCGGCGATCATCATGGCGGGCCAGGACGTCGAGCAGATCGGCTGAACCGCTTCGCCCCGCGCCGCCGTGCGCGGCCGCGCATTGCGCCCTTGCTGCCCGTGAACGGCGGCAGGCGCAAGCGCATTCCATTGCGGCTTCCAACGGGTGTCTATGGCGACAAAGAGTGTGGTGCAGGAGGTAAAAGAGATCGCGCTCGCGATCGAGCTGATCGAACTGGGCGCGCGTCTGCAACTGCTCGAAGCGGAGACCTCGCTCTCGCGCGACCGGCTCATCCGGCTTTACAAGGAAGTGAAGGGCGAGTCGCCGCCCAAGGGCATGTTGCCGTTTTCGACCGACTGGTTCATGACCTGGCAGCCCAACGTCCATTCCTCGCTGTTCTACAACACGTTCATGTTCATGAGCCGCCACGCGCGCTGCGAGCCGATCCACGCGATCGTGAAGAGCTACCGGCTCTATCTCGAGCACCTGCGGCTGCACGACGAAACGCCCGCGCTGAGCCTCACGCGCGCCTGGACGCTCGTGCGCTATTTCACCTCGGGCCTCCTGCAGATGACGCCGTGCAGCCGCTGCGGCGGCCGCTACGTGGCGCACGCGCACGACCCGCAGCGCGGCTTCGTCTGCGGGCTGTGCCAGCCGCCGTCGCGGGCAGGGCGCACGCGGCGCAGCGCGCTTGCCTCGCAGATCGCCGCTTGAGGCAGATCAACCCGGCTTGACTTCGATCGATGCGGCTCGCTGCCGTCCATGCAGGCCGGGACTCCGGATAAACCCGGCCCGTCCCGGCGCAGAGGCCCCGCGGAGCCGCCGGAAGGCGCCTGCCGCAAGCGCGCCGCATCGTCACGCGCAGTCACAGCCACGAACTGCAACCCCTTCCCGTGCGGCTTTGCGAACCGGCCCCAGATTCCTCCGCCATGCCGATGCAAAGCGGACGGCAGATGCCCGGCCGGCTTGCGATCCGCGCCCATTCAAACCCAAAGTTTTTCGCGCCGTTGCCGTAAACCCAGCTAAGGGCGCGGGCCGACGGCGGTTCGCGGCGCATTTCTAGTGAGGACCCGGCAGTGCTGATTATCGTTGGAACCCTCTTGACGATCCTTTGCGTCTTCGGCGGCTATGCACTCGAGGGCGGTCATCTGGCCGCGCTCATGCAGCCGATGGAACTGCTCATGATCGGTGGTGCTGGCGTCGGCGCGTTCATCCTCGGCAACGGCATCAAGACCATCAAGGCCACCTTGCGCGTGCTTCCCACGCTGTTCAAGGGCGCCAAATACAACAAGGACGTGTACATGGAGCTGCTCGCGCTGCTCTATGTCCTGCTCGCGAAGGCGCGAAAGGAAGGCACGCTCACGCTCGAAGCGGATATCGACGATCCGCAGAAGAGCCCGATCTTCACGCAGTATCCGAAGATCCTGGCCGATCACCACATCGTCGAATTCCTCACCGACTACCTGCGTCTCATGGTGGGCGGCAACATGAACGCCTTCGAGATCGAAAGTCTCATGGACGAGGAAATCGAAACGCACCACGCCGAAGGCGAGGCGCCCGCCCATGCGCTCGCGAAGGTGGGCGACGCCATGCCGGCGTTCGGTATCGTCGCGGCGGTGATGGGCGTGGTTCACACCATGGCGTCCGCCGACAAGCCGCCCGCGGTGCTCGGCGAGATGATCGCCCAGGCGCTGGTCGGCACCTTCCTCGGCATTCTGCTTTCGTACGGCCTGATCGGACCGCTCTCCAGCCTTGCGGAGCAGCGCGTGACCGAGTCGACCAAGATGTTCCAGTGCATCAAGGTGACGATCCTTGCGAGCCTGAACGGCTACGCGCCGGCGATTGCCGTGGAGTTCGGCCGCAAGGTGCTGTTCTCGACCGAGCGTCCGTCGTTCACGGAACTCGAAGAGCACGTGCGCCGCGTGAAGGCGAAGTAAGGGACGGCCCATGAGCAACAACAAGGACCGCGCAATCGTCGTCAAGCGCGCCGCGCCGAAGAAGGCCGGCCATCATGGCGGCGCGTGGAAGCTCGCCTACGCGGACTTCATGACCGCGATGATGGCGTTCTTTCTGCTGATGTGGCTGCTCTCGTCGGCTTCGACGGTGCAGTTGAAGGGCATCGCCGACTACTTCAACCAGCCGATGAAGATCACGCTCTGGGGCGGCGACCGCAGCGCCGAAGACTCGAGCATCCTGAAGGGCGGCGGCCGTGACATCTCGTCGCAGGACCAGGGCGTCACGCGCCGCGGCGACGGCGCCACCGAGCGCTCGGAGCGCTCGGAGCGCAATCAGTCGAAGCACAACGACGACGACGCCACGAAGCAGCTCGAAGGCTCGCTGGAGCGCAAGGAGCAGGTGCGCCTGCACGACCTGCAGGTGAAGCTGATGGCGGCGATCGAGGCGAACCCGGTGCTGCGCCAGTTCAAGCAGCAGATCCGCATCGACTCCACGCTGCAGGGCCTGCGCATCGAGATCGTCGACTCGCAGAAGCGCCCGATGTTCGCCACGGCCCGCGACGTGGTCGAGCCGTACATGCGTGACATCCTGCAGGCGATCGGCAAGACGCTCAACGACGTGCCCAACCGCATCGTCGTGCAAGGCCACACCGACGCCGTGCCCTACGCCGGCGGCGAGAAGGGCTACAGCAACTGGGAGCTTTCCGCCGACCGCGCGAATGCCTCGCGGCGCGAGCTGATCGCGGGCGGCATGGACGAATCGAAGGTGTTGCGCGTACTCGGTCTGGCTTCCACGCAGAACCTGAACAAGGCCGATCCGCTCGACCCGGAGAACCGCCGCATCAGCATCATCGTATTGAACAAGAAGTCCGAAGACGCGCTCATGCACGACGACTCGACCACCACCACGCTGTCCGACGACGCAGCGGGCTCGGGCAAGAGCCTGCCCGCGCTCACGCCGGATGTCGTGCCTGGCAAGGCGGCGCCGGCACCGGTCGCGATCGCGCCGAAGGTGGCAGCCACGGTGGCGCCGGCTGTTGCCCCAGCCGTCGCGCCGGCAGCGCAATGACAACGAGGAACGGATGATCAGGAACATTCTGGCGATCGACGATTCGGTGTCCATGCGGGAGATCCTGCGTGCGGCGCTCGGCTCGGCAGGCTACGAAGTGACGGTGGCGAGCGACGGCGAAGAAGGGCTCGAGCATGCGCTCGCCCAGCGCTTCGATCTCGTGCTCACCGACCTTTACATGCCGCGCATGGGCGGGCTCGACCTGATCAAGCAGTTGAGGGCGAATCCTTCGTACTTCGAAACGCCCATCCTCGTGCTGACCACGGAATCGGACGAAGGCTTCAAGGCAGCCGTACGCGACGCAGGCGCGACTGGCTGGATCGAGAAACCGGTGGACCCCGAGCTGCTCGTCGATCTGGCGAGCGCACTCGGCGAGGCCCACCCTTGAGGTGCCGTGCGGCGAACGACCAGGCACCCCCCAGGCAATTAACGCGGTGAAAGAGCAATGACTCTCGACATCACTCAGTTCTATCAGACGTTTTTCGACGAGGCGGACGAGCTGCTCGCGCAGATGGAACAGCTTCTCCTGAACCTGAACGTCGGTCGCCCGGATCCCGAGGATCTGGCGGCGATCTTCCGCGCGGCGCACTCGATCAAGGGTGGCGCGGCGACATTCGGCTTCACGGCCTTGACCGAGACGACCCACATTCTCGAATCGCTGCTCGACCGCGCTCGTAACAACGAGCTGGTGCTGCGCAAGGACATGATCGACACGTTCCTCGAAACGAAGGACGTGCTTTCCGACCAGCTCGGCGCCTACCGCGCGAGCGCCGAGCCCGACGCGCAGGCGGCTGCCGCCGTGCGCTCCAAGCTCGAGCGCCTCTATGCGGAAAGCCGCGGCGTATCCGCGCCCGAACCCGCACCGGCGCCGGCCCCCGCGCCGGCACCGGCTCCGCAGGCGAGCGCCGGCGATTCGGAAGAAGATCTCGAAGCCGCTTTCGAAATGCATAGCACGCTGGCGGCGGCAGGCTCGGGCGCGCCCGAGCACGTCGTGAGCGAAGCGATCGATGCGGCCGCCGCGGCGCCCGCTGCCGGCGCTGCGGCCGCAGCCGAAGGTCCGCACCTGCGCGTCACGCTGCGCGCCGTCGACGCGAAGGACCAGGAGCTGCTCGTCGAAGAGCTCGGCAACCTCGGCCGCATTCTCGGCCAGGTGAAGACCGGCGACGACCTCACGCTGTGGCTCGAAACCGATGTGACCTCCGACGACATCATCGCGGTGTGCTGCTTCGTGATCGACGAGAAGCAGATTTCGATCGGCCGTGGCGCCGCGCCGCAGGGCGACGCGCAACCCGCTGCGGCCCCATCCGCCGCCGCGCCGGCGGCTGCACCGGCACCGGCCGCGCCTCCCGCCGCACCGGTGGCAACGGCCCCTGCTGCGAGCGCCGTGATCCCGGCCCCGCCGCCCGCTGCGCATGCAGAACAAGACATGCCGCGCCCGCCCGCGAGCGCCCCGGCGCCCGCGCAAGCCGAAGGCGAGCGCAAGGCGCGACCGGCCGCCGCCGCTGCATCGGCGGAAGGCAGCTCGATTCGCGTGGGCGTCGAAAAGGTCGACCAGCTGATCAACCTCGTGGGCGAACTCGTCATCACGCAGGCCATGCTGGCGGAAACCACCAGCACGTTCGACCCGGCGCTGCACGACCGCCTCTACAACGGCATGGCGCAGCTCGAGCGCAACGCGCGCGACCTGCAGGAAGCGGTGATGTCGATCCGCATGATGCCGATGGATTACGTCTTCAGCCGCTTCCCGCGTCTCGTGCGCGATCTCGCGGCGAAGCTCGGGAAGGAAGTCGAGCTTGTCACCTTCGGTCAGGCGACCGAACTCGACAAGAGCCTCATCGAGCGCATCATCGACCCGCTCACCCACCTCGTGCGCAACTCGCTCGACCACGGCATCGAAACCGTGGAAGCGCGCCGCGCCGCGGGCAAGGACGCCACGGGCCAGCTCGTGCTGTCCGCCGCGCACCACGGCGGCAACATCGTGATCGAGGTGAGCGACGACGGCGCGGGCCTGCGCCGCGACAAGATTCTCGCCAAGGCGATCAAGCAGGGCATGCAGGTGAGCGACTCCATGTCCGACGACGAGGTCTGGAACCTCATCTTCCTGCCGGGCTTCTCGACCGCCGAGCAGGTGACGGACGTATCGGGCCGCGGCGTGGGCATGGATGTGGTCAAGCGCAACATCCAGGCGATGGGCGGCCACGTGGAAATCACCTCGCACGCGGGCAAGGGCAGCACCACGCGCATCGTGCTGCCGCTCACGCTGGCGATTCTCGACGGCATGTCGGTGAAGGTGGGCAGCGAGATCTTCATCCTGCCGCTGAACTTCGTGATGGAGTCGCTGCAGCCGCGCCACGAAGACATCTACACGGTCACCAACGGCGACCGCGTGGTGCGCGTGCGCGGCGAGTATCTCCCGCTCGTGGCGCTGCATCAGGCGTTCAACGTCGAAGGCGCGCGCACGGACCCGACCCAGGGCATCGTCACGATCATGGAAACCGAGGGCCGTCGCTTCGCCATGCTGATCGACGAGCTGGTCGGCCAGCAGCAGGTCGTGGTGAAGAACCTCGAAACGAACTACCGCAAGGTGCACGGCATTTCGGCGGCGACCATTCTCGGCGACGGCAGCGTCGCGCTGATCGTCGACGTGGCCGCGCTCAATCGCGAGACGCGTGCCACACACGGCGTAAGCGCCAGCGCAAATTCGGGTGCGTTCGCCGAATTCGCGTAATCGTTATGAAGTCCGGACGCACTCAATCCATCATCTCCCAACCGTTCAGGGGCTAACGTGGCAGAAGTCCAATCGATTCAAGGCAACGGCGCGCACGGCGCGGTTGCCGGCGCGCAACGCCGCGACGCGCTGCAGGCCGACGCAGGTGGCCAGGAGTTCCTCGTCTTCACCCTCGGCGCGGAAGAGTACGGCATCGACATCCTGAAGGTGCAGGAAATTCGCGGCTACGACAGCGTGACGCGCATCGCCAACGCACCCGACTTCATCAAGGGTGTGATCAACCTGCGCGGCATCATCGTGCCGATCGTCGACATGCGCATCAAGTTCCATCTGGGCCGTGTCGAGTACGACCACCAGACGGTCGTCATCATCCTGAACGTCGCGCATCGCGTGGTCGGCATGGTGGTGGACGGCGTCTCGGACGTGCTCACGCTGCAGATGGAGCAGATCATGCCGGCGCCCGAATTCGGCGCGACGCTCACGACCGAGTACCTCACGGGCCTCGGCACCGTCGAAGGCCGCATGCTGATCCTGATGGACATCGAAAAACTGATGACGAGCCGCGAAATGGCTCTGATCGAGGCGCTGGTCTAACGCGCCGAAACTTAAACCGGGGGGCCGCGAGGCCAGCGTGAGAGAGAGCGGAAAGCCGCCGCCAAAGAGCGGCAAGCCGCCTTCGTTTTCGCGCGCGCTTCGTGCAGGGTCCAGGGTGTCGCCGCGTCTTGCCGGCCGCAACTGGCCGCCTGCGCCCGCCCGCATAGCCCGCCCCGATTCGCACAGGACAGGAGCAAACGAGATGCTGCAAAGATGGTCGATCCGCACGACGCTCACGGGCGTCGGGGTCATTCTGGTTGCGCTGACGGTGCTGGTCGGCACACTCGGGCTCGTCGCGCTCGGGCGTGCGAGCGACGCATTCACCGAGATAGTGCGAGGCGATCTCGTCGCGATGCATGCGCTGAACGACGCATCGGCGTATCTGCTGCGCACGCGCGTCGCGATCGACCGCGCCAGCGCGCTCACGGCAGCAGGCCAGGCCGACGATGCGAAGAAGGTGATCGATCGCGCCCAGGAATTGCTCGGCAAATCCAACGAAGCCTGGCAGGCCTTCCAGACCGCGCCGAAGAGCGGTCTCGACGCCGCCACGCTCGACGCGCTCGCGGCCAAGCGCGCCACGCTCATGCAGGACGGCGTGCAGCCCGAATTCGCGGCCCTGCGCGCAAACGATCAACCGGCCTATCACGCCATCGCCGACACGAAGATCAGCCCGATGTTCGTCGACTACGACAACGTCGCCGGGCCGCTCGCGCAGGCGCTCGAAGACAGCGCACAGGCGCGCGAGGTCGGCGCGCACGACAAGATCGCGGTGATGCGCATCGCGATCGGCGCGGCGATCGCCGTGGCGCTCGTGCTCGTCGTGGTGATCCGCTTCGCCATGCGCGGCCTCATCGTGCAGCCGCTCGAGGACGCAGTGACGTGCTTCGAGCGCATCGCCCACGGCGATCTCACGCAGCCGGTCACGGTCTACAGCGACAACGAGATCGGGCGCCTCTTCGGCGGCATCAAGCGCATGCAGGAGAGCCTCGTCACGCTGGTGAGCGCGGTGCATACGGGTGCAAGCTCGATCGACGTGGGCGCACGCGAGATCGCGATGGGCAACACCGATCTCTCGCAGCGCACCGAGCAGCAGGCCGCGTCGCTGCAGGAAACGGCATCGAGCATGGAGCAGCTGACCGGCACCGTGCGCCAGAACGCCGAGAACGCGCGCCAGGCGAGCCAGCTGGCCGTCAACGCCTCCGACATCGCGACGCGCGGCGGCGAGGTGGTGGGCGAAGTCGTGAACACGATGCAGGGCATCGCGGCGAGTTCGGCGAAGGTCGTGGACATCATCAGCGTGATCGAAGGCATCGCGTTCCAGACCAACATTCTTGCGCTCAACGCGGCCGTGGAAGCGGCGCGCGCGGGCGAGCAGGGCCGCGGCTTCGCCGTGGTGGCCGGCGAAGTGCGCAGCCTCGCGCAGCGCAGCGCCAGTGCGGCGAAGGAAATCAAGGAACTCATCAACGACTCGGCCGAGAAAGTGCAAAGCGGCTCGCAGCTCGTGGGCCGCGCAGGCACGACGATGGAAGAAATCCTTCAGGCCGTGCGTCGCGTGACCGACATCATGGGTGAGATCAGCGCGGCGTCCGAGGAGCAGTCGGGCGGTATCGAGCAGGTCAATCGCGCGGTCACGCAGATGGACACCGTCACGCAGCAGAACGCGGCGCTGGTGGAACAGGCAGCCGCTGCGGCAGCGTCGCTCGAAGAGCAGACGCGCCAGCTGCAGAACGTGCTCGGCACGTGGACGACGGGCGGCGCAGCGGCGCGCAACGTGGGTGCAAGTCCTGCACGCGTCACGCCGGCAGCGCCGGTTGCCGCGAAACGCACGACGCCGTCTTCGGCCTCGGCGGGGACGAAGGCCGCGGCGGCAACGTCGTCGTCGGCACCGGCGGACACCGCGAAGGCTGTGGCCAAGCCCGCTGCGCAACCGGCAAACAAGGTGTCGGCAAAGCCTGCAGCGAAACCGGCCGCGCCTGCGCGCGCCGAGACGTACGCGAGCACGGCAGCATCCGCTTCGGACGATTCGGACTGGGAAACGTTCTGATCGGACGCGGCATAGAAAAGTAGTGAAGTACCGAACACGACGAGCAACTGCAATGCACATGAGCGCTACACAACGGCAAGACCTGCCGCGCCGGGCCCGCAAGCCCGCGCGCGCTGCGCAGGCCGCCCATGCGCCGCACGCATTGCAACCGGGCAGGCGCGGCGCGCAGCAGTCCTGCGCCGCGGTATCCCATGCAGTGGGCGGCGCGCAATGCGAAGGAGCATCAGCATGAAAGCGCTGCGAAATACGCGCCAGGACGCCGGCGAGCCGGGCGGTTCGGGCGTGGAGAGCAACCGCGATTTCGATTTCACCTCGGCGGACTTCGAGCGCATTCGCGCGCTGATTCACCGCCGCGCGGGCATCTCGCTCTCGGACCACAAGCGCGACATGGCGTACAGCCGCCTCGCGCGGCGTCTGCGCACGCTCGGCCTCGACAGTTTTCGCGAGTACCTCGACCAGCTCGAAGCGCGCAACGATGCAGCCGAGTGGGAAGCGTTCACGAACGCGCTCACCACGAACCTCACGGCGTTTTTCCGCGAGGCGCATCACTTCCCGATCCTCGCGGACTTCGTGAAGCGCCGGGCGGGGGTGGCAGGTGCGCAGCCGGTCTCGGTGTGGTGTTCGGCGGCTTCCACGGGCGAAGAGCCGTACTCGATCGCGATGACGCTCGTCGAAGCGCTCGGCGACCGCGCCGCGCGCGAGGCGCGCGTGCTCGCCACCGACCTCGACACCCAGGTGCTCGCCAAGGCCGATGCGGGCGTCTACTCGTTCGACCAGGTCAAGCACCTGTCGCCGGAGCGTCTGAAGCGCTTCTTCTTCAAGGGCACCGGCTCGCATTCGGGACTCGTGAAGGTGCGCCCGGAGCTGCGCGCGATGATCAAGTTCGAGCAGCTCAATCTCACCGATGCGGACTACGGCTTGCGCACGACGTTCGACGCGATCTTCTGCCGCAACGTGATGATCTATTTCGACAAGCCGACCCAGGCACAGGTCCTCACGCGCTTCGAGCCGCTCATGAAGCCGGACGGCCTGCTGTTCGCGGGCCACTCGGAGAATTTCACCTACGTCACGCAGGCGTTCCGTCTGCGCGGCCAGACGGTGTACGAACTCACGCGCGGCGCCGCGGCCAGTGCCGCGCCGCGCCGCGCGAACGACGCGATCGGAGTGCCCGCATGAGCGCCCGCCTCCCGATCGCGACGAACCGCTATTTCGACGCGCATTTTCAGCGCCCCGGCGTCAAGCTGCTGCCCAACGAGTTCTACACGACGGGCGAGGACATGGTGCTCGTCACCGTGCTCGGCTCGTGCGTGGCGGCCTGCATTCAGGACCGCACCGCCGGCATCGGCGGCATGAACCACTTCATGCTCCCCGACGACGGCGCGGACTCCGCCCACGCGCTCGCCGGCGCCTCCGACGCGATGCGCTACGGCGCCTACGCGATGGAAGTGCTCATCAACGAGCTGATCAAGGCGGGCGGCCGCCGTGAGCGCTTCGAGGCCAAGGTGTTCGGCGGCGCGGCGGTGCTCGCGGGCATGACGACGATGAACATCGGCGACCGCAACGCCGCGTTCGTGCGCCGCTATCTCGCGACCGAGAACATCCGCATCGTGGCCGAGGACCTGCAAGGCTCGCATCCGCGCAAGGTGGCGTTCCTGCCGCGCACGGGCCAGGTGATGGTCAAGAAGCTGCGCCTCTCGCAGGACACGAGCGTGGCCGAGCGCGAGCAGCAGCTCGCCGCGCAAACCGCCGAAGCGCGCGCCGAACGGCTCGCGCGGGCGCGGGCGCGCGTCGAGCTGTTCGGCGTCGGCAGCGCCGGTCGCGCGGGCCCGGGCGCCACGGCGTCGGCTCATGCGGCAAACGCTCAGGCGACCCAGATTTCCCAATCCCAGCCGCAGGGCGCGCGGCCTCGCATCGAGCTGTTCGGCTCGAGCGTGTCGTCCGCGCTGCGCGCATCCGGTCAAGACAACGCCAGGACAGTAGAGGAGGCGTGAACGCTGTGCAAAAAATCAAGGTTCTCTGCGTCGACGATTCGGCGCTGATCCGCAGTTTGATGACGGAAATCATCAACAGTCAGCCCGATATGACGGTCGTCGCCACCGCGCCGGATCCGCTCGTCGCGCGCGAGCTGATCAAGCAGCACAACCCCGACGTGCTCACGCTCGACGTGGAAATGCCGCGCATGGACGGCCTCGACTTCCTCGAGAAGTTGATGCGCCTGCGACCGATGCCGGTCGTGATGGTGTCGTCGCTCACCGAGCGCGGCAACGAAATCACGCTGCGCGCGCTCGAACTGGGCGCGGTCGACTTCGTGACGAAGCCGAAGGTCGGCATTCGCGACGGCATGCTCGAATACTCGGAAAAGCTCGCCGACAAGGTGCGCGCCGCCGCGCGCGCCCGCGTGCGTGCGCACCATGCGCCCGCCGCAGCGCCGGCGGGCGCGGCAGCGCACGCGCACGGCCACGCCGCTGCGCATCCCGCGGGCCCGGCGCCGATGATCAACAACCCGCTCGTCTCGACCGAGAAGCTCGTGATCGTCGGCGCGTCGACGGGGGGCACCGAGGCGATCCGCGAAGTGCTGCAGCCGCTGCCGCCCGACGCGCCCGCGGTGCTGATCGCGCAGCACATGCCGCCCGGTTTCACGAAGTCGTTCGCACAGCGCCTGAACGGGCTGTGCCGCATCACCGTCAAGGAAGCGGAGCACGGCGAACGTGTGTTGCCCGGCCACGCCTACATCGCACCGGGCCACGCACACCTCTTGCTCGCACGCAGTGGCGCGAACTACATCGCACATCTGTCCGACGACCCGCCGGTCAACCGGCACCGTCCGTCGGTCGACGTGCTGTTTCGTTCGGCGGCGCTGCACGCGGGCAAGAACGCCATCGGCGTGATTCTCACGGGCATGGGCCGCGACGGCGCAGCCGGGCTGCTCGAAATGCGCCAGGCCGGTGCATACACGCTCGCGCAGGACGAAGCGAGCTGCATCGTGTTCGGCATGCCGCGCGAAGCCATTGCCATGGGCGGCGCCGACGAGATCGCCTCGCTCTCCGACATGAGCCGGCGCGTGATGACCCGACTCGCCTCGATGGGCGACCGGGTTCAGCGCGTCTAGGAAATTGCCGATATAGAGAGATCATGCAGGCCGCAAACGCTTGCTCGATCGCTCGCGATTAATTTATCTGGATAGGCACTGCGCTTCTCTGGATAATTGCCCGGGTTTTCGCCTGGAGGAATGGAACGTGATGGATAAGGGAATGAAGATTCTGGTGGTGGACGATTTTCCGACGATGCGCCGGATTGTCCGCAATCTGCTCAAGGAACTGGGCTACTCGAACGTCGACGAAGCCGAAGACGGTGCAGCGGGCCTGGCCCGTCTGCGCGGCGGCAACTACGAGTTCGTGATCTCCGACTGGAACATGCCGAACCTCGACGGTCTCGCCATGCTCAAGGAGATCCGCGCCGACGCCAACCTGACGCACCTGCCGGTGCTGATGGTGACGGCCGAGTCGAAGAAGGAGAACATCATCGCGGCGGCGCAGGCTGGCGCGAGCGGCTATGTGGTGAAGCCGTTCACGGCCGCCACGCTCGACGAGAAGCTCAACAAGATTCTCGAGAAGATGGCCAAGACGGGGAGCTGACGTGAACGAGCCCATCAGTGAGCCGTCCGGCGCTCATTCCAGTGAGTGGCCGGAAGCCGATGGCATCGAGCCGCTTCCGCAGCCGCCCGAGTTCGACTTCGCGCCGCCTGCCGCGGGCGAGGCCAGCGAGCTGGCGACGGACCGCATCCTCGCGCGCATCGGACACCTGACGCGCAGTCTGCGCGACTCGATGCGCGAACTCGGCCTCGACAAGCACGTGGAGCGCGCCGCCGAGGCGGTGCCCGACGCGCGCGACCGGCTGCGCTATGTCGCGAACATGACCGAGCAGGCCGCCGAACGCGTGCTGACCGCGATCGACATCGCCAAGCCGCTGCAGGAAACCCTCGAACGCGACGCGAAGGAACTGACGAGCCGCTGGGCGACCTGGTACGACGCGCCGATCGGCCGCGCGGAAGTGCGCCAGCTGATGGACGACACGCGCGCCTTCGTGGATGGCGTGCCGCAAGCCACCGCGGCGACCAACCAGCAGCTCCTCGAGATCATGCTCGCGCAGGACTTCCAGGACCTGACGGGCCAGGTGATCAAGAAGATCATGGACGTGGTCTATCTGATCGAGCAGCAGTTGCTCACCGTGCTGGTCGAGAACATCGCGCCGGAGCGGCGCGAGCAGTTCGCGGCAACGGCGGCGGCGCTTGCGGAGACCCAAAGCAGCACGGGCAGCCCCGAAGGCCTGCTCAACGGCCCGCAGATCAATCCGGAAGGCAAGACCGACGTCGTGCAGGACCAGGCGCAGGTCGACGATCTGCTCGCAAGTCTCGGGTTCTGACCCCTAACGTGCAGCTAATCGTTCGGTTAGCTGCCGCATGTAGTCCAAGGCGGGCATACTAGTGCTCATGCCTTCGTGCCTTGCCGCGGCGAGCGTCGCGGTGGTGCAACGAAGCATAGCCAGCCGTTGCCCGTCCTGCTGCGTCCCGCCGCGACGTTCCCGCGCGGCCTCGACCGCGTATGGTGCAACGCGCCATCGCAAGAGGGAGGGGACGCCTTGTATCCATACACATCGTTCTGTGGCAAGGCGGCGCGCTCGTTTGCGCGCCGCGTCAAATCCGGCCACGCACCCGGCGCGGCGCTTCTCGGTTCCCTGCTTTGTGTGCTGCTCGCGGCGCCGGCGGCTCACGCTGCGCTGGGCGGTGCGCCCATGCCCACGCCGGCGGGCGCGAACGTCAGCACCCTGAGCGCCGCTTCGGCGGCAGCCGCGGCCGGCAACGCGTCGGCCGTTGCGCGCGCAGCGGTGCAAGGCGCCGCCTCTGGCGCTTCCACGACTCCCGCCTATACCGTTCAGCAGACCACGCTCGCCAACGGCACCGTCGTGCGCGAGTACCTCTCGCAGGCCGGCACCGTATTCGGCGTGGCATGGGACGGCCCGCAGATGCCCAATCTCGCCACGCTGCTGGGCGACTACTTTCCCCAGTACACGGCCGGCGTGAAGGCGAGCCACGCCGCCGGTCGCGTGCGCGGGCCGGGCGTGGTCGAAAACTCGAACGTCGTGGTCCATTCGGGCGGCCACATGGGTGCCTTCTCCGGGCAGGCATGGCTGCCGCAGGCGCTGCCTGCGGGCGTCAGCGCCTCCGATATCCAGTGACGAGCGGAGGCCGAACGTGCTGACTACAGTGCTGACTTCACGCCTTTCGCGCAGCATGTGGCTGCGCCCTTTCCGGTTCCTTTCGGGCGCCGCGCTCGTTGCCCTGGTTTCGCTCGTCGCCGCCTGCGGAGGCGGGGGCGGCAGCAGCGGTGGCAGTAGCAGCAGCTCGAGCGGCAGCAGTGGCGGCAGCGGGTCCGCGGTTCCCAGTCCCACACAGCAGCCCACCGCGGCCACCGCCGCGAACACCGTGGGCGTCGTCGTGAACCGCGGACTGACCGGCACGCTGCCCAATATTCCGACTGTGACAGTGACGATTTGCGTGGCTGGTACGAACAATTGCCAGCCCATCAGCAACGTTCAGGTGGACACGGCGTCGTTCGGCCTGCGCCTGCTTGCATCGGCGATTCCGTCACCGCTCCTGAGCGCGTTACCTGGAGCGATGGCCAGCAACGGCGGCACCCTCGCCGAATGCACGGCCTTCGCCGACGGCTACACGTGGGGCACCGTGCGTCCTGCCGACGTCAAGATCGGCGGCGAGACGGCGTCCAATATTCCGATCCAGGTGATCGGCGACCTGAACTCGAGCACGGTGCCGTCGGCCTGCGCGGGCTTCGGCAACGCGCAGGACACGGTGCAGGACCTGGGCGCGAACGGCATTCTCGGTATCGGCGTCGCGCCTTATGACAACCTCGGCACCTACTACGCCTGCCCCGGCAACACGAACTGTGCCGCCGCAACGGTCGCGCAAACCCAGCTGGTGGCCAACCCCGTGCCCAAATTCGGCGCCGACGGCAACGGCGTGATCCTCGAGATGGCCCCCGTGTCCGATAGCGGCGCGCCCAGCGCGACGGGCACGCTCGTGTTCGGCATCGGCACGCAGTCGAACAACGCGATGACCGCCTCGCAAAGCTACAACACGGACTCGTGGGGCAGGCTCAGCTCCACGTTCAACGGGCGCACGCTCCAGACCTTCCTCGACTCGGGTTCGAACGCGATCTTCTTCGTCGACAGCGCCCTGCCGCAGTGCGGCGGCAATCTCGGCACGTTCTATTGCCCTACGTCCACCCAGTCCTTCAGCGCGGCACTCGTGTCCAATAACGGTGCAACGACAGGCACCGCGACCTTCAATGTCGCGAACGCGAACGCATTGCTCGGCAGCGGCGCGAACTATGCGGCCAACAACCTGGCAGGGCAGTTCGGGTCGGCGACGGCGCTCGACCTGGGGTTGTCGTTCTTCTATGGCCGCTACGTGTATTACGGCATGGACATGAGCGCGTCCGGCGGCAAGGCGCCGTTCGTCGCGTTCTGAAATCGCCCGCGCTGCGGGCGCGTATGCCGTGAAGTTGCCGGCCCGCGAGCGCGTGCGCGCATCGCGGGCCGGCGTTCGCCGATGATGCCGCCCAGGTTCCATCGGCCGAAATACCCCGATTTCCCCGTCCTACTCCGTCAATCGGTGCTTGGCTTGCGCGGCAATAATCGCTGTCACTGAAAAAGGGCGCGCGCCAGCCGCGCAGCCGCGACGAGCGGCGCGTGCCCGCGACCGGAGCATGCGTGGCTGAGGACAGCGACCTCGAGAAAACCGAATCCGCCACTCCCAAGCGCCTGGAAAAGGCGCGGGAGGAGGGGCAGGTTCCGCGTTCCCGGGAGCTGGCGACGTTCGCGCTGCTCTCGGCGGGCTTCTATGGCACGTGGTTGCTCTCCGGCACGATCGGCGAGCATCTGCAGGCCATGATGCGCGGCGCGTTCACTTTCAATCACGCGGGCGCGTTCGAAACCAGCCGCATGCTGATCGGCGCCGGCGTCGCCGCGCGCGAGGGGCTCATGGCGCTCATGCCGGTGCTCGCGCTCACGGGGCTCGCCGCACTGCTCGCGCCGATGGCGCTCGGCGGCTGGCTCATCTCCACGAAGGCGCTGCAGCCGAACTTCGGCCGCCTCAATCCGGTGTCGGGGCTCGGGCGGATCTTCTCCGTGAACGGGCCGATCCAGCTCGGCATGTCGCTCGCCAAGACGCTCGTGGTGGGCGTGATCGGCGGCTGGGCGCTGTGGAGCCGGCGCGACGAGATTCTCGGGCTCGCCATGCAGCCCGCGCCGCGCGCGTTCGCCGACGCGATGCATCTGATCGGCGTGTGCTGCGGCATGACGGTCGCCGGCATGTTCGTGGTCGCCGCGCTCGACGTGCCGTACCAGCTCTGGTCGTACTACCGCAAGCTGCGCATGACCAAGGAAGAGGTGAAGCGCGAGCACAAGGAAAACGAAGGCGATCCGCACGTGAAGGGGCGCATTCGCCAGCAGCAGCGCGCCGCCGCGCGCCGCCGCATGATGACCCAGGTGCCCAAGGCCGACGTGGTCGTGACCAACCCGACGCACTTCGCCGTCGCGCTCAAGTACGCCGACGGCGAGATGCGCGCGCCGAAGGTCGTCGCCAAGGGCGTGAACCTCGTGGCCGCGCGCATCCGCGAGATCGCGACCGAGAACAACGTGCCGCTGCTCGAAGCGCCGCCGCTCGCCCGCGCGCTCTATTACAACGTCGACATCAACCGCGAAATTCCGGGTCCGCTCTACGGTGCGGTCGCCCAGGTGCTCGCGTGGGTCTATCAGCTCAAGCGCTTCCGCGAGCATGGCGGCGACGTGCCGATGGAGCCGACCGACCTCGACGTGCCACCCGAAATGGACAAGGGCGCGATGAGCGACGAAGACGAAGCCAGCGAAGCCGACGAAGCCCTCACCCCCGAGGAGCGCGCGGCCGCCGAGGCCGCCAGTCGCGCGAACGCGGCAAATTCCACGAACGCCGCGAACGCGGCGAACGCAAACGACGCATCGAACACCGCTGGCCGCGCCGATAACAATCCGGCGCGCGACGGCACTGAAGGAGTAACAGAATGAACGCCCGCACCGGTTTCCTCGCGCGGCGCCCGGAGATGCTGCAAGGCACGAATCTGCGCGCGCTGGCGGGACCGATCCTGATCTGCATGATCCTCGGCATGATGATCCTGCCGTTGCCGCCGTTCCTGCTGGATCTGCTGTTCACCTTCAACATCGCGCTGTCGGTGATGGTGCTGCTCGTCAGCATGTACACCATGAAGCCGCTCGACTTCGCGGCGTTCCCGAGCGTGCTGCTGTTCTCCACGCTGCTGCGGCTCTCGCTGAACGTGGCCTCCACGCGTATCGTGCTGCTCGAAGGCCACACCGGCCCGGGGGCAGCGGGCCAGGTGATCGAGTCGTTCGGCCACTTCCTCGTGGGCGGCAACTTCGCCGTGGGTATCGTGGTGTTCGTGATCCTCATGGTCATCAACTTCATGGTGATCACGAAGGGCGCGGGCCGTATCGCCGAAGTGTCCGCGCGCTTCACACTCGACGCGATGCCCGGCAAGCAGATGGCGATCGACGCCGACCTGAACGCGGGCCTCATCAACGAAGAAGCGGCCCGCAAGCGCCGCAGCGAGATTGCCCAGGAAGCCGAGTTCTACGGCTCGATGGACGGTGCGAGCAAGTTCGTGCGCGGCGACGCCATCGCCGGCCTGCTGATCATGGTGATCAACATCGTCGGCGGCCTGATCGTGGGCGTCGTGCAGCACGGCATGCCGCTCGCCTCGGCGGGCGAGACCTACACGCTGCTCACCATCGGTGACGGCCTCGTCGCGCAGATTCCGTCGCTCGTCATCTCGACGGCGGCCGGCGTGATCGTCTCGCGCGTGGCGACCAACGAAGACATCGGCACGCAGCTCACCGGCCAGCTCTTCACGAACCCGCGCGTGCTGATGATTACGGGCACGATCATCGTCATGATGGGCCTGATTCCGGGCATGCCGCACTTCGCGTTTCTGCTGCTCGGCGGCGGCGCGATCCAGCTCGGCCGCACGCTCAAGAAGAACGCCGAGGCGAAGAAGGCGAGCGCCGTGATCGCCGACGCCGCGCCCGCCGCGCTTGCGCCCGTCGAAAACACCGAGGCGACCTGGGACGACGTGGCGCTCATCGACACGCTCGGCCTCGAAGTCGGCTACCGCATCATTCCGCTCGTCGACAAGAACACCGACGGCGAGCTGCTCAAGCGCATCAAGAGCATCCGCAAGAAGTTCGCGCAGGAAATCGGCTTTTTGCCGCCCGTCATCCATATTCGCGACAACCTGGAGCTGCGCCCGAACGCCTACCGGATTGCCTTGAAGGGCGTGGAAGTGGGCACGGGCGAGGCTTACCCGGGCCAGTGGCTCGCGATCAACCCGGGCCAGGTAAGCGCAGTGCTGCCCGGCACGCCGACCACGGACCCCGCGTTCGGCCTGCCCGCCGTGTGGATCGATTCGAACGTGCGCGAGCAGGCGCAGGTGTTCGGCTATACGGTGGTCGACTCGAGCACGGTGGTGGCGACGCACCTGAATCACCTCGTCGTCATGCACGCCGCCGAGCTGCTCGGGCGCCGCGAAGTGCAGGCGCTGCTCGAGCGCGTGCAGAAGGACACGCCTTCGCTCGTGGACGACCTCGTGCCGAAGGTGCTGCCGGTCACGACGCTGCAGAAGGTGCTGCAGAACCTGCTGGAAGAAGGCGTGCCGATCCGCGACATGCGCACGATCATGGAATCGCTCGCGGAGCACACGCCGCGCATCACCGACGCCCACGATCTGACGGCGGCGGTGCGCATCGCGCTCGGCCGCGCGATCACGCAGCAATGGTTCCCCGGCAACGCCGACATGCAGGTGATGGGCCTCGACGCGAACCTCGAGCGCGTGCTGTCGCAGACGCTTACCTCGGGCCCGAACCCCGGCCTCGAACCGGGTCTCGCGCATACGCTGCTCGCGCAGACCGAGCAGGCGATGGGGCGTCAGCAGGCGCTGGGCCTCGCGCCGGTGATGCTCGTGCAGCATGCGTTGCGGCCCATGCTGTCGCGCTTCCTGCGCCGCAGCCTGCCGCAGCTCAAGGTGCTGTCGTACGCCGAGGTGCCGGATACGCGCAACGTGAAGGTGGTGAACGTGATCGGGGCGCATTGATCGCGCTGCCGCATCTGGACGAGAAAAAGCCCGCTTCTTGCGGTAATGCCGTTCAGTTAAGCCTGAACGGCATTGTTGTTTTGATGGCGAGAAGGTGTTGTAAACGACGCGCCGAGCTGTTAACTTTTCGGCGCGATGCTTTCCAGTCACCTGACCTTTCTGCTCGA
>NZ_JBFRCL010000051.1:0-63815 GCF_040965695.1 Paraburkholderia sp. BR10937
GGTGCAAGCACCCGTGCTGCCGTTCGACTTGCATGTGTAAGGCATGCCGCCAGCGTTCAATCTGAGCCAGGATCAAACTCTTCAGTTCAATACCTGTTACTGTTTTCGGTCTCTCTCGAGACCGGTCCCTCACTCAAAGCTGACAGGAATCTGAATTGCTTCAAAAACCTGACTTACTTTAGTGTGAGACTCTTGATACTTTTGCTGCTCCCGGTCATTCCGGAGAATGATCGGGTCGCCACCGCATCAAGCGCCCACACTTATCGGCTGTAAATTTTTAAAGAGCAATTCGTCTTAATCGCTTCGTTTTCGTTCGCAGCGATCAGCGAAGGAGGCGAATTATGCGTGTCATTCCGGATATCGTCAAGCGACTTTCGAATATTTATTTTTGGGGGCCGCTACGCCGCTTATCGGCAGCTAGCGGCGCCCACACGAGACAGGTCGCCCCTTCTGTCACCAAATCCGGAACGGCAGCTGCACCCGGCCCACAGCACATTCAGATTCGAGTGCAGCGATGTCGCTGTCGATCAAGCGCCGACGGTCTCGACGACGCCTTCGGGAAGCGGCTGGGGCAACCCGACGCAAAACCCCTGCGCGTAGTCGACGCCAATCCCGCTGAGGCGCCCGATGATCGCCTCGCTTTCCACAAACTCGGCGATGGTCGCCTTGCCCGCGGCATGGGCCACCTGGTGAATGGACTGGACGATCGTGCGATCGAGGTCGCTGCTGGCAATCCCGCGCACGAAGCTGCCATCGATCTTCAGATAATCCACAGGCAAGCGCTTGAGGTAAGTGAACGAGGACATGCCGGAGCCGAAATCGTCGAGCGCGAATCGGCAGCCGAGTGCGCGCAGGCTCTCCATGAGGGCAATCGCCTTCGAGAGGTTGGTGATCACGGCCGTTTCCGTGATCTCGAAGCAGACGCTTTCGAAGCTGATTGCGCAGCGCTGCTGCTGCTGCACGATGTACGCGAGCAGGTCCTCGTCGCCGAGCGATGCGCCGGAGAGGTTGATCGACCAGACGTTTGCCGCAAGATGGCCCGCCGCGATGGCTTCGAAAGCACGGCCGATCACCCATCGATCGACGAGCGGCATCAGGTTGAAGCGCTCGGCGGCGCCAATGAAATACGCAGGAGGAATCACATCACCCGATTCGTCGACCATGCGCAGCAGCAACTCGACGTGCACTTCCTCGCCGGGACCGCCCTCCTTGAGCGACTTGATCTGTTGCGCGTAGAGGCGGAAACGGTCGTGCTCGAGCGCCGCCTTCACGCGGGCCACCCACTCCATCTGCGTATGGGTGGTCGACTGGAGCTGATCTTCCAGGCAGTACTGGTGCACGCGGTTGCGGCCTTTTTCCTTGGCCATATAACAGGCGACGTCGGCCGCCTTCATGATGTCCCATGTCGAGATTTGCGTGTCGTCCACCTCCACCACGCCGATGCTCACGCCAGTCGTCAGCAAACGCTGGTCCCAGGGTAGCCGGATGACCGTCACGGCCTCCCGCAAATCCTCCGCGACCCGCAGGGCGTCGTCGATGCAGCATTCCGGCAGCACGACGCCGAATTCGTCACCGCCCAGGCGTGCGAGGATATGGGCGACACGCAGTTGTTGCTTCAAGGCGCCGCCCACGCTGCGGATCAATTCGTCGCCGGCCGCGTGGCCGCACGTATCGTTGACGACCTTGAACTGATCGAGGTCGAGGAACATCACCGCATGCGGGCGTGTCCCGGCCTTCTCGAGCAAGCCCGATAGCCGGCGCTCGAATTCGCGTCGGTTCAGCAAACCCGTCAGATGATCGTGCGTCGCCTGATATTCGAGTTCGGCGGCATGCTTGCGCTCCGTGCTCGCGTCTCGAAGCACCATCACCGTGCCCAGCATTTCCTCTTCGTCGTCGCGGATCGTCGCCACAGAGCAGGCCACGGGCAGGAGCGAGCCATCCGGACGCGTCACCGAGAGTCTGCGCTGCGCGTCGTCGTCGGCCGCTGCTGCCCGGTTGCGCAGGCATTGCGCAGTGACGATATTGCCGGAGCGCTCGTCGTAGAGATCACAGACGTCGAACAACGGCTTCTGGCAGATATCGCGCGAGGGACGCCCGAGCATGCGCTCGGCGGCGGCGTTGCAATAGGTCACGCTCGCCTGGTTGTCCATGCGGATCACACCGTCGTCGATCGAAGCGAGCGTGGCTTCGGTGAGGCTCTTTTCCTTCGCGGCTGCAGCTTCTGCCCGCTTGAGTTCGGAGATATCGAAGAGGCAACCGACGATGCGCGTCGCCCGGCCGCTCTCATCGCGTATGGCCTTGCCGCGTCCCCGGCACCACAGGTATCGACCATCGGCCATTCGCAGCCGGTATTCGACGTCATAGAGGCTGTCATGCTTCAGATGGTTGATGATGGTCTCGCGCAAGCGGAGCAGATCCGCAGGATGCACGAGCGCATTGAAAGCGCGGGTATCCATGGGGAGGTCACCGTCGCCATAGCCGAGCTGCTGGTACAGATAGCGGGAATAGTAGGCACGGTCGCTGACGAGGTCCCAGTCCCATAGTCCAGCATTGATGCCTTCGAAGCCGAGGCTCAAGCGCTCCTCGCTCAAATGCAATCGGGCGGCAAGGCGCCGGGAGAGGCGCAGCAGTAATAGCATGCCGATGCATGCGAGCACCGCAACGGGCCACGCCATGACAGCACGGGAGTACTGGGCGAGCACGGCCGCCGCTACGGCACTCATCCACACAGGGACGAGCACCACAACGATTCGACCGCGGCGGTTGCCTTCGATAAGCCAGCTCACTGCGCGTGTGATCAGTCTCATGGCTGATTTCGTATTCTTCTTGGTTCAGCTTCCATGTGTCGCGTGCGCGCGGCACTACGAGACAGAGTCACAGTAAAGCGTGACGGCATGTATCCGGAAAACGCGCAAACGGAGGAAGGCCCACGGACGGGTGGCCAAGTCTACCCGCTTTCCTTATTCTGAATGAATGGGGATTACCCGCGGAAGTTATTTATGTTTGCAGGACCAGGCATTTGCGTTCTTGCGCGCGCGAATGATAGATATGGAAAGACTGGCGAGTTTAATTTTGAACCGGCTCGCAAACGTTCGCGAGCCGGCCGTTTTCGAGAATAGAAAACTGAGGCCGCCACCGCGGCCTCCACGCATCCTCCTGCTTACCGGCTCTGCAGGCGGATATCGCGCGACGAAGCCCCCACATACACCGCGCTGCCAGCCACATAGGCCCAGTCGTTATGCGTCGTGTCCCAAACACTCTGCGCACGTTCGGTGATCGTCACGCGCACCGGCTGCGACTGACCCGGCTTCAGGAACACCTTCTGAAAACCAACCAGACGACGCGGCGGCTCGCCGGCATAACTCACACCCAGATACACCTGTGCCGTTTCCGCACCGGCTACGCGGCCATCGTTGCGCACCGTGAACGAGGCCGTGAGCGTATGTCCCGGGCCCTGCTTCACCGTTAGTCCCGAATAGCTGAAGTGCGTATACGAAAGGCCATAGCCGAACTCGTAAAGCGGCGTGATGTTGTTCGCGTCATACCAGCGATAGCCCATGTCCAGCTTTTCGGCGTACACGGGATCCGTCGCGAAGGCGCCGTTCGTCCCCCACGTCGGCGTGTCCTGATCGTGCACCGGGAACGTAACCGGGAGCTTGCCCGAAGGGTTCACCTGTCCGAACAGCACGTTCGCGATCGCCTTGCCGCCGCCCTCGCCCGGATACCACGCCTCGACGATTGCCGAGACCTGGTCCTTCCAGGGCATCAGTACCGGATTGCCGCTCTCGATGATCACGATCGTGCGCGGGTTGGCCTTCGCAACGGCTTCGACCAGCTGGTCCTGATTCGACGGGTTCGCGAGGCTCAGGCTTTGCAGATCGCCGAAGTCCTCACCCGCGGGCTGCGCTACGACGACGATCGCGACATCGGACTGGCTGGCGAGCGTCGCGGCCTGGGTGATCTCCTGCTGCGTATAGGCGCGGAACGGCTGCGTCTGATCGGTGTTGCCCGCGAAGCTCACCTGCGCCGAAGGCGCGAGCTGCTGGATCGCCTGGGTGATAGGCGTATTGAGCTTGAGCCACGGGTTGGTCCACCAGCCGCAGCCCGCGGACGAAGCGAACGTGAGCCCGCCGCAGCCCGAGAAGTTGCCCGTGACCGGATCGCGCGTATTGCCCGAGCCACCGCCGCTCAGCACGGCCGTATCGGCGTGAGCGCCGATCACCGCGATCTTGTGCAGGCTCGGCGCCGAAAGCGGCAGCTGGCCGCTATCGTTCTTCAGGAGAACGATGGATTGTTCTTCTGCGGCCTGCGTGAACGCGTTGTACTTCGCGAAGTCGATCGTGGCACCGCCCTGCGCCGGATGGTCCAGCACGCCCGTGCTGATCATCACATAGAGCTTGCGCCGCACCATGTCGTCCAGACGGTCCTGCGAGACCGCCTTCGAGGCGATCGCCTGTTTGACCAGGTCGGGCGTGAGATAGACCGTCGGGCCCACGTCCTCTTCCTCGTCGAGACCCGCGTTGATCGCCGGTGCCGTGCTATGCGTCGCGCCCCAGTCCGACTGCACCTGGCCCTGGAAGCCCCAGTCCTTCTTCAGCACGTCGGTCAGCACATGCGTGTTTTCGCACGCGTAGGTGCCGTTCAGGCGGTTGTAACTGCACATCACGCTGCCCGGCCGCGCTTCCTTCGCTGCAATTTCGAACGGCAGCAGATAGAGTTCGCGCAGCGTGCGCTCGTCGATCTGGCTGTTGCCGCCCTGGCGGCCGGTTTCCTGTTCGTTGCCGACGTAGTGTTTGATCGTGGCGATCACCTGCTGGCTTTGCGTGCCGATGGTGCGCGCCGCCAGCATTTCGCCCGCCAGCACGGGGTCTTCGCCAAGATATTCGAATAGGCGTCCGCCGCGCGGTTCGCGCGCAAGGTTCGTGCCGCCGCCCAGGCCCATGCCGAATCCTTGCTCGCGCAACTGGTCGGCTATGCGTGCGCCGAAGTCTCGCGCGAGGTACGGGTCCCAGCTTGCCGCGAGCGCGATCGTCGCCGGAAAGGTCGTGCTCTTCTGGCTCGTGCTGCCTGAGCCCGTTGCGGAATCAACCATATTCAGGTCGGGAATGCCCAGACGCGGCACGCCCTGAATATAGCCCGCTCCGCCGCCCGGCACGGCGCTCATCTGGTATTCGGAATGGATGAACTGGAGTTTCTCGTCCTGCGTCATACGCTTGAGCAGCAGGTCCGCGCGAACGTGCGCGCCGAGGTTCTGGGGGACGGCCATCAACGGCATCGGCAACGGATAAGGTACGTCGTTGCTGCCGTCGCCGGCATGGGCGGTAGCGGCCACCGCAACCAGCACGGCGGCGGTGGGCCAACGGGTGATCCTCATATGTCTCTCCGAGAGTTCGAATACGTTATGGAGTACTGATCAGACCGGTAAACAGGGTCTGGCAGAGCGGCCGGCCGCGTCAGGCGCCGGCAAACTTCCTGCGGGGGAAACCGGTTGAGTTGCAGCGCGCAAACGTTTGCTTTTATGCATCCGCTTGGGCTTCACCGGTTGATGTAGCAAAACTCCAAATAATCATATAAAAACTATTGAGTACCCTTACGGACTTTTATCTCAGTATTTTCCCGGCTGGCGGTAGCTAACACGCATGAAAGGCGCGAAATCGACAGGCAATCGTAAGACGGCGGTAATGCGATTGTTGCGAACGCAACGGAAATTCGAAATTCGATGTGATTTGCATGGCGCTCGCGAATGCCCAGCGGCGCCCTGTGAGCGCAACGCGCAGAGCGCGGCGCGGGCCGAAAAAAGCTAATCTGTTACGAGGCCTGCGCAAGCGCCGGCGCTCGCGCCTGCGTGCGCGAAATCGACATCACTGTAAGGAGTGACCACGATGGAAAGGCAACGCAAGGTTCCCCGAATCGCTTCGACCCTGCTCGCTGCAACGTGCGCATTCGCTCTGGCAAGCGGCGCACTCGCGCAAACGGGCATGCCCCAAACGGAGCAGCAAGGCGACATCTCGTTCGTCTCCGGCGGGGTTGGCCGCGACGAGTCCTCCGCGCTGCGGCACGCGCGCAGCCAGTGGCCGCTCTCGATGCTGTTTACCGGCCCCGGTTCGAGCTATGTGGCCGACGTGCATGTGCAGATATCGAACGCCGGCGGCACGTCCGTGCTCGACACGCGTTCGCACGGTCCGTACATGCTCGTGCGGCTGCCCGCCGGACGCTATACGATCACCGCCACCTATAACGAGGTCACGAGGACGCAGCGCGTGAACGTCGCCGGCAACGGCAGCGCGCGCGCGACGTTCTCGTTTCCGGGCAAGCACTGAGCACGAATCGCGTCTCCAGCCTGTCGAGATGGCTCACCAGGGAACGCCTCTCCCGAGGTAGTCGAGGTAATGCAGGCCGGTGCGGCCTGCATACGCTTCGATCGTGCTGACCAGGTTGGGGATGCTCTCCTCGATGCCCAGGCGCGCTTGCGGGCCGCCCATGTCCGTGCGCACCCATCCGGGTGCCATGAGCAGCAAGGTTTTCGCGTCGTCCTGATGGCGCGCCGCATAGCTGCGCATGAACATGTTCAGCGCGGCCTTGCTGCCGCGGTAGACCTCGTGATTGCCATTCGTGTTGTTGCTGACGCTGCCCTGCCCGGACGACATGACGCCTATCGTCCCGGCCGGCTGCACGAGGTCCTGAAATGCCTCGACGACGCGCATCGGACTCAACGCGTTCGTCACCATCACGCGAACGAATTCATCGGTTGAGACATCTGCAATCGTTTCACGATGGTCATTCGTGACGCCGGCGTTCACGAAGAGCATGTCCAACCGGCGATCCTGAAGGCGATCGTGGAGTGCGGCGACCTGCTCCGGCACCGTAATATCGATCGTGTCGATTTCGAGCGCACCTTGCGAGGCCTGCGCCGCCTGTGCAAGCCGGTCCATCGAACCCGCCCTGCCAGTGGCGATCACGCGCCAGCCGCGCTCGAGGTATGCCTCGACCATGGCGAAGCCGAGTCCGCGCGACGCGCCGATGAGAAGGACCGTCTTTTGATGGGGGGATTCCTGCATCGCTTTATCCCTGTATTCAGTCGATATGGAAAATATAGCGGCGTCCCAGACATGGCGGAAGACGCATGGCGTGCAGCTATCAGTTGCACGCAGCGCCATGCCAAAAAGCGCCGTGCTAGCATCGGGCATGTCCGAACCCGACCTGAATCTCCTCATTGCGCTCGACGCATTGCTCGACGACGGCAGCGTGGTTGGCGCGGCGCGTCGACTGGGCTTGAGCGCCTCGGCAATGAGCCGGACCTTGACCCGCCTTCGCGAGGCGACCGGCGACCCGCTCCTCGTTCGCGCCGGCCGCGCCATGGTGCTCACGCCGCATGCGCAAGCGCTGCGCGAACGCACGCGAAACGCGGTTCACGAAGCACGCGCCGTCCTCGTACCGTCGGCCGCCGAACCCGATCTCGCCATCTTGCAGCGGACCTTCACCATTCGTGCCAACGATGGTTTCGTGGAAGCCTTCGGCGCGCGGCTCATCGCCGCGGCCACCGCGGTCGCACCGTTCGTGCGCTTGCGTTTCGCGCCCAAGACGGAGAAGACCTCGGCGCATTTGCGCGAGGGTTCGGCCGACCTCGAAATCGGCGTGCTGGGCGAGATGGGTCCGGAAATCCGCGTGCAGGCGCTCTTCAGGGACCGCTTCGTCGGCGTCGTCAGGCAAGGCCATCCGCTAGCGCTTGCGCGCGGGCCGACCGCCGAACGGTACGTCGCTTTCGGGCATGTTGTCGCGTCGCGAAGCGGCCGCGGCAATGGCCCCGTCGATGCCGCATTGGCCGCGCTGGGACTGGAAAGGACGATCGTCGCCGTGGTGCCTAGCTTCCCTGCCGCGCTGGCCGTGGCGCGCGCCTCCGATCTGATTGCGCTCGTGCCCGGATCGTTTCTGTGCGATCACCGTGAGCAACCGCCGGAACAACACGACGAACTGCGCGAATCACTACACTCCGCTGGAATCCACGTTTTCGAGCTGCCGGTCACGACCGAAAAAATCACGGTGTCGCAGATGTGGCATCCCCGCATCGAGGCCGATCCCGTCCATCGCTGGCTGCGGCAACTCGTGCTAACGGTATGCCGGCAACACGTGCCGCTGTGATGTCGCCACGATCAATGCCCAGCGGCCCAGGCGACGATGAAATCGATGAATGCGCGCGTCTTCGCGGGCGTGTAGTGGCGCGACGGATAGTAGACGTGTAGCGGGAAACGTTCGTCGGGCCAATCGGGAAACAGATTCACCAGCCTGCCATCGTCGATCAGAGGCTCGGCACCGAGAAGCAGCATTTGCGCAATGCCGGAGCCGGCCAGGCACGCATTGAGCAATGCGCCCGGATCGTTCACGGTCAGCCGCCCTTGCGTCGCCACCACGACGTGCTTGCGCTTGCGATGAAACTCCCACGGATAAGGCTTGCCTGTCTCGGGGTCGCGGAATTCGAGGCACCGGTGGGCGGGGCCTTCGAGATCTTCGGGGCGCAGCGGTCTTCCCCAGCGCGAGAGATAGGCCGGGGCCGCGACCGTCACGACGGCGGTATCGAGCAGCTTGCGAGCAACCAGCGTGGAGGATCGTGGCTTGCCGAACCGCATCGCGACGTCGAATCCGTCCGCAACCAGATCGCCAAGACTATCTCTCGCGATCAGTTCGATCTCGAGTTCGGGATGGGCGTCCATGAACCGGTCGAGATCCGCGCCGAGAATCGCCCGATAGCACACCGGGTCCAGATTCACCCGCAGCCTGCCCCGCACCGCCGACGCATTCCCCGATGCCGCGATGGCCGCTTCCTCGAGCCCCGCGAGATGCGGAACGACCTGCTCGTAGAAACGGCGCCCGCCTTCGGTGAGCGAAATCGATCGCGTCGTGCGATTGAAGAGCCGGATATCGAGCCGCTTCTCCAGCCTCGCAATCGCGCGGCTCACGCCTGGCGGCGACATGCCGAGCACGTCTGCCGCGGCGGCAAACGTCCCCGCGTCGACAACGGCGGCAAACACGCTGATCGCGCCGGAAATGTTCTCGAGTGTCGTTGTTCTCAATGTCGTCGTTCCGATGGCAGCCGGTACGGCGGCCCCTGGCAGCCTTCGGCGATGATGGCCCGGCCATCCGATTCGTGCGAGCGAGTCACTGATGTAGTGCCCTTCGCGGCATTTAGCTTCGGCCGCCCTGCGTCCAGAATGCGTCTCACCGAAACGGAACCAGGCAGCACCTCGCTGCCATCGTGTTCGGCTTTTTCGACACATTCGTCGTCGCATGCGGAGGGTTTCAAGTGTACGCAATTACAGGCACTACCGGAAAAGTGGGCGGCGCACTCGCCCGTGCGCTGCTGGCCTCGGGGCAACCGGTGCGGGCAGTCGTGCGCGACGCTGCGCGCGCCGCGTCGTGGCAAGCACAAGGATGCGAGCTGGCCACGGCAAGCATGGAAGATGCCGCCGCGCTGACCGCTGCATTCAGCGGCGCGCAGGGCGTGTTCATCCTGCTGCCTCCGCAGTTTGATCCCTCGCCGGGCTTTCCGGAGTCGCGCGCGGTCATCGACGCCGTTTGCACCGCGATCCACAGCGCACAGCCCGCGAAAGTCGTGTGTCTGTCGACCATCGGCGCGCAGGCGCAAGAGAGCAATCTGCTCACGCAACTCTCGCTGATGGAGCAGGCGCTAGCCGCGCTGCCTGTGCCGGTCACTTTCCTGCGTCCCGGATGGTTCATGGAGAACGCCGCGTGGGATGTGGCGAGCGCGCGCGACATCGGCGTCATCGAGAGCTACCTGCAACCGCTCGACCAGGCCGTGCCGATGGTTGCGACCGCGGACGTCGGCCGCCTCGCCGCCGAATTGCTTCAAGAGACGTGGAGCGGCACGCGCGTGGTCGAGCTGGAGGGACCGCGCCGCGTGAGCGCGAACGACATGGCTTCCGCGTTCGCCCGCGTGTTTGGCAGGCCTGTACGCGCGGTGGCGGTGAACCGGCAGGAATGGGAGTCGCGCTTTCAGGCACAAGGCATG
This sequence comes from Paraburkholderia sp. BR10937, assembly GCF_040965695.1. Classification (NCBI taxonomy): domain Bacteria; kingdom Pseudomonadati; phylum Pseudomonadota; class Betaproteobacteria; order Burkholderiales; family Burkholderiaceae; genus Paraburkholderia; species Paraburkholderia sp. BR10937. Next base: position 10,025 of record NZ_JBFRCL010000051.1, read on the forward strand.
AAGCATCCCTTGCCGCGGATGCGCATGCTGGACGGATTCAACGAAGGCTGGATCTGTTTCTCGAAGCCCGCCGACGAAATCCTTCGCGGGCATGTCGAACTGGACACCGTGCTCGAAGCGCTGGCAAGCGGTGCGTGACGAAAGGCATTGGCGCGAATGACGCCAAAGTTGGCGGGTTCGGCCGTGGTCCGCCGAACCTGCCTCGTCTAGACTATCGTCGCAAACCGTTCACATTCTGTACTGGAGCGCGAATCATGTTCGATGTGCTGGCAACGAAACCGGCGGGCAGCATAACCGCGCTCGACAACGTGCCAGGGCACGCGCTGACCGGCCGCCAGCGCCATCTTGCTGTCGGAAACGATCGCGCAGTGCGGTATGCGCCCGCCGTCGCCCCCTTCGCGGCGATGACGGACACCACGCCTGAATCGTTCGATGCCTTGCGAGGCCTGATCGAAGAGCACGCGCCCGTTGCCCTGACCACGCTGGATGCCGTGGAGCCACCCGACGGTTTCGCGCTGATCCGGCACGCCACGCTGCTGCAAATGGTCTGGCAAGGCGAAGCGCCTGCGCCCACCGAGCTGGAGCACGTGCGCCTAACGGATCATGACGTGCCGGAAATGCTCGCGCTGGCCGCGGCAACGCAGCCGGGCCCGTTTGGTCCGCGCACCATCGAATTCGGCGGCTACCTTGGCGTGCGCAGGGAGGGTAAGCTCGTCGCCATGGCCGGCGAGCGCATGAAAATCGAAGGCCATACCGAAATCAGCGCCGTATGCGTGGACCCGGCCTTCCGGGGGCAAGGGCTCGCCGCGGCCCTCATGAAGCTGCTGATGGCGGCAATCTGCGCACGCGGCGAGACACCGTTCCTGCACGTGCTCACGTCGAATCACGGCGCCATTTCCATCTATCGCACCCTGGGCTTTGTCGAGCGCCGCGAGATGCATCTCACGGTGCTCGGCCTCGCGCCATAGAAATGCCGCACGGTCACAACAAGTCGGAACGCAGTTCCCGCACCCCTCTTCCCAACCGCTGACGCAACAGGCTGCGCAGCGTCGCGCCGTCGCCGTAACCGACTTCGGCGGCAATCCTTTCCAGGTCGAGCTTGCCGCTGCGCAGCAGCGACTGCGCGTGCTCGACCCGCAAATCCTGAAAGTACGCCAGCGGCGACTTGCCGAGCACCTCCTGGCAGCGGCGCTGCAATGAACGCGAGCTCGTTGCCAGCGCCTTCGCGGCGTCCTGCAACGAGAATCCCGACTTGAGATTTTTTCTCGCCCATTGTTCGAAGCGCTGAATGAGCGGATCGGCCTGCGCCAGATGATTCGGGATGATGTACGGCGCCTGCGAAGAGCGGACGTCGGCCAGCAGATAGCGCGATACGAGCGACGCCAGTTCGGGGCTCGCCGAGCGGATCAGCCAGAGCGCGAGATCGAGATGCCCCATGGCCGCGCCGGCCGTCACGCCGATATCCGAAGGCACGAGCATACGCGATTCGTTCAACTGAACATGCGGATAGCGTTGCCGGAAGAACGGCGCGAGCGACCAGTTGGTCGTGGCTTCGCGGTGATCGAGCAGCCCCGCCTCCGCGAGGAGGAACGTCCCCACGCACGAAGCGCCGACTCGCGCGCCCCCCGTTTGCCATTCGAGCAAGCGCGCCATGCCCTCCTCGACGTCCCGCCGCTCGAACGACGCCATCAGCTCCTGCGCGGACAACGTCACCAATGCCGGCACGATCACCCAGTCGGGCTTCGCGTCCGGCGCGACCGTTTGCACCGGCACCGCGAGGCCGTGAGCCGAGCGCACCCGCTTTCTCACCCCCACGAGCGTGACGTCGAAACGCGGAACGCAGCCCATGGTCGCGGCCGAAAGCTTGTTTGCGACCGAGAACGCGTCGAGCGTGACGGAGAGCCCGGTATCGAAGACGCCGTCGAGAGCCAGGATAGCGATGCGCATGGCGTAAATGCCTCTAAAGTTGTCGTTTGTGACAGTACAGCCGACGAGACCCCAACGATACACTCAATCGCGTTGCAAGTCGCAACAAACATGGATCAAGGAGGTTGTCATGAAGGTTCTCGCCATTGGATCGATCGTCAAGGAGCTCACGCCCGCGCAGCGCGACGAGATCATGCCGCACGAAGTGCCGGCCACGCTCAAGCTCTACCTGGACGGCAAAATCGAGCAGTACTGGTTTCGCCAGGACAAACCGGGCGTGGTGTTTCTCATGAGTTCGGGCTCGGTCGACGATGTAACGGCCACGCTGGATACGCTGCCGCTCGTCGAGGCCGGCATCCTCGCGTTCGATCTGCTGCCGGTGGGCCCGCTCGCACCGCTCGGCCTGCTCCTGCAAGGAAAGTAAGCGCAACGCAGGAGGCGCCGTCGACGCATGCGCCATGGGTTGTCGGCGGCCTCCTGGCAGCCTTCTTCTCCTCGCCGGAGATTTCACCTACAACGTACTGATCCGCCGCTTGTTTTCAATGCCGTCCGGCGGCGGGCGCAGAACCTTGGGGAATCCTGCAGCACCTGGCAAAGGGAAGAAGGATGAAAACTAACGGTAAATGCCAAATCGCCCGCGCGCTGATCCTCGCGGCCATCGCGAGTGGCGCGGGCCATGCGTTCGCACAAACGGCCGCGAGCGCGCCCGGCGAGGCGTCCGCTCAGGAAGGCGCGCCCGCACGATCGGGCAGATCGGACAGTGCGCTGGTGCGCGACGTCCGCCGGGCCTTCACGCGCACCACGGGACTGAATTTCGCCAGCATCCACGTGACGGCGCATAGCGGCGTCGTCTCCCTGACGGGATCGGTACCGCACCAGTCGCAGATCGCGCGGGCTGGCGACGCGGCCGGGTCGGTGCGCGGCGTCACCTCGGTGGAGAACCACCTGACCGTGCGGACGGCCCGCGGCAGCGGACCTTGATCGGGGGACGCACAAGCGGGCCCAGAGGCCGACACAAAGCCGGATTCGATCGGCCGCACAGCAGGATCGTCCTATTCCTCGCGCGCGCGTCCTGTCAAAGTGAGCCATCGAACTTCGATCAAGGAGCCCGCCGTGTCCGACCAGCCTGCGTCCTCGAGCCTCGTCTGCGAAATTTTCACCGATTCCGACATCGAGGGCGCCCACGCGCTTTCCCTGCAATTCCGCTGGCCGCATCGTAGCGACGACTGGCGTTTCGCCGCCGCGGCCGGACAAGGCTTCGTGGTTCGCGAAGGCGAAACGGTGGTGGGCACGGCGCTGTGCTGGCCGTGGGGCGAGCATGGCGCGACGCTCGGGCTCGTGATCGTCTCGGCCGACCAGCAAGGCCGCGGCATCGGCCGGATGCTGATGGAGCGCCTGCTCGAAGTGCTGGGAACGCGCATGACCGTGCTGCACGCCACCGAGGCCGGCCAGCCGCTCTACGAAAAGCTCGGCTTCAGGAAGATTGGCCTGCTGCATCAGCACCAGGGCGACAACTTTGCGGTGCCGATTGTCGAGCCGCCGCCGGGCGAGCGTTTGCGGCCGCTCGAACCGGGCGATACACCGCGCGTCATCGAACTGGCGTCGCGCGCGAGCGGGCTCGATCGCAGCGCACTCGTGCCGCCGCTGCTCGATGTGTCCCAGGGCGTCGCGCTGGTGCGTGGCGACACGGTGCTCGGCTTCGCGCTGTTGCGCCCGTTCGGCCGCGGCCATGCGATCGGTCCGGTGGCCGTCGCCACCGACGACGGATTGCACATGCAGCGCGCCAAAGCGCTGATCGCCAACCGCCTCGCCGCCAACGCGGGGGCCTTCACGCGCCTCGATACGCCCGACGAACACGGCCTCGGCCCCTGGCTCGAATCGATCGGCCTCGCGCGCGTCGACACGGTCGTGAAGATGGCGCGCAACGGCGCGCCCGCGCACGATCCGGGCGTGCTGCAATTCGCCATCGTCAATCAGGCGCTATGCTGACTGCGGAAACCGCCTTCATGACGCTCCTCTACAAAGCCGACCCCGAGCGCGGCAAGCAATGGGCGCAGCTTTTTGCGCACAAGGCGCCCGAGATCCCTTTCCGCCTCTGGCCCGATACCGGCGATCCCGCCGCCGTGCGTTATCTCGCGGCGTGGCAACCGCCCGAGGACCCCGCGCGCACGCTGCCCAATCTCGAAGTGATCTTCTCCGTGGGCGCGGGCATCGACCAGTTCGATCTGTCCGGCGTGCCGGAGCATGTCGCCGTGGTGCGCATGATCGAGCCGGGCATTGTCGAAGGGATGATCGAGTACGTCACGCAGTCGGTCCTGACCATCCATCGCGACCTGTTCGACTACGCCCAGCAACAGCAGCAGCGCGTGTGGCGCGCTCTGCCCGTGCGCCCCGCCGCGTCGCGCCGCGTCGGCGTGCTGGGGCTCGGCATGCTGGGCAGCGCGGTGCTCGAACGCCTGCGTCTCTTCGGCTTTGCATGCGCGGGCTGGAGCCGCTCGCCGCGCAGCCTGGCTGGCGTGGCATGCTACGCGGGCGCCGAGACGCTCGACGCCTTCCTCGCGCGCACCGACGTCCTCATCTGCCTGCTGCCGCTCACCGAAGCCACGCGCGGCCTGCTCGACGCCACGCTCTTCGCCAGGCTGCCGCAAGGCGCGTCGTTCATCAACGTCGGGCGCGGGCCGCAGCTGGACCAGCAGGCGCTGCTCGACGCGCTCGACAGCGCGCACCTGCGCAACGCGATTCTCGATGTCGCGGACCCCGAGCCGCTGCCGCCCGAGCATCCGTTCTGGACGCATCCGCGCGTGCGCCTCACGCCGCACATTGCCAGCGCCACGCGGCCCGAAACGGCTGTCGATGTCGTGCTCGACAACATCCGTCGCCACCGCGACGGCGTGCCGATGCTCGGGCTCATCGACCGCACGCGCGGCTATTGAAGCTCGTGGCCGCGCCTGGAGTGCAGCAGAATATGCTGCGCCCCCCGATCAAAACACCACAAACACGCTATTTCGCGAATTATTTGACGAAGCGTGCACCGGTATCGGCCCGGTAGCATGGAACGGTGAATCAACGGCCAACCGCCGCACTCCTCTGACTCATCAGCCGGGAACCGAACCATGCCGAATCGCTCGCTCATTGAAGCCGACCGCAAACATCTGATCCATCCCGTCGTGAACTACCGCGCGCACGAAGCGCGCGGCGTGACCGTGCTCGAATCCGCCCATGGCGTGTTCCTGCGCGACGCCGCCAGCCACGAACTGCTCGACGCGTTCTCCGGCCTCTGGTGCGTCAACACGGGCTACGGCCATCAGAGCATCGTCGAAGCCGCCGCGCGCCAGATGGCGCGCCTGCCTTACGCAACCGGCTATTTCCACTTCGGCTCGGAGCCCGCCATCGAACTGGCCGCGCTGCTCGCGGAGCGCGCGCCCGCTTCGCTGCAACACGTGTACTTCACGCTGGGCGGCTCGGATGCGGTGGATTCGGCGCTGCGCTTCATCACGCACTACTACAACGCCACGGGCCGCCCCGCGAAGAAGCACGTCATCGCGCAGGAACGCGGCTATCACGGCTCGTCGGCAGTCGGCGCGGGGCTGACCGCGTTGCCCGCGTTCCATCGCAACTTCGACCTGCCGCTCGCCACGCAGCATCACATTCCCTCGCCCTATGCGTATCGCAGCGAGCATGCGGACGACGCGGCGCTCATCGCCGCTTCGGTCGCCGCGCTCGAAGCGAAGGTGGCCGCGCTCGGCGCCGACAACGTCGCCGCGTTTTTCTGCGAGCCGATCCAGGGTTCGGGCGGCGTGATCGTGCCGCCCGTCGGCTGGCTGAAAGCCATGCGCGAAGCGTGCCGCAAGCTCGACATTCTGTTCGTCGCCGATGAGGTGATTACGGGCTTTGGCCGCACGGGTCCGCTCTTCGCGTGCCAGGCCGAAGACGTCGAGCCGGATCTGATGACCGTGGCCAAGGGCCTCACCGCAGGCTATGCGCCGATGGGCGCCGTGTTGATGTCGGATGCCGTTTATCGAGGCATTGCCGATGGCGATGCCGCCGCCGTGATCGGCCATGGCCACACCTATTCGGCGCACCCCGTGAGCGCGGCCATCGGCCTCGAAGTCATGCGCCTCTATCACGAAGGCGGCCTGCTCGCGAACGGCGTCGCGCGTGCGCCGCGCTTCGCTCAGGGGCTCGACGCGCTGCTCGCCCATCCGCTCGTGGGCGACTCGCGTCACCGCGGTCTGCTCGGCGCGCTCGAACTCGTCGCCGACAAGGAGAGCAAGCAGCGCTTCGACGCACAGCTCGGCCTGCCCGATCGCATCGCCGCCGCCGCGTATGGCAACGGCCTCGTATTCCGCGCGTTCGGCGACGGCATTCTCGGCTTCGCGCCCGCGCTTTCGTACACCGAAAGCGAGTTCGACCTGCTGTTCGAGCGCCTCGAAAAAACGCTCGACGACGTGCTCGCGCAGCCCGAAGTGCGCGCCGCATTGACGGCAAAGAATGGGGTCAGCGTCCGTGTCGCCGCGTGATACCATCACTCGACACTTCGACATGCAGGGCCGCCCCCATCACGATGAGCAACGACTGCAAGCTGGACCGAATCGATTTGCGCATCCTCTCGCAACTGCAGAAGCGGGGGCGCATCACGAATGTCGAACTGGCCGACGCAGTCGGGCTGTCGCCCAGCCCCTGCCTGATCCGCGTAAAACGTCTGGAGAAGGCGGGGTTCATTGTCGGCTACGGCGCGCAGATCCAGCTGGAAAAGCTGGGCGACGTGCAGATGGTGTTCACCGAGGTCACGCTCGCCGACCATCGCCGCGAGGACTTCATCAAGTTCGAGAAGGCGATACGCGAGGTGGACGAGGTGGTCGAGTGCCATCTCGCGAGCGGCGGCTACGATTATCTGCTGAAATTCGTCGCGCGCAGCGTGAGCCACTATCAGAGCATCGTCGAGGGGCTGCTGGAGCGCGATATCGGCATCGAGAAGTACTTCAGCTACGTGATCATCAAGACGGCGTTCGTCAAGACGCACTACCCGCTCGAAACCCTGTTCTCGCAGAACCTGCATTCCTGAGCATGGGCGACGCACGCGAGGCATGCGCCTCGCGCTCCTGCGTCCCGCCTCCGTTTTCTCGCGCGCGCTTCGCGCCGAAACCTCGCGGCTTCGGCGTGCCCGTCGTGCGCGCTCGCTTCCCGGCATCGATCCATCTTCTTCCGCACGTGCGGAAAGGACCCGGCATATGACTACGCGTTATCCCTTGAGCGCGCTGATTCGCAGCGACAACTTCATCGATGGGCAATGGGTGCCCTCGGCCTCCGGTACGCGCTTCGCCGTAACCGATCCCGCGACCGGCAAAACGATCGCCGAGGTCGCCGATAGCGATGCGAACGACGCACGCGCCGCCACTGACGCCGCGGCCCGCGCATTCCCCGCCTGGCGCGACACGCTCCCCGCCGAACGCGCCGCCGTACTGCGCCGCTGGCATGCGCTGATCGTGGCGAACGCCGACGAACTCGGCCATCTGATCTCGCTCGAACAAGGCAAGCCCCTACACGAGGGACGCGGCGAAACGATGTATGGCGCGTCCTACGTCGCCTGGTTCGCCGACGAGGCCACGCGCATCTACGGCGACCTCATCCCGCTGCAGCAGCGCGGCAAGCGCATGAGCGCCGTGAAGGAGCCCGTTGGCGTGGTCGCGGCGATCACGCCCTGGAACTTCCCGCTCGCGATGATCGCGCGCAAGATCGCCCCCGCTCTCGCCGCGGGCTGCACGGTGGTCGGCAAGCCCGCCGAAGATACGCCGCTCACCGCGCTTGCACTCGTCATGCTCGCGCACGAGGCCGGTGTGCCGCCCGGCGTGCTGAACCTCATCTGCGCGTCGCGCGAGCGCGGCGTCACCGCCGTCGCCGACTGGCTCGCGGACGCCCGCGTGCGCAAGATCACCTTCACCGGTTCGACGCCCGTGGGCAAGCATCTCGCGAGGGAATCGGCGGGCACGTTGAAGAAGCTCTCGCTCGAACTGGGCGGCAACGCGCCGTTCATCGTGTTCGACGACGCGGATCTCGACGCCGCCGTGGAAGGGCTCATGGCCGCGAAGTTCCGTAACGGCGGCCAGACCTGCGTGTGCCCCAATCGCGTGTACGTGCAAGCGGGCGTGTTCGAGCGCTTCGCCGACAAGCTCGCCACGCGCGTGGCCGCGTTGAAAGTCGCGCCCGCGACCGACCCCGCCGCGCAGATCGGCCCAATGATCAACGCGCGCGCGGTCGAGAAGATCGCCCGCCACGTGGACGACGCCGTGAGCCGCGGCGCACGCGTGCTCACGGGCGGCAAGCGCTTAAGCGAACTGGGCGCGAACTGGTACGCGCCGACCGTGCTCGCGGACGCCACGCCCGTCATGCAACTGAGCTGCGAAGAAACCTTCGGCCCCGTTGTGCCGCTGTTCCGCTTCGACGGCGAAGCCGAGGCGATCCGCGCCGCCAACGACACGCCGTATGGCCTCGCCGCCTACTTTTACAGCCAGGACGTGCGCCGCATCGATCGCGTCGCGCGGCAGCTCGAAGCGGGCATCGTCGGCATCAACGAAGGCGCGCTCGCGAGCGAAACGGCGCCGTTCGGCGGCGTGAAAGAATCGGGCTATGGCCGGGAAGGCTCGAAGTACGGGCTCGACGATTACCTCTCCATCAAATATCTCTGCCAGGGAGGGCTTGCATGAGCACCTATCCGATCGAAGTCGCGTTCCCCGACGTTGCCGCGCACGAACGCAGCGAGACGGGCATCCCCTATGTGCACACGTTCGACGCAGGCGCGCCCGGCCCGCATGTGATGATCAATGCGCTCACGCACGGCAACGAAGTGTGTGGCGCGATCGTCGTCGATGCGCTGCTGCGCGCGCGGCTGCGGCCACGACGCGGCAAGCTCACGCTCGCGTTCGCGAACGTGGAAGCCTACCGCCGCTTCGACCCTGCGCAGCCCGATGCCGCGCGTTTCGTCGATCAGGACTTCAACCGCGTGTGGACCGCGCAGGCGCTGGACGACCTCGCGCGCGAATCGAGCGAACTACGCCGCGCCCGCGCGATGCGGCCCGTGATCGACGACGTCGATCTGCTGCTCGACCTCCATTCGATGCACGAGAAGTGCATGCCGCTCATCGTCGCTGGGCCGCTCGCCAAGGGCATCGAACTCTCTGCGCGGCTTGGCGCGCCGGCCACCGTCATTTGCGACGAGGGCCACCCGGAAGGCCGCCGCATGCGCGATTACGAAGGCTTCGGCGACGCCGCGAGCGCGAAGAACGCGCTCCTGATCGAGTGCGGACAGCATTGGGAAGCGAGCGCCGTGACCGTGGCGCGCGATGTCACCGCGCGCTTTCTGCTGCTTTCGGGCGTCGTGGACGAAGCGGATCTGCCTGCCGACTGGCTGCAGCCGCTGCCGCCGGAAATGCGCGTCGTGCGCGTGACGGGGCCCGTGGTGGCGAAGAGCATGGACTTCCGTTTCGCGGGCGACTACACGGGCCTCGAAGTGTTCCCGAAGGCCGGCGCCGTGATCGGCTGGTCCGAAGGCGCGCCGGTAGTCACGCCCTACGACGACTGCATTCTCGTGATGCCTTCGCTGCGCCAGTTGCGCCCGGGTGTGACCGTGGTGCGGCTCGGCAAGATCGAGCAGCGCATCGTTCAGAAGCGCTGAAGCGCCCCCTCCCTTTATTCAGGTTAACGAACGGATGATGAAAGTTCAGCAGATCACGCAAAGCGTCGACGTGCAGGCGCTCGTGGGAAGTCGACGAAACGATGCGCAAGGTCTACGTCATGCTGTGACGCGCGACGCAGGACAGAGCGCGCTCAAGCCGCTTCGAGCGCCCTCGCCTGCTGCAGGAAGGCGCTGGGCGTCACGCCGCAAAAGCGCTTGAAATGGCGCGCCAGATGGCTCTGGTCGAAGAAGCCGACCTGTGTCGCGACCACGGCGCCCGGCACGCCCGCCAGCAGCAATAGCTGCGCGCGGCGCACGCGCACCTCGCACAGGTACTTGTAGGGCGAGAGGCCGACCTGCTGACGAAACACGGTAGCGAAGCGCGAGACGCTGAGCGCCGATACCTCGGCCAGTTCGGCAAGGCTCACGGACTTGTCGAAATTCGCGTCGATATAGGCCAGCGCATCGCGCAGCGGCGTGACTGGCGCGGCAACGGATGCATTCGCGTCATACATGATCAAGCCTCGCTGGCAGTCGATGTGCGCGCGCTTGCAGCAGGCTCCATGCGCCCGAAACGCGCAATCGAAAACGGTTCGAGCGGTATGTCGGTTGCGCCGGCGTCGAGCAGTTCCGCGAGCGTTTCGCCCACGCCCGGCCCGATCTGGAAGCCCGAGCCGCTGAAGCCGAACGCATAGAAAAGACCGTCTGTCGTCGAACTCGGGCCGATCACCGGCTCCGAATCCGGCAGGTAGCTTTCCACGCCGCTCCACACGCGAATCACATGCAGCGGCGCAAGCGCGGGAACCAGCCGGCGGAACTGCGCGATCTGCTGCACGGTGTTGCCCGGCAACACGCCTGCGCGGCACGTTGCTGCGTCGGCAGGCCCTGGGGCGCCCCCGCCCAGCACGAGGTTGCCGCGCGGAATCTGCCGGAAGTACACGCTCTCTTCCTTGTTCGACGTGTAGACCCCCATCGAATGCATGAAGCGGTAGGGCACGGGCTCGGTCACGGCCATTTGCGGGCCGCGCGCGACGAGCGGCACCGGCTCGCCGAATTGCGCGGAGAGCGCTCCCGCCCATGCGCCGGCGCAAATCAGCAGTTGCTCGGCGCGCCACACGGCGCCCGTTGCACTCTCCACGCGAAAGCCGCCCGCTTCCTTTTCCACGCGCACGATCTCGGTGTTCTCCACGAGAGTCGCGCCGAGCCGCGCGGCGGCGCGCCCGAACGCCGGTGCGGCCAGACGCGGATTGGCGTGGCCATCGCGCGGCGAGATGGAGGCGGCCAGCACCTCGCGGCCAAGGAACGGGAAGCGCTTGAACATCGCGGCGCCTTCGAGCACTTCGAGATCGAGGTCGTAAGCGCGCGTCTGCCCGGCGTAGCGATGAAAGTATTCGGCGTCATGTGCGTGGTAGCACACGCGCGTGTGGCCCGAAGGCAGAAACTCGACATCCTCGCCGAGCAACGACTGCGCGCGATACCAGATATCGAGCGCGCGATTCGACATGGCAAGCTGCGAGAGCGCGCGTCCCTGGCGGCGCACGCCGCCGAAGTTCACGCCGCTCGCCTGCTGACCCGTGAGCCCGCGTTCGATCAGGATCACCGAGCGCTTGCGGCGGCTCAGGAAGAACGCCGTGGACGTCCCGATGATGCCGCCGCCAATCACGATCACATCGGCGCGATCCGTCATTCGCTGAACTCCTTTGTACGGCATGCGCCGGACTGCGTTTGCGCGGCGGGCGCCGCGCCACCCTGCGCTTCGTCGATGTCATTCCCCGCGGCGCTCAGCGTCATCGTCAGCGGCTTGACCGGCGCCTGCCCGCGCAGCCGGCCCACGGCTTCCAGCGGCACGCGCGCCTCGGCTGCGATGACTTCGGCCCCCGCGTGCGCACAGAAGCGGCCCTGGCAGCGCCCCATCCCCACGCGTGAAAACGCCTTCGCGCGATTCGCTTCCGTGGCGCCCGTCTCGCGCACCACGCGGCGCAATTCGCCTGCCGTGACGGCTTCGCAGCGGCACACGACGGTGTCGTCGGGCAGCGTCGCCGCGAAATGCGCGGGCCACGGAAAGGCTTTGCGCAAGCCTTGTGCAAAGCGCGTGAGGCGTGCCAGTTCGACGCGCAGTCTTGCCGCTTCGGCGAGTGCTCCTTTCGATGCGCCCGCGCCCGCATCCTGCAACGCCGCCAGCGCGGCGAGACGGCCCGCACGCTCGGCCGCGTCGGCACCACGCACGCGTGCGCCGTCCCCGGCCAGATAGACGCCTGCCACGCTGCTGCGGCCGTCCTGATCGACTTCGGGCAGCCATTGCCGCGCGGCTTGATCGAAACGGAACGCGCAACCGGCGAGATCCGCGATTTGCGTTTCCGAGCGCAAGTGATAGCCCAGCGCGACGGCGTCGCACGCCACGCGCGCTTCGCCGCCGTTCGCGAGTTTCACGCGTACCGCCGTGACGCCGTGCTCGGGCGAGCCTTCGATCGCGAGCGGCGTCACGCCGCGATGCATCGGCACACCCGCGCGGCGCAGCGTGCGCACGAGCGCCATGCCCTTGCGCAGCGTGGCGGGCAGTTGCAGCAAATCGGGCAACGCGCGCAGGCGCTGGCAGAGCGTGGACGTATCGAGCACCGCGCTCACCGTCGCGCCCGCTTTCACGTACTGCGCGGCGACGAGGTAAAGCAGCGGACCGGTGCCCATCATGACGGTGCGCGCGCCGATGGCGCAGCCCTGCGACTTCAACGCGACCTGCGCACCGCCCAGGCTATACGCGCCCGCCAGATGCCAGCCCGGCACGGGCATGAGCCGGTCGGTGGCGCCGCTGCAGACGATCAGCGCGTCGAAGGCAAGCTCGTGGTAGCGCGTGCCGCTCGCCAGATGCACGGACTTCGGCCCGACGTTCCAGACGAGCGTGTCGGGCAGGTAATCGATGTGCGAGCGCAGCGCGTCGAAATCGCGATGCAGCGACGCCGCGCGTTCGGCCTCGGTGCCATAGAGCGTTTCGTAGCCGCGCTTGAAGCCTTCGGGCTGACGCCGATAAATCTGGCCGCCGTCGCGCCGCCCCTCATCCACGATGACGGGACGCAGGCCCGCCGCGACCAGCGTCTGCGCTGCGCGCACGCCCGCTGGTCCTGCACCGATCACGACGACCTTCAGTTCTGCGCGCGCGGCCATACGCCCTCCCCGGCAAGCGTGTTGCGCGTGACGATCGACATGCCCGGCACCGCGGGCGTCGTGCAGGCGCGCAGGCGCTCGCCCTGCGCGGTCCACACCCAGCAGTCCTGGCACGCGCCCATCAGGCAGAAACCGGCGCGGCGCCCGTCGTCGAACTCGCAGTCGCGCAGCGCGTCCTGCGTGGCGAGCAGCGCGACCATCAGCGTGTCGCCCTCGGCGGCCTGCGCCACGCGGCCGTCGATCTCGATCTCGAAGGTCGGGCGGCCTGCTTCCGCCACTCTCACGAAGCGCGCGCTCATGCGGCTGCCCTCCCGGTGGATTGGGTTGCCTGCGCGACTTGCGCCGCCTGTGAGGTCTGCAGGCGCTCCAGTTCCGCCGTCGTGTGATGGCAAAGAATCTGCGCGCCGTTGGGCAAGCGCTTCATCGCGGGCGCCGAGACATTGCACGCGCCATCGATACGCACCGGGCAGCGCGCCCGGAACGCGCACAGCTCGCGCACCTCGGCCGACGCCCCGAGCGGCGGCAGCGCCGCGCCCGCCACGGCACGCCGTGCGTCGAGCCAGCCCGGCTGCAGGGCCGGCACCGAATCGACGAGCAACCCCGTGTACGGGTGATAAGGCGGCGCCTCCAGCACGTCGCGCTGACCCGCCTCGACGCACTGGCCACCGTACAGCACGACGACGTCGTCGCAGATCGCGCGCACCGTCGAAATATCGTGGCTGATGAACATGTACGAGACGCCCAGCTCGCGCCGTAGTTCGCCGAGCAGGTCGAGAATCGCCGCGCCAACGACGGTATCGAGCGCGGACGTCACCTCGTCGCAAAGAATGAGCGCGGGCTCGGCCGCAAGGGCGCGGGCCAGGTTCACGCGCTGCTTCTGGCCGCCCGAGAGACCGTCCGGCTGCCGCTTCGCAATCGAGGCGGGCAGCTTCACGAGATCGAGCAGTTCGAGCATGCGCTTTTGCGCCCGCGCGCCGCGCAGGCCGTGATAGAAGCACATCGGCCGCGCGAGGATTTCGGCGATCGTGCGGCTCGGGTTGAGCGCCGTGTCGGCGTTCTGGAACACGATCTGGATGCGCCGGTACTGATCGGGCGTGCGCGCCGAGAGCGTTGCCGACAGCGGCACGCCGTCGAGCAGCACCTCGCCGCGCGCGCGCTCGACCAGACCGGCCACCACGCGCGCGAGCGTCGTCTTGCCCGAGCCCGATTCGCCGATCACGCCCAGCGCACTGCCGCACGGGATGCGCAGGCTCACGTCCTCCAGCACGCGCACGGCGGGCACGCCGTTCGCATCGACCCGGCCATAGCCTGCGGTCAGCCCGCGCACTTCGAGCAGCGGCACTTCGGCGGCAGGCGGCACGGCGGGCGGCCCGGGGTCGGGGTGGCGGCGCGCGGCCAGCAGCGCGCGCGTGTAGTCGTCGACGGGGGCGTCGAGCACCTGGAGCGTCGTGCCGTTCTCGCGGACCGCGCCATTGTTCAGGACGACGATACGATCGGCCATCTGCGCAACGACCGCGAGATCGTGCGACACATACACGGCCGTCGTGCCCAGCTCCTTCACGACCTTGCGGAAGGCTGCGAGCACTTCGATCTGTGTGGTCACGTCGAGCGCCGTGGTGGGCTCGTCGAACACGACCACGGCGGGGTCGGTGATGAGCGCCATCGCCGCCATCAACCGCTGCAACTGGCCGCCGGACACCTGGTGCGGATAACGCGCGCCGATCGTCTCGGGCGCAGGCAGCGCGAGCGCACGGAACAGGCTCACCGCCTTCTCGCGCGCCGCCGCGGGCGACATCAGCTTGTGCAGCAGCGCAGGTTCGGTCACCTGATCCATGATCGTGCGCGCCGGGTTGAAGCCCGCCGAGGCGCTCTGCGCGACATAAGCCACGGTGCGCGCGCGCAAGGCGCGGCGGCCGCGTTCGTCGAGCGCGAGCACGTCGGTGCCGCCGATTTTCACGCTGCCGCCCGCAATGGCGCAGCCGTCGCGCGCGTGGCCGAGTAGCGAGAGCGCGATGGTGGTCTTGCCCGAGCCCGACTCGCCGATCAGCGCGAGCACTTCGCCCTTTCTCACCGTGAAGTCGACGCCCTTGACGATCTCGACGACCGCATCGGGCGCCGCGCCCGCGACCACACGCAGGCCCGTCACTTCGATCATGTTCATTTTCCGCCTCCCTGCGCGCGGCCGCCGTGACGGCGCAGGCTGTCGATCAGCAGGTTCACGCCCACGGTCAGCGTCGCGATGGCGACGGCCGGCATCAGCACGGCGGGCGCGCCTTCCGCGAGGCCGCCGATGTTCTCGCGCACGAGCGAGCCCCAGTCCGCGTCCGGCGGCTGCACGCCAAGGCCGAGGAACGACAGGCCGGAGAGCAGCAGCACGATGAACACGAAGCGCAGGCCGAAGTCGGCGAGCATCGGGTGGATCATGTTCGGCAGCACTTCCACGCGGGCGATATAGAACAGCCCTTCGCCGCGCGCCCGCGCAACCTGCACGTATTCGAGCGTCATCAGGTTCACGGCCAGCGAGCGCGAGATACGGAACGCGCCCGGAATATAGGCGAGCGCCGCGACGGTGATGAGCATCGGCACCGACGAGCCGAACGCCGCGATCACGACGAGCGCGAGCACCTTGCTCGGAATGGAGACCAGCGCATCGAACAGGCGGCTCAGCACCTCGTCGATCCAGCGCGGCGCGACCGCCGCAAGCAGTCCGAAGAATGTGCCGATGCCGCTGGCGAGCAGCGTGGCGGCGAGCGCGAGGCCCACGGTGTACTGCGTGCCGTAAAGCACGCGGCTCAGCATGTCGCGGCCCAGGAAATCGGTGCCGAGCAGATGCGCCGCGCTATACGAGCCGAAGATTTCCGTGGAGGTGATCGCGCCGCCCTTGTACGGCGCGACGAGCGGCCCGATGAAGGCCACGCCGAGCCAGAACACGACGATCGCAAGGCCGATCAGGCCGAGCACCGGGAGGCGCCCGACCATGCGGCGCAGCGGCGTGCGCGGCGGCGTGGGCACGTCGCCCGGCACGTCCTTGACGACGTCGGCGGCGGGCCGTTCCTCGCTCTCGCTCGTCGCGTAGAGCACGGTCGCGGCATGGGATGTGGCGGGTCGGTTCATCGTTGACGCAGCCTCGGGTTGGATACGATTTGACACAGGTCCGCGATCAGCACGAGCACCAGATAGGCGGCGCAGAACACCATCACGCAGCCCTGCACGAGCGGGAGATCGCGGTTCGTCACGGCGTCGACCATCAGGCTCGCGAGGCCCGGATAGTTGAAGATCGACTCCACGATCACCACGCCGCCGAAGAGATACGAGAGGCTCAGCGCGACGGCATTGGCGATCGGGCCGATCGTGTTCGGCAGCACGTGGCGCAGCACGATGCGAGCGGGCGACGCCCCCTTCAGGCGCGCCATTTCCACATAAGCCGCGCTCAGCTGGTCGAGCACGGCGGCGCGCGTCATGCGCGCCATTTGCGCGACGATCACGCAGCACAGCGTCATGACCGGCATCGCATAGATGCGCAGCAGCGTGCCGAACGAGTCCACCTCCGAGAGGTACGAGAGCGCGGGCAGCCAGCGCAGCTTCACCGCGAAGATCAGCACTGCGATGGTGGCGACCAGAAATTCGGGCACGGCCACGGCGGAGAGCGTGAGCACGTTGAGCACGCGGTCGAGCAACGAGCCGCGGAACACCGCGGAAAAGATGCCGATGGCCAGCGCCAGCGGCACCGAAACGAGCGTGGTGAGCCCCGCGAGCACGAGCGAATTCGGCAGGCGCGTGGCGATCAGTTCGCTCACCGGCTGGTTGTTCGACACCGAGGTGCCGAAGTTGCCAGTCACGGCTTGCAGCAGCCAGTGGACATAGCGCGTGAGCGCGGGCTGGTCGAGGCCGAACTGGTGGCGCAGCGCGGCCACCTGCTCAGGCGTGGCCGCCTGGCCGAGGGCCTGCTGCGCGGCGTCGCCGGGCAACAGGCCCGTGAGACCGAACACGATTGCCGAGACGATCAGCAACGTGAGCAGCGCGAGACCGAGACGCGCGGCAATGAGACGTTGCGCGTGAGCTTTCATCGGATGTCGCCTCCCTGAGCATCATGAAGCGGGGAATCGGTGGCCGGGCGCCCATCCAGGCGCACACCGGCCGCATACATCGCACCAGGAACTACGCCTCGAGCCAGACGTTCTCGGCGAACTTGAAGCCCATGAGTCCGGCAATCGGAATCGAACCGAGGCCCTTGAGCTTCGTCGTATGCGCGTCGAGCGAACTGAGGAACAGCGGAATGCCGATGCCGCCGTCGCTGTGCACGAGCACCTGCATGTCGCCGTAGATCTTCTTGCGCTTCTCCTCGTCCGGCTCGCCGCGCGCGGCCAGAAGCATCTGGTCGAACTTCGGGTCCTTCCAGTTCGCCTCGTTCCACGGCGCATCCGACTTGAAGAACTGCGTGAAGATCACGTCGGCGCTCGGGCGCGCGTTGATGTTGCCGAAGGTCAGCGGGTGCTTCATCCAGTGGTTCGACCAGTAGCCGTCGCCGGGCGTGCGCACCACCTGAAGGTTCAGGCCCGCCTGCGGCGCGACCTGCTGCAGCAGCATCGCCATTTCGACCGAGCCGTCCGCTGCCGGGGAGGCATAGATCTGCAGCGGCGTGCTGCCGAGCTTCGCCTTCTGGAAGTAGAACTTGGCCTTCTGCGGATCGAACGTGCGCTCCGGCAGGCCAGCAAAATAATATTTGTTGGTCGGATCGATCGGCTGGTCGTTGCCGATCGCGCCATAGCCGAGGAACACGGCGTTGCGGATCTGCTCGCGGTCGAACAGGTGCATCATGCCGCGGCGGAAGTCGGCGTTGCCCGTGATGCCGCCTTCATCGCGCATGATGAGGTCGGTGTACTGGCCCGTCTTCGTCTCCTTCACCGCGAAGCCCGGCGTGCCCTTGATGCGCGAGGTCGAGCGCGGGCTCACCTGGTTGATGAGCTGCACGTCGCCCGAGAGCAACGCGTTCACGCGCGCCGACTCGTCGCCGATGCCGACCAGTTCGATCTCGTCCAGATGCGGCAGGCCCGGCTTCCAGTAGCGCTCGTTGCGCACGACCACCGTGCGCACGCCCGGCGAGAACTCCTTGAGCTTGAACGGGCCGGTGCCCACGGCCGTCTTGAAGTCGTTCGCGCCGTCCTTGAGGATCATGAAGTGCGCGTCCGCGAGGATCACGGGCAGGTCGGCGTTCGCCCCCGAGAGCGTGATCGTCACTTCGTTCGGGCCCGTGGCCTTCACGTCCTGGAACTGGTCAGCGAGCGTCTTGACCTTCGAGCCCACCGCGGCATCCTTGTGGCGCATGAGCGAGTACACCACGTCGGCGGGCGCGAGCGTCTTGCCGTCGTGGAACTGCACGCCGCTGCGCAGCTTGACGACCCACACCGTCGCGTCTTTCGTTTCGAGCGACTGCGCGAGCGCCATCTGCGCGCCGAGATGCGAGTCGTACTCGGTCAGGCCGTTGTACAGCATGTTCGCGCGCACATAGTCGGTCGACACCGACTCCTTCGCGGGGTCGAGCGTGTCCGACGCGGACGACGACTGCGTCGCCACGCGGATCTTGCCGCCCTGCTTCGGCTTTTCCTGCGCGAAGGCCGCGCCGCTCGCGGCAAGCAGGCCCGCACCCGTCATCGACATCATGCCCCCCGCGACCATCGCGCGAAGGAGGTCGCGGCGCGAGGCGCCGCGCTTCGTCAATTCATCGAGCCGCACGCCCGTGTGAGCGATGTCTTCAAGCGATTTGTCGATGCTCATGAAACTTCTCCGCGTCTGATGTGGGGGGCCGCAGCTCGACGTATCGAGGCTGTGTGTTGTGGAAAAGCTGGGTCAGTAAAAAACGTCTTTGATCTGGTAGTACGCGCCGATGAGCGGCAAAAACCACGGTTTGCCCGTGTGCCCCGGAATGGCAGGCCACGCGAAATCGCGCCACGGGTTCGCGGACGGGTTGCCGCTCATCACTTCGGCCATTACCTGGCCCATGTGCGTCGACATCTGCGTGCCGTGACCGCTGTAGCCCATCGAGAACCACACGCCTTCGTGCCGACCCGCGCGCGGCAGGCGGTCCGCGGTGATATCGACGAGCCCGCCCCAGCAGTAGTCGATCCGCACGCTCGCGAGCGCCGGAAAGAGCTGCGCGAGAGTGCGCTGCAGGATGCGCCCGCTTCTGGCATCGGACGGCTGCTCCGACGCCGTGAAGCGCGCCCGGCCGCCGAACAGCAGGCGCGAATCCGGCGTCACGCGGAAATAGTTGTGCATGAGGCGGCTCGTCGTGTACGAGCGGCGGTTGGGCAATAGCCGCATGAGCTGCGCGGGCGGCAGCGGTTCCGTCACGACGATGAACGAGCCGACCGGCGCAAGACGCCGCCGATACCACGCAAACGGCCCATGCCGCGAAGGGCCCGTCGCGATCAATACCTGTTGCGCGAGCAACGTTCCGCGAGCCGACTCCACACGATAGCCGCCGCTCTCTTTCGCGATGGACGTCACGGCGGCGTGCTCGTAGAGCTGTGCGCCGCGTCGTACCGCGGCGTTTGCGAGCCCTACCGCGAAGCGCCCCATGTGCATCTGGCCGCCGTGCTTCTGGAGCAGTCCGCCATGGAAGCTGTCCGATTCCACCTCGCTGCGAATCTGCTCGCGGCCGATGATCTCGATGTCCGGATCGACCTCGCGGCGAATCAACTCGGCCGTGCGTTCGAGGTGTTCGAGGTGATGCGGTTTCGCCGCGAGCTTGAGCTTGCCCGAGGCGAGATAGTCGCAGTCGATGCCCTCTTCGCGAATCAGCCGCTCGACCGTATCGACGGCGGCCGCGTAAGCGCGGTAGCAACCCTGCGCGCGCTCGACGCCGAGCTGCTCGCGCAGCGCCGCATAGTCCTGCGCCACGCCGGTATTGCACTGGCCGCCGTTGCGCCCCGATGCGCCGCCGCCCATGCGGCCCGCGTCCAGCACCGCGACGCTCGCGCCGCGGCGGCCAAACGCGAGCGCCGCTGAAAGCCCCGTGAAGCCGCCGCCAACCACGGCGACGTCCACGCGGCCCTCCACCGGTCCCTCGCTTGCGAGCAGACCGCCAGGGGCGGTATCGAGCCAGTAGGAGTCGAGCTTCATCGGGCGGCCTCGGTTATCGCTCTTCTCACAGACCCAGTTGCGAAGCGAGTTCGCCGATCGTCTCGACTTCGTAGTACTCGTAGTACGGCGTGCCCGGCTCGTGGCCGCGCTTGACGAAGGCCTTGTGCTTGATGCCCATGTCGTGCGCCGTCATGATGTCGTAGCGCAGGCTCGACGAAACGTGCAGCACGTCGCCGGGGTTGCAGTTGAGCTGGTCGAACATGTACTCGAAGCCCTGCATGCGCGGCTTGTACGACTGCGCCTGCTGCGCCGTGAACACGCGATGGAACGGCGCGCCGAGCTTGTCGACGTTGCTCTGGATCTGGTCGTCCGACGCGTTCGAGAGAATCACGAGCTTGTACTTCTTCGCGAGGCGCGCGAGGCCTTCGGGCACGTCCGGGTGCGGGCCCCAGGTCGGCACGGCGGTGTAGAATTTTTCGGCTTCGCTCTCGATGAACTCGACGTTCATGCGCTTGCAGGCGCGGCGCACCGAATTGACGACCACGTCGCGGTACGGCTTCCATGCGCCGAGCACCTCGTCGCGGCGATAGCCCGCGAAGAACGCGACGAACTTCTCGAGATCGGCGCCCTGGAGGCGGTCGCCATACAGCTCGCGCGCCATGTCGGCCATGCGGAACTTCGTCAGCGTGCCGTAGCAGTCGAACGTGATGTACTTCGGCTCGAAATCGATCATGATGGCAATCCTTTCGTGTGATGAACCCGCTCCGGGCTCAGTGGCGAAAACAGGTGGAAGTGCGTCCCTGTGGAAAATTTAAGCAGCGCAAAATTGGGGGTTGGCGTCGAATCGTGGGGCCTGCACGGTATAAACCACGCGTTTGCAGGGGCCGCCGCAGCAGATTCTGCGGTGGCGCCATCGCGCGGGTCATAGCCGCATGACCGTGCGTTTTCCTGCGTCATTCGTCAGCTTTGCAGTCAGCATGTCGTCAGGTTCCCGTATCGATCAGCACGCTCTTGAAACGCAGGTGCGCTTCGTAACCCTGGCGCCCGAGATCCTTGCCCATGCCCGAACGTTTGTAGCCGCCGGTCGGGATCATGAAGTCGTTGCTGCGGCCGTAGCGGTTGACCCACACGGTGCCCGCCTCCAGCGCGCGCACGAGCCGCAGCGCGCGGCCGATGTCCGCGGTGTGCACGCCGGCGGCAAGGCCGTATTCGGGATGCGAGGCGAGCGCGAGCGCTTCTTCCTCGGTGTCGAAGGTCTGCACCGTAAGCACCGGGCCGAAGATCTCGGCGCGCACCGCCTCGGTGTGCGCCGTCACGCCGGTGAGGATGGTGGGCAGGTAGAACGCGCCGGGCACCGGCGCGTCGGCGCGGCGGCCGCCGCAGTAGAGCGTGGCGCCTTCGGCTACGCTGCGCTCGACAATCGCTTCGATGCGCGCGGCCTGGGTTGCCGAAATGATGGGCGGCAGCGTCGTGCCCGAAGCCCACGTCGCGCCGGCGCGCAGCGCGGCGAACGCCTGCTCGATGCGCGCAACGAGCTCGTCCGCAACGGTGCGCTCGACCAAGAGGCGCGAGCCGGCCACGCACACCTGCCCCGCATTGCCCGCAATCGCGCCGGCGATGCGGCGCGCGACCTCGTCGAGCTTCGGCGCATCCGCGAAGACGATTTGCGGGCTCTTGCCGCCCAGTTCCAGCGTGACCGGCTTGGTGCCGCTTTGCGCGCACGCCGCCATGATCGCCGAGCCCGCGCGTGTCGATCCTGTGAACGTGAGTTTCGCGATGTCCGGGTGGCGCACGAGTGCGTCGCCGGTCGTCGCGCCGTCGCCTTGCACCACGTTGAAGATGCCGGGCGGAATGCCCGCCTCGATCGCGAGTTCTGCCAGACGCAGCACGGAGAACGGCGTCATCTCCGAGGGCTTGAGCACCACGGCATTACCCGCCGCGAGCGCCGGACCGATCTTCCACGACGCCATCACGAGCGGGAAATTCCACGGCGCGATCGCGCCGACCACGCCATAAGGCTCGGCGATCGTCATGCCCAGATGGTCGTGATCGGTGGCCACGACCTCGCCGCCGACCTTGTCGGCGAACTCGGCATAGAAGCGGATGCCTTCCGCCGTGAACGGCACGTCCCACGCGCACACGTCGCGCACGGGGCGCGTCGAGCCGAGCGCTTCGAGCGGCGCGAGCGTGGCGGTGTCGGCGGCGATCAAGTCGGCGAAGCGGCGCAGGATGCGGGCGCGCTCGCGCGGCGCCATGCGTGGCCAGCCGCTCGCGCGAAACGCGCGCTTCGCGTTGTCGACGGCGCGGTCCACCAGTTGCGCATCGCCAAGCGGCGCCGAGGCATAGACGACGCCGTCCGATGGCCGCGCGACCCCGATGCGCGCCGCGCCCTCGGCGACCCACTCGCCGCCGATGAAATGGCCGGCTTTTTCAGCCGCTGAGGCAGCCACTGCGGCGGGATCGAACTGGTCCATGACTGGGTTCCCTCGACTTGGTCTCGATGGGAAATATCGTAGGTCCACTGCCACCGCATATTTCGCCGACAAAAAAGCGCAATCAGCAGAATCGACGCGTTATTGACCGTCCAACCCCGCGTTTTGCATTGCATCACGGGGGCCGGCCGGGCGCGCGCCCAAACAGGAAGATCGTCCTAGTCAGCCACGGCGGGCAATGCGATAGTCACGGGACGCGTATACAGAATCTGGAGGCCGGCGTGTCCGACCCAAACCTGAACAGCGTCATTACCTACCGCGCATTTACTGCCGACGATCTGCCCGCCGCGCATGCGTTGTCGACGGCAGTGCGCTGGCGGCACCGCCCCGAAGACTGGCGTTTCGCCGCCCGCATCGGCGAAGGCATCGTGGCCGTGGACGAAAGCGGCTCGCTCGTCGGCACGGCGTTCTCCTGGTTGTTCGGACCCAACGCGGCGACGCTCGGCATGCTGATCGTCAAGCCCAGTCATCAGCGCCGCGGCATTGGCCGGGCCATGATCGAGCACTGGATGCAGGCGCTCGCCTCGCGCACGCTGCTGCTCCACGCGAGCGACACGGGCTGGCCGCTCGTCGAGCGGCTCGGCTTTACGCGCATCGGCCGCATTCACCAGCACCAGGGCGCGGCGTTTCAGCCGCCGCTCGTCTCGCTGCCCGCGGGCGAGCGGCTGCGCCCGATCGGCGCGAGCGACCGGCCCCGCCTCATCGAGCTGGCGACGCGCGCAAGCGGCCTCGACCGCTCGGACATGCTGCCGAAACTGCTCGATCAAGCGAGCGGCATCGCGCTCGACCGCGACGGCGACCTGATCGGCTTCGCCCTCTTCCGCCGCTTTGGCGACGGGCACGTGATCGGCCCCGTGATCGCCCCCGATTCGCCGGACGCCTGCCGCGCCAAGGCGCTGATCAGCCATTGGCTCGCCTCCAACGCGGGCATGTTCGTGCGCATCGATACGCCCGTCGACCTGGGCCTCTCCGACTGGCTCGAAGGCGTGGGGCTGCCGCTCGTCGATCACATCGAGAAGACGGAGCACGGCGCGCCGTTGCACGTCGATACCCAGTTCAAGCAGTTTGCAATCACGAGCCAGGCGGTGTGGTGAGCGCGGCCGGGTGGACGGCATCCGGCGCGCTACCACCCGGGCAGCGAACGGATTACCATTAGGATTCTCGTCTCGAGGGTGACGGCTATGGCTACCTATGGTATCGACGGTGTCCGCATCAGTTCCTCAACGGACCGCGTAACACACGTGCGCTGGGCGCTGATCGACCCCCAGACGCACGACTGGCTCTCGACACCCACCATCTCCGAGGTGGCGGCCGTGACCAGCGACATCCGCTCGGGCGCCGTGGTGTATTCGGTGTTTACGCTGGGCGGCATGCGATTTCTTGGCCCGAAGATCAAGCCGGTGCCGCATCCCAACGGAATCGATGGAATCGATCTGGAAGTGCCGGACGGTAACGTCGAAAAATCCATCGACGATCTACCGCGCGTCTAGCGGTGCGTCGATTGTTCTGCCGGCTACCGGATGGAAGAGCGCGATGCGCCCGGATGGGCGCACATCGGCCGCTTGTCGCCAACGTCGAACCGTTGAATCGCCGAATCAGATAATTCGGAATACCGAGTATTTGACCCGGCAATCAACGAGCGAACGTTGCGTGTCAGTTATAGCCCAGTATCGCCGACGTAGCGACGTCTGCGCGGTCGCCTGGGTTGCCAATCAGTACGACGGTGGGTTCGTGCAGTAACGCACGATACGGATGCAGAAATGGTTCGTTTTCCGGATCAACGTCGTCCTGTTCGATCTCCTGGGAGTGGCTGTACTCACGTTTATCCATGATCGTCTCCTGATGTAGGGTCTAGTTGTTCGACCAGTAAGGTTTCCCTACACACCGACTCAGCAAGTTTGGTGCCGTAGCCGCAACTGCCACGGCCCATGCGGGGCCATCGCACGGATCCGTGCGGCCGCACACCTTGTCCCCAAATCGCCGTACGGATTCGGCCTTGCATCGACTGGCGAACTCCCTGGACAGATATTACATCACATTGTGATTCTTTTACTTTCTATCCCTGCCGAGGAGTTTCTTCTGCCGCGCCCGACTATTGCGAAGTCGTGAGCTTCAGGTTCGGACGCAAGTCGTGCGTAACCGCTTCGCGTTGCCCTTTGCGCAGGTCCGACACCTGTTCGATGCCGGCCTTCAGCACCTCCTCGCAAAACGCAATTCGCGTGCGGTAATACTCGGCCTGCAGTTGCGCATCCAGAACCCGCTGTTCGGCCTGGAACAGTGCCATGCGCAACTCACTCATCGCGCGTTGAGCCTGCTTCTCCGGCGTTGCGGCATTGTGGGCAATCAAGTTTGAAAGCCAATGCAACATGGATAAGCCCCCCTGTCTTCGATTTCACGATCGCACGCGTCAAGTTTGATAACCGCTCGAACTGTCGCTGGGAAAAGACTATCAGAGGCGAAGAAAACCAGTGTGTGCACAAACGAACGTGTTGTATAAACGATGCAAAAGGTCGTATCCACGACGCGCTTTCATAACGCGTTTTCATCGCGCGCTTTCGTTGCACGCTTTGCTCGCAAATAGGGAGCGATACATGTCCGTGGTGCCGGATCAGCCGATCGAGATGGGGCGCAACCGTGACTATCCACAAGCTGAGGGTTCGCACACTCGCGCTCTGCATCGCGTTCGCACTACTGGGCCCCGGCGTATGTCTGGCTGACCAGGTGAAAGTCATGATGTCGGGCTGGTTTGCGCCAGCGTATCGTGATCTGGGCCCGCAATTCGAGGACGAGAGCGGCTATACGCTGGCCACCGTCTGGGGGGCGGCAACGGGCAACGCCCTGAATGCGATTCCCGTGCGGTTTGCGCGCGGCGAGTGGGCCGACGTGCTGATCGTGGTCAGCAGTGCGCTCGACGGCCAGGTTCGCGCCGGCAACGTGGTGCCTGGCAGCAAGGTGGACTTCGCGCGCGCGCCAATCGGCCTCGTGGTGCGCGACGGCGCGCCGAAACCGGACATCGGCACGGTCGACGCCTTGCGCCGCACGCTGCTTGCAGCGAAGTCGATTGTCTATCCGGATAGTGCGAGTGGCGCCTATATCGCCAACGAACTGTTTTCGCGCCTGGGCCTTGACGGGCGCGTGAAAAGCAGAAGCCGCATGGTTTCCGCCGAGCGGGTCGCCACTGTCGTCGCGAACGGCGACGCGGAGATCGGCTTGCAACAGGTCGTGGAACTATTGCCGGTGAAAGGGATAACGGTGGTCGGCAGTCTGCCCGCGGAAGTGCAACGTTACACGGTGTACTCCGGCGGTATTGCGACCACAGCGAGAAATCCGGTCGGCGCAGCAGCGCTGATCCGCTTTCTGTCCTCGCCCGAGGCGGCGGCCGCGATTACGCACAGCGGGCTCGAACCGATCACGGCGCCGCAACCTCCTCCGCTGCCGCTGCTGCAGCCACAGCCGCAACTGGCACCGCAAGCACCGCTGCAACCGCAACCGGTACCGCAACCGCCGCCGCAACCACAACCGGCGCCACAAGAGCAGCAAGCGCAACCTCAAGCGAATTGAGCGAAGCAGCCGTCCCGCCGATCCGCCATCACCGAAAGCTGGACTTCAACTCGCCGCCATCCCTTTTTCGGCCAGTTCTTTCTTCGCGCTTTCGTTCTTGGTCAGGTGCGTCAGGCCCATGCCGCGCAGGACGTTCGGCGCCTTCGTGAACTGGATGTTGTCGTAGCCCACGATCTCGATGCGATTGCCCCATGGATCGCGAAAATCCAGAAACGGACCGTCGAGCGGTTTCACGCCCGCCGCCGCGAGCGCGGCGCGCGCCGCCTCCTTGTCGTCGACAACGAGGCCGACGTGCCGGCCGTCGTCGGCGGCCTGCTTGCGTCCCGCCTGCAACGCGATGAATTGATCGCCAAGATCGATGAAGGCCATCGTCCTGCTCTTGCCGCGCAACTGAAAGTCGAAGATGCGACCATAGAAAGCCAGCGCTTCCTCGATATCGCCGACTTCCAGCGCGACGTGATTGAAGCCGATGACGCGCGGCCTGGTGGTTGTGGTGTCAACCATTTCCCTCTCCTTCTGCAACCCGTGCATAACGTTCACGAACCCGCCCGGAACTGCCCAGTGAGACGCCCTCAAGCATCGGGATTGAAGGCGTCCGACACTGGCCAGTCAAACAGGATTCGTTTGAGCCATGATTGAACAAATATCGTTCCCGATCCGACACGTGTGCACTGTGTAACCTATGATGGTTCGTGCGGAACGAGTTGGCAAACCTCGAGGACACCATGGACAGGACAGAGCGGACCATCAAGTGGCGCAGTTTGCCAAATGTAAGCAACGGCGCGAGCGAGCCCCGCAATCCGCTGCCGGCGGTCTGCGACGTTTCGGTGACGAATGTTTGCAACGCTGCATGCGACTTCTGCGGCTTCTCGCGTGAGAAGAAAATGGCAGGCCCGCGCCGCTATCTCGATCCCGATGCGTTCGCGCGTGCAATGCCGATGCTGCGCAGACGCAAGATCCGCTACATGACGCTCCAGGGCGGCGAGCCGCTGGTGCATCCGCAAATCGAATCGCTCGTAGGCTCGGCCACGCAAGCCGGCATCCAGTGCGGCGTGATCACGAACGGCTGGTTCCTCCCCCGCCACATCAAGCAGCTCGCTGAAGCCGGCCTCAAGCGTCTCCTGATCTCGATCGATAGCGCGGACATGAGCGAGCACGAGCGCAATCGCGGCCTGCCCGGCCTCGCGGCCCGCATCCGCGAGGGCATCGCCCAGGCGCACACCTTCGGCATCCCGGTTTGCGCAACGGTGACAGTGAGCCATCTGGTCCGCTACGCAGCGCTTCCCGAAACGCTCAGCCAGCTTGGCTTCGATTCCGTGGTGTTTTCCTACCCAAGGCGCGACGCATTCGGTTCCACATCGCTTGTTTACGACGAGAATTCGAAGCTCGTCGACCTCAGCCGTGACGAACTACTCGAAGCATTGAGTGCCATCGAGGCCCTCAAAAAGCGCTTTCGCGTGATGGACCCGGGCGCCGCACTGGACGAAGTCGCGCGGTTCGTGCGCGGCGAGCAGCAACTCGTTCCGTGTATCGCCGGCAGCAAGTATTTTTATATCGACTGGAACCTCGACGTCTGGCGTTGCGAGCCGTGGCATGAGCCCATGGGCTCCGTGTTCGACCTCGACCGCCTCCCCGATCAACGCGAACCGTGCAACGCCTGCATGATGGGGTGCTACCGCCATGCCAGCGTCCTGATGCACGGCGCCAAGGCCGTTACCGACTCGGTCTATGCGCTGGGCAGGGGCGAGCTTCGCAGTGCAGTCGGCTTGTTGTTCCAGCGCGGCGTGGCGTATTCGCTGTGGGCACTGGCCACCGAAGAATTGCCTCGGACGGCGCTTGGCGCACTGGCAGGACGAAAGGGTGCACGCCGTTCGTCGCCGCAAAGCGCATGAATCGGCGCTACGGGCAGATCACCGTCATGCTGAATGGCCCGCCGTGCGCCGCTGCATGAGCGACGGCCTCGTTCGCAGCGTCGAGTGCGAAGGTCGTCACATCGAAATGGCCCAGATCGAGCAGTGCGCCACGAATCAAACCTGTCATGAGCGTCACGGCGAGCGTGGGGTACATCCACTTGCCCCGCACCGTGATGTCATTGCGCATGAGCCACGGATAGGGCAGCTCGAGCCCGGCTCCGCCGAGCATGCCGACCCCGCCCATCAGGACCACGCGCCCGTATGGGCGGACCGCCATCACCGCGGCACGCACCGTCGTCGCCGGAACCGAGGGCGGCATCAGGTCCATCACGCAGTCGATCGGCCCAGGCGCCGCTCGTTGCATGCGTTCGCGATCCGTTGCTTCGTCGCCCGAAAGCGCCACGGTTCGCACGCGCTCGCCGAATTTGCGCGCGAGCTTCCCGAGCGCCTGCACGTTGCGCCCGGGTGCAACGACGCAGCGCGCGCCCATGGCGAGCGCGACCGCGACGCACGCGCTGCCGAAGTTGCCGGTCGCGCCGTTCACGAGCAGGATCTCGCCCGCCCGCAGATCGGACGCGAGCAGCCCGCCATAAGGCACGAGCAGCGTATTGAGCGCGCACCATCGCGCGGCGTCGGCCGGATCGATGTCGCCGATACGCACCGCATTCTCGGTCGGCACCCTTACCCGTTCCGCGAACGGGCCGTCATGAAAATAGCACTGCAATTTCTGACCGCCCTCGCCCCGCGCGCTCCAGCCCTGCAGCACGATGTCGGGCATGAGTGCGTCGTCGCGCGCACGCACCGTCGGATCGCAGAACACCCAATCGCCCGGTTGCAGCTTCGTCGCATCCGGGCCGATGGTTCGAACCCGGCCGATCGCGCCGCAACCAGGCACGATCGGCAGCGCGATGGGATAGCGGCGCTCTCCGCTGAACACTTCCTGCGCATAGGACAACACCGGCGCTGCAACGACGTCCACGATGACCTCGCCGGTGCCGGCAGGGGGATCCGGTATCTGTTCGATCGCGAGCGGCGTGTCGAGCGTTTTCAGAATGGCTGCTTTCATGGCGCTTCCAGAAGGGGGAACGAGCCGATTCTGGCAGGCTTAGAATGGGCAACAAGGCCCGCTGCGATCCCAGGATTGCGCCGTCCCACCTTACACGAAGCGAACGCGATGACAGTCACGACACAAACCCAATTCGGCGATTTTCTGCGCTCCCGGCGCAAGAAACTGAGCCCCGGCGACGTCGGCCTGGGCGGCGGCCAACGCCGCCGCACGCCCGGCCTGCGGCGTGAAGAAGTCGCGGAACTCGCGGGCATCGGCGTCGACTGGTATGTCCGGCTCGAGCAGGGACGCGCCGTCAGCCCCTCGAATGCGACGCTCGATGCGCTTGCCCATGCACTGCGGCTCGACAAGGCCGAAGCCGCCCATTTGCGCGCGCTCGCGCAGCGTGGCGAGGCACGCACTTTCGCGCGTGAGAGCGTGCCGCCGACCCTTGCGCGGATCGTCGCCCGTCTCGCCCTGCCGGCCTACGTGACCGGCCGGCGCTGGGACATCCTCCTGTGCAACGAGGCCGCCTCCGATCTGCTGGGCTTCGATCGCCTCGCGGCGGAAGACCGCAACATCATGATCTACATGTTCATCGAACCCGAGGCACGGCGGCTCTTTGGCGCGAGCTGGTCCGACGAAGCCCGCCGCATGATCGCGCTGTTTCGCACGAGCCACGACCTCCATGCGGGCGACCCGGCGTTCGTCGAGCTGGTCGAGCGCCTGCGTTCAGGCAGCGAAGAGTTCGCGAGGTGGTGGAGTGCACACGACGTGCGCAGCGGCGCGTCGGGCCAGAAGGTCTTTGCGCACGCGCAGCGCGGTACGCAGCGCTATGAGTACGCGACGTTTCAGGCCAACGACGACCCGGCGCTAAAGCTCGCGATCTACACGCCGATCGGCGCGGACGCCGCTTAGCCTATCGCGGCAACCAACGTATGGTGCGCCCGCTTGCCGGCGTGGTGTTTGACGCTCTGCCGGTGTGCACCCGACGTCGGGGCGCTCCGGTACGATGCGAGCCGCACCCTGACGCCGTGAGAACGCGCGAGCATCGAATAGCGATGATGCGCACGGGCGCTTGCGTAATAGCGCGGTTCGACGACCGGCGTGTCGTCGCCATTCAGCCAACGCCGTATGGTGACGAGATCGGCAGAGCGTCCCCACGAGGTTCGCGAGCCGAGCAGCGCAATCATCACCTGCCCGTTCGGCATGTTCGCATCGACCACGATGCAGCGCCCCGCCTCGCGGATATAGCCTGTCTTTGCGACCAGCACGTCCCAGTCGGCTGAGCTCACTATCGGGTCGGTGTTGTGATAGAACCGCGTCCTCGTGCCGATCGCCTCTTCGTAACGGGGAAGCGTAGTGTATTCGCTGATCAACGGATAGCGCGCCGCGGCATCCGCCATCTTCACGACATCGCGCGCCGTCGAGAGATTCTCGGGCGAGAGCCCGGTTGGATCGTCGAAGTGCGTATTCGCCATATTCAGCGCGCGCGCCTTTTCATTCATCTGCCGGATGAACGCCGGCTGGCCGCCCGGGAACGCATGCGAAAGCGCGGATGCAGCGCGGTTCTCCGACGCCATGAGCGCAAGACGCAGCATCTCTCCTCGCTCGAGCGACGCACCGATAGGGAGGCGGGACCCCGTATGCTTGAGCCGATCGATGTCGTCGTTGTCGACGGTCACCGTGTCTCCCAACGGCTGGGCGCTGTCCAGCACGACCATCGCCGTCATCAGCTTGGTGAGCGAGGCGATCGGCTGGGCCTCGTCGGCGTTCTTTTCGAGCAGGACTGCGTGGCGCGCGACGTCGTACACGATCGCGCTGTGTGAATGGAGGAATGGCGTCTCGCCCCACGCGACGAACGGCGCCGAAGCGAGCAAAAGCGCGCTGAGGAATTTATTCATGGCGTTCACACCCTGGGACGGCAATCAGGCGATGGCGGGTCCAACGTGCAACTGATCCCCAACGATTCAACTGTAGTTGCTCGTTGCACGAATGAGTGTGGGAAAGAGGACAGAATTCTTGTCCTTCACACCGAGTATTCAGCGGCTTGCGAAAATTCCTCGGGCGTCAGCGAAACCGCCCGTTTCATGGCGTCAGGCGGACAGCCGCTCGACAATCTCCTCGAACAAAGGCCGCCGGTCGATTTGCTCGGCGAAACAGTCTGCGATCAGCGCATCGAACCCGGCGTCGCGTTCATGGGCCTCTCCGGCCAGACGTTGCGCGAGTTCTTCCAGCAGGCAGCCGAACGCGCGCACCTCGATGCGCTCGAGCGCCTGAGACTGTGCGCGATCGTCGCTATCGCGAAAGGACGCCGCGCCGAAGTCGCCGAGCAAAACATGCCCCGAGCCGTCGTGCAGGATATTGTGCGCATAGAGATCGCCGTGCATGATCCCGCACCCATGCAGATGCCGCGCCGCCGATGCGATCCCGCGCGCGATCTGCAACGCAACCGGGCGGTCGAACAGCACGTCGGCTGCGTAGACGTCCCGCGTACACGAGTCGAGGCTCGGCGGACCGGCGAGATTGACGAACGACGGAGGGATGAGTTCCATCACGAGACCGTGCTCGCCCAGCGGATGACCCGTGATCTTGCCGAGTACCGGGATAAGGTTCGGATGCGGCCCGGCTTGCAGGCACGCGGCCATTTCGAGCTCCGGCAAACCGTCGCTCGTTACCGCGCCCTTGAACAGCTTGACGGCGACCGCCTCCACCGGATGCCCGTCGCGCAAAAGACGCGTCGCGCGATGCGTCACGCCCGATGCGCCCTCGCCGAGCGTTTGCCCGAGCGCGAGCGAATGCCAGTCGATATCGGGCACCGGCGCATCGGCCAGCGCCACCTGCTCGCGCGCGACGTTCAGCGGATTGCCCGCGTAGGCGAGCCACGCGAGCCGCGGCAGGCGCAACAGCCAGTCGGGCAATGCGTCGAGCCGGTTCGCCGAAATCCGCAGCAGTTCGAGCCGGCTGCAGGCGCCCATCGTCTCGGGCAACGAGCGCAGCCGGTTGCCGGCGAGCATCAGCTTCTGCAGATGCGGACGCTCGCCGATTTCGGCCGGCAGCGCATCGACGTCGTTATCGGTCAGGATCAGCCAGCGCAATTGCGGCGGCAGCGCGCGCCCCGAAACGCGGCGGATGCGGTTCGCCTTGAAGCCGACCATGCTCAGCGATTCGCAGTCGCCGAGTACAGGCGGCAACTCGGTGAACGGGTTATTCGAAGCGAACAGAATGCGCAGACGGCGCAGCCTCGGCAGGTCGTCCGGCAGCGACGTGAGCGCATTGCCCGAGAGGTCGAGCACCTCGAGGGTGTCGGCGAGGTCGAAGATCTCGCGCGGAAATTCGGTCAACCCGCAGGCGAGCTTGAGCTGTCGTGCGCCGGCGAGTTGCCCGTCACGCAGTTGTTCGAGGGTAGCGGTCTTCACGCGTGAATGGAATCGAGTAATGGCAAGGAAGTCGCAAGCGCCGCTGCACAATGCAGCGCCGACCATCGCAATTCTAGCGGGTGACTCGCCTGGGCCGCATTTTGGGCTGCAAGCTTCAGGAACGCGCCTGCTCGCTTGCGGCAGCCTGCTCGTGCACGCTCGTCGCCGACCAGCCGCCGCCCAGCACCTTGTACAGCGTGACCTGATTCGAGAGCTTCGCCAGCTCGTCGGTGACGAGTTGCTCCTGTGCCGTATAGAGCGTGCGCTGCGCGGTCAGCACGGTCAGGAAGCTGTCGGTGCCGGTCTTGTAGCGCGCCTGCGCGAGATCGTAGTAATCCTGCGCCGATTTCACGTAGTCGCGGTCCGCCGCGACCTGATCGACATAGGTCGCGCGTCCCGCCAGTGCGTTCGACACTTCCTTGAACGCCGTCTGGATCGCCTTTTCGTAGTCGGCCACGTCGATTTCCTTCTCGATCTTCGCCACGTCGAGCGACGCCTTGTTGCTGCCGTAATCGAAGATCGGCATCGTGATCGTCGGCGCGAACGTCCACGCACCCGTGCTCGCCTTGAACAGCTGCGAGAGGCTCGTGCTGGCGGTGCCGGCGCTCGCTGTCAGCTCGATCTTGGGAAAGAACGCCGCGCGTGCGGCGCCGATGTTCGCGTTCGCCGCCTTGAGCGTATGCTCCGCCTCGACGATATCGGGCCGCCGCGCGAGCAGATCGGATGGCATGTCCGCATCGACGTCGGCGAACATGGTGTCGCCCTCGAGCAGCGTGGGCCCGGTGGCGAAGTCGTCGGGCAACGGACAGCCGATTTCGGCGATCAGGTTGTTGCGGTCCTGCGCGACCGCGCGCGTGTATGACGCCACGCTTGCGCGTGCGCTCGCCAGCGACGTCTGCGCCTCGCGCACGTCCTGCAGCGACGCGCTACCGATCTTCATCATGCTCACCGTGAGATCGTAGGTGCTCTGGTCGGCCGCAGCGGTGTCGGTCGAGACCTTCAGCAGGGTCTCGTCGGAGAGCAATTGCAGATAGTCGGTCGCCACATCGGCCACGAGCGAAAGCTGCGTGCTGGTGCGCGAGGCCTGCGTCGACAAATAGTTTTCGAGCGCCTGGCGCTTGAGGCTCCGGATGCGCCCGAAGAAGTCGATTTCCCACGACGTCGTGCCGACCGACACGGTGTTCGAGTGGCTCACCGCGCCGTCGGTGCGCGTGTTCGTGAGCGAGCCGCCGGCGTCGATCGTCGGCGCCAGTTCCGCGCGCGTGATGCGGTACTGCGCCTCGTACTCGGCCACCTGCAGCGCCGCGACACGCAGGTCCCGGTTGTGGTCGAGTGCGAGCCCGATCAGCTCCTGCAGGCGCGGGTCCTTGAAGTAGTCGCGCCAGCCGACGTCGGCCGCGTTCGGTGCCGCGGGTGATGTTGAGGGCGTAGCCGCCGATGCACCCGTAGCGTACGCGGCGCCCGTTGGCCACGTGGTGGAGACCGGCGCAGCGGGCCGTTGATAAACCGGGTCGAGAGAACATGCACTCAATGCTGCAGCACAGAGCACGGATAGAAGCTTCAGTTTCATTCCTGTTCCTTTGCGGGCTGCGCGGCTTCGCCGTCGCCATGCTCTTTGAACAGCCGGCGCACGACGATGAAAAACACGGGCACGAAGAAGATGGCGAGCGCTGTCGCCGCGACCATCCCGCCCGCAACGCCGGTCCCGATCGCATGGCGCGCGGCCGAGCCCGCGCCCGTGCTGATCACGAGCGGCAGCACACCGAACACGAAAGCCAGTGATGTCATCAGGATCGGCCGCAAGCGCTGGTGTGCGGCTTCGAGCGTGGCCTCGACGAGCCCGCGGCCCTGCTCCTGGAGATCCTTCGCGAATTCGAAGATCAGAATCGCGTTCTTCGTTGCGAGGCCGATTGTCGTCAGCAGGCCGACCTTGAAATACACGTCGTTCGACAGCCCGCGCAAATGCGCGCCTAACAACGCGCCAAGCACGCCGATCGGCACCACGAGAATGACCGCGAGCGGCACCGACCAGCTTTCGTACAGCCCCGCGAGGCACAGAAACACCACGATCAGCGAAATCGCATACAGATACGTGGCCTGCGAACCGGCAAGCACTTCCTGATACGACTGCCCCGTCCACTCGATGCCGAATCCGGTGGGCAACTGCTTCGCGAGATTTTCGACGGCGGCCATCGCCTGGCCGGTGCTCACACCGGGCGCGGGCTGTGCGCTCATCTGCATCGCCAGTTCGCGGTTGTAGCGCTCGATTTGCGGCGGCCCGAACGTCCAGCGCGTAGTGGCGAATGCGGAGAACGGCACCATCTGGCCGTCATAGCCCGACGTCGTCGTGGACGATGTAGACGTCGAACCCGAAGTCGAAGTCGAGCTCGACGACGAACTCGAGGATGACGAAGTACTCGACGACGACGAATCCGCGCGCACGTACCATTGCCCGACGTCGTCCGGCATCATCCGGTACGGTGCATCCGCCTGCACGTAGACCTTCTGGATTCGCCCGGTGTCGATGTAGTTGTTCACGTACGCGGAGCCGAACGCGGTGGAAATCGTCGTGTCGACATCGGCGATGGACAGCCCCAGTGCACTCGCCTTTTCGCGGTCGATATCGACGTAGAGCTGCGGCGTATCTTCGAGGCCGGCCGAGCGCGTCATTGCGAGCGACGGGTCTTTCGCGGCCAGCGCGAGGAACTGGTTGCGCGCCTTCAGCAGCTTGTCATGCCCCTGGCCCGCGCGGTCCTCGATCTCGAAGTCGAGGCCGCTTTGCGTGCCGAGACCATGAATTGCGGGCTCGTTCATCACGAAGATCTGCGCATCGCGATTGCCCGCGAAGGCCGCGTTCGCGCGATAGATCACCGCCTGCGCGCTATCGTTCGAGCCGCGCTGGCTCCAGTCCTTCAGCTGCACGAACGCGAGCGCATTGTTCTGCCCTTGCCCGTTGAAGCTGAAACCGTTCACGGCCATCACGTGCGTCACCGCGGGCTGCTTCAGGAAATACTGCTCGACGGCTGCGACGGTCTGCAGCGTCTTCGAAGAAGGCGTGCCGACCGGCGCCGAAATCGACACCATGATCGCGCCCTGATCCTCTTCCGGCAGATACGACGAAGGCAGCGTCACGTACAGAATGCCGACCACGCCCACGATCAGTCCAAAACCGAGCATCCAGCGCGCGGGCCTGGCCACCACGCGCGCAAGCGTGGCGCTGTAGCGCGCGTTGCCCTTCGTGAAAAAGCGATTGAACGCGCCAAGCAAGCCGCGACTCTGTGCGTGCTCGACGGCCGACGGGTTCAGCAGGCTCGCGCAGAGCGCGGGCGTGAGCGTCATGGCGAGCAGCACCGAGAGCACCATCGCCGAAACGATGGTGACCGAGAACTGGCGATAGATCGCGCCGGTCGAGCCGGAAAAGAAGGCCATGGGGATGAAGACGGCGGTCAGCACAGTCGTCACGCCGACGAGCGCGCCGGTGATCTGGCTCATCGCCTTCTTCGTCGCCGCCTTCGCATCGAGCTTCTCTTCGGCCATGATGCGCTCGACGTTTTCGACGACGACGATCGCGTCGTCCACGAGCAGGCCGATCGCGAGCACCATGGCGAACATCGAAAGCACGTTGATCGAAAAGCCGATCGCCGACATCACGCCCAGCGTGCCGAGCAGCGCGACCGGCACGACGATCGTCGGAATCAGCGTCGCACGCAGGTTCTGCAGGAACAGATACATCACGAGGAACACGAGGATCACCGCTTCGAAGAGCGTCTTCATGACCTCCTCGATCGAGATCTTCACGAACGGCGTGGAGTCGTACGGATACGCGATCGCCACGTCCTTCGGCAATTGCGGCTGCAGCTCCACGAGCTTCGCGCGCACGGCCTTCGCGACCGCCATGGCGTTCGCGCCGGTCGAGAGCTTGACGGCCAACGCGGCGGCCGGCTTGCCGTCGAGCCGCGAGGACGTATCGTATGAATCGCCGCCCACTTCGACGCGTGCGACGTCTTTGAGTCGAACCTTCGAGCCGTCGCTGTTCACGCGCAGCAGAATGTCGCCGAACTGGTCGGCAGTCGTCATCAGGCTCGAAGCCGAGATCGTCGCGTTGATTGCCTGGGAATCCGTAGCAGGCGCGCCGCCGAGTTCGCCGACGGAAAGCTGCACGTTCTGGTTGGTGACCGCTGTCGTCACGTCGGACGCGGTGACACCGAAACTGCGCAGCTTCACGGGGTCGAGCCAGATCCGCATGGCATGCTGCGCGCCAAAGAGCGTAACGTCGCCCACGCCGCTGATCTGGGTAAGCGGGTCCTCGATCTGCGTGGCGATGACATTGCCGAGGTCGATCGAATTGAGCGAGCCGCCCGGCGAAGACAGGGCGACGATCATCAGAAAGTCGCTCGACGCCTTCGCCACCTGCACGCCCTGCTCCTGCACCGTCTCCGGCAGCGAAGCGGTGGCCTGAGTCACCTTGTTCTGGACCTGCACCTGCGCGATGTCCGGATTGGTGCCTGGCTTGAACGTCAGGTTGATGGTCGCCTGCCCCGCTCCACTACTCGTCGACGACATATAGAGCAAGTTATCGATGCCGGAAAGCTTCTGCTCGATCACCTGGGTGACGGCTTTCGCGACCGTGTCGGCGGAGGCGCCCGGATAGGTCGCCGTGACCTGCACCGAAGGCGGCGCGATAGTCGGATACTGTTCGATCGGCAGCGTGGTAGTCGCCGCGCCGCCGATCAACATGATGACGATCGCGACGACCCACGCGAGGATCGGGCGCTGGATGAAGAAACCTGCCATGCGCCCTCCTTACGACTTCGCAGCAGACGAAGCCGCAACTGCGCTGGCCAAGTTCGCGGCCACGTGAACCGCCACGCCCGCCTGCACCTTCTGCAGCCCGCTCACGATCACGCGATCGCCTGCCTTCAGTCCGCTCGTGACGATCCACTGGTCTGCATAAGCGCTGTCCGCGTGCACCGCCACCTGCTTCGCGTGCCCCGTCGCATCGACGACCCAGACGCTCGCGCCGCCGTCCGAAGCGCGCGTGACCGCGAGTTGCGGTACGAGCAGCGCGCTCGAGCTCTCGCCCTCGTCGAGCTGCGCGCGCACGAACATGCCGGGCAGCAGTTCGCCTTCCGGGTTCGGGAAGACCATGCGCAGCGTGACCGAGCCCGTTGTGGCGTCGACGGTGATGCCTGAAAACTGCAGCACGCCCGCGTGTGCGTACGGCGTGCCGTCCTCCATCACGAGCTGCACCGCCGCGCCCGTGCCCGACCGCTTGAGCCGGCCCGAGGCAAACGCCTTGCGCAAGCGCAGCCAGTCGGCGCTCGAGCGCGTGACGTCGAGGTACATCTCGTCGTATGCCTGAATGGTGGCGAGCGGGGTGGTCTGCTCCGAGGTCACGAGCGCGCCTTCGGTCACCGACGAAGCGCCGATGCGGCCTGAAATGGGCGCCGTGATCCGCGTGTAGCCGAGATTGATGCGCGCCGACTCGAGCGATGCGCGATCCGCAATCACGTCGGCCTCGTCCTCGCGAACGGCCGCGATCGCATCGTCGTTGTCCTGCGCGCTGACCGCGTTGATCTTCACGAGCTGTGCGTAGCGGTCGGCTTTTGTCTTCGCCGAAGCGAGCGTTGCCTGAGCCTTGGCGAGCGTGCCGCGCGCCTGATCGTAGGTCGCCTGGTAGGTGGCCGGATCGATCTGGTAGAGCACCTGCCCCGCCTTCACGTCCGAGCCCTCGACGAAGAACCGTTTCTGCACGATGCCGCCAATCTGCGGCCGCACATCCGACACCTTGAGCGACGAAAGCCGGCCCGAAAGCTCGGCCGTCATCACGATGCGTTGCGGTACGAGCGTCTTGACGCCGACTTCGACGCGCTGGCTGGCGGGGTTAGCGGGCATCCCGGCGTCGTGACGTTGACAGCCGGCGACCAATATGACGGTCGAGCAGAAAAGCGCCGTGCTCAAGCGTCGGCCTTTCCTGTTCCACCCCTCTCTTGCATGAATCTGTTGTGGCATATATCCCATCGAATCGTGCATTGACTCGCCTTGCCGGAACATCGGAAGGCGCGAAGCCATTGACTCGCAGTACTAAGCGGTTGAAGTCTTGCAGCCCGGAAAGGCGGATACCTCGTTGCGTATCCGCTTCCAAACCTGAATTGGATGTTCCCGGTCACATAACTAAACTGAACGGTATGGTTTATAATGGAACGATCGATGGCTGTCAATCGCCTTACCCGGCAACGAATGTTTCAATCCATGACGAGTCGGGGTATTGACGTGGGCGCTCGCGTCCCAGCCTGAGAGCGAGTGAGGAAGGGAGACCCCATGAGAAAGAAGACCGAAGAAAAGCGTCAATCCATCATCGAAGCCGCGCTGGCAGTGTTCCGGGACGTCGGCTTCGAGCAGGCGTCGATGACGCAAATCGCAGCTCGTTCGGGTGCGTCGAAGGCGACGCTGTATAGCTATTTCGAGTCGAAAGAGGCGTTATTTGCTGAAACAATGACGAGCCGCGCGGGGACGGAAATCCGCCATGCGTTCAGTCAGCTGACGCTCGATATGCCGCTAGGCGAGTCGCTCGTCGCGTTTGGGGTGCACTACCTGACGGCCGTGCTGCAGCCCTCTGTTCTGGCTACGCGCCGGCTGTGCTATCAGGAGGTCGACCGCTCGAACGTGGGGCGGACCTTGTACGAATCGGGTCCGAAACGGGGCTTGATGCACGTGCGCGATTTTCTGGCGAGCGCGATCGCAGCGGGCACAATCCGGCCGTGCGACCCAGGCGTCGCCGCGCAACATCTGCTGGCGCTTCTCGAAGCCGAGCTGGTCGAAATCGCGACGCTTGGCTATGAGGTCAAAGCCTCGCGCGCGAAATTGCTGGAGGTCGTGAACCGGGCAATCGACGTATTTCTCGCGGGCTATGCCGTGGCAGCGCCGCAAGCGAACCGCAAGGGTTCGCAGAACGCGAAATGATGGCGGGCTTCGCGAGGGCAAGCCCGCGTCAGCACGGCGCAACGTGCGGAATCATCGCGGCCTGCCCGTGCAGCACACCGGCTTCGTCAATCAGTTGCCATACGGTCGCGTGCTCGATCCAGAAGCGCTGCCCCGATTTCGTGATGCGGATGCCGCGATAGTCTCTCACGAAGCCTTCGCGCGTCACCGAATCGAGAAATGACTGGCGCTCGCTACGCTCGGGAGCCTGCGCGGAAAGACGCGAAGGCAGCGCCGTGATTTCGTCCCAATCGTAGCCGAAGATCGCTTGCGCGCGACGATTGCCATACATGAACACGGGGTCCGCCTGCGTGCCGTGCGCAAGCAAGCCGAACGGCGCGCGCTCGTAGAGCCAGGCCGCGCCCTCTGTGTCGCCCATGCCTTCGGGTACGAGCGCAACGCCCAACAGGCGGCGATAGCTGTTGGCGAGAAGGCGAAAAAATTCGGTATCCGTGGTCCGTGACATGCAGACTGGCTCCTTCGAGTCGAGAGGTTGCTTGCGCGTTGCGCAATTCTATCAACCGTGCGCGAGAGTGGGCGCCCAGCCCAGTCTCCCGCAACAACACGGTCCTCGACACGTGGTCTCCATTCGCATCGCTGCGAGCCGATGCCGCGGTATCGGCGACTTCAGCGTGCGACACGCCAACCTGACCGGCTTCCTCGGTCTCATGGCCGATGTCGCGTGGACAACGCTCGGCCCATGCGAACCAGGCCGGACGCTCGATATGCTTCGCTCTTGTCGCGCCGAAGGTGTTCCGGTCGAGGTTCGCGGCGCCTTCAAGGTGCCTCGCATGATCGATTACGTCATGCCCGAAGACGTCTGGATTGCCGATGCCGACCGGGTGCTGCTGGGCGCGCACCTGGCTTGCGGCACCACGGTGGCGGCGGAAGGCTTCGTCGGCGTCAATGCCGGCACGATCGGACCGTGCATGGTGGAAGGCCGCATCAGTCTCGGCGCGTTGGTGGGCGAGCTATCCGACGTGGGCGGCGGCGCGTCGATCATGGGGACGACCTCCAGAGGCGGCAAGCATCAGGTGACGATCGGGAAACGTTGCCTGCCTGGCGCGAACGCCGGCGTCGGCATTTCGCTCGGAGACGATTGCGCGGTCGAAGCGGGCTTGTACCTCACGGCCGGAACCCGCATCCGGCTTGCTTCGGGTGACGTGGTAAAAGCCATAGACCTCAGTGGCCGAAGCGGCCTCGTGTATCGGCGCAGTTCGCAAACCGGTCAGATCGAAGCACTGGAAAGCGCCAGGAGCTGGGGGTCGCTGCATCCGTCGCTGCACCGTCCGTCGCCTCAACCGTATCTCGCCACGTTGGACAGCTAGTTATTTCGCAGCGCTGATCATTTCAATTGAAAGACAATCCAGAATCGCTGCGACGCTGGCTTTCCCTGTTGTATTTGCCGTGGCTGGCCCTCATCGCCGTGCCCGCCTGCGACACGATCGATCCCATGTGGGACGGCACGCCGTTCTTCTACTGGTATCCGCTGTTCTGGCTGCTGGGTGGCTGCGTGACAAGCGGCATCGTGTTTCTCGCAGGCGACGTGAATGCCGCGAATCGCGCCACAAGGGGCGACGGCGCCTCGACGCCAGACCCGGACTCCGCGGCCGAGTTTCATTTCGAAGCGTTCGAAGGAGACGTCGATCTCTAGCTCGCGGCGCTGCACGCGCAAGGTGGTGTTTACAACGGCATATGTATGACGAAAGCAGGCGTAACGCGCGAAAACTCAAGAACAGCAGGCTCGAGCCGTAATAAGGAGGTCGGCGCGTCATGCGCCCCTGCATTTACAGCCATACGACTCCCATGAAACTCAGCCGCAAGATTCCCCTCGCCTTCGCCGCGTCGCTCACCCTCATGTCAGCGGGTGCGTTCTACGGCATCCACACGCTCAACGAGGCCATCGATACTTACCGCACCACCGTACAGGACGCCGCCGCGAGCGAGCGCATGGTGTCGGCCACGCTCGTCGAGTTCAAGCTGCAGGTGCAGGAGTGGAAAGACACACTCCTGCGCGGCAAGGACCCGCAAAAACTCGATCGTTACTGGAGCGCGTTTCAGAAGCGCGAGCGCACCGTGAACGATCTCGCCGCCGCGCTCGAAACGAAACTGCCCGAAGGCGAAGCGCGCACGCTCGTCGCGCAGTTCGCCGAGGCGCACGAGGCGATGGGCCAGGGGTATCGCAAGGGCTTCGAGGCGTTCAAGGCGGCGGGCGCCGATCCCGTTGCGGGCGATACCGTGGTCGCCGGCGTCGATCGCGCGCCAGCCCAACTGCTCGACCGCGCCGCGCAGACCATTGCCGCCACCAACGCGCAAGTGGCCACCCAGGCCGCGGTGGAGGCCGCGCACGCCACCATCGTGAGCGCCGTGCTGATGGTGGTCGCGTTCCTGCTCGCACTGGCGGGCGGCGTGCTGTTCAGCCGCACGGTCACGAGCCCGCTGGGCCGCGCCGTGAACTTTGCGCGCGAGGTCGCCGACGGCGACCTGTCGACCGATCTGCATGCGCATGGCGACGACGAAACCGCGGAACTGCTCACTGCGCTTTCGAAAATGCAGACGAGCCTCGCGCGCGTGGTGAGCGAGGTCCGCGCCAACGCCGAAGGCGTGGCAACGGCGAGCGCGCAGATCGCCTCGGGCAACCAGAATCTGTCCTCGCGCACCGAAGAGCAGGCGGCGTCGCTCGAAGAAACGGCCGCAAGCATGGAAGAGCTGACGTCGATCGTACGCATGAACGCCCAGAATGCGGAGCACGTCAGTTCGCTTGCGGGGACGGCGGCGCAGACCGCGGCGCGCGGCGGCACGGTGATGCGCGGCGTGGTCGGCACGATGCAGTCCATTGCGGACAGCTCGAGCAAGGTCGGCGAGATCATCGGCTTGATCGACGGCATCGCGTTCCAGACCAACATCCTTGCGCTCAACGCCGCCGTAGAAGCGGCGCGCGCGGGCGAGCAGGGCCGCGGCTTCGCCGTCGTCGCGGGCGAAGTCCGCACGCTCGCGCAGCGCAGCGCGAGCGCGGCGCGCGAGATCAAGGCGCTCATCGAGCAGTCGAAGGAACACGTCGAAAGCGGATCGTCCCAGGTGGCCGACGCCGGCCAGATCATCGACGAGATCGTCGAAGCCGTGCAGCGGGTTTCCGGCACCGTGCAGGATATTTCGACGGCGTCGCGCGAGCAGTCGACAGGCATCGAGCAGGTGAACATCGCCGTCACGCAAATGGACGAGGTCACGCAACAGAACGCGGCGCTCGTGGAGGAGGCATCGGCTGCGACGTATGCGCTGGCCGAGCAGGCGCACGCGCTTCGCGAGACCGTGGCCGCGTTCAGGCTCAGGGAGGGCGCCCTCGCCTGACTTCAAGCGATTGCCGTGCGCGCTGGGGGACTGAAGCGCCGCGGCATGTCCGGCATCTTGCGGGCGAGGCTGACTGCGGCCTGTCGCGAGCGTAATATACGCGGAACTATAGCGAATGCTACATTGCCGGCCCGGAGACTCATGCATGGAAATCGCCACCGCCCCCGTCCCGATCGACCACACCGCCGGACAAAGTGCCCCGCTCCAGCTCACGGGCAGCCTCGTGCGTCCGCTGTCCCTTTTGCTCGAGGCGCTCCGGCAATATCCGGCCGTGACGGGCCCGGCGTTCGACCTGCGCTGCTACACCACGCAGCGCTTCATTCGGGCGGTCGCGCCCTATCGCGGCGTACGCCTGACGGACCTGCTCGCGTACGAATGCGGGGACAAAGCGCTCGACGCGCAGCACGGCGCCCCGGTGCTGTTTTCGGGCGCCGATCCCGTACCCGCGCCGCGCCACGTCAAACGTCTCGCGCGCATCGAGGCTCGCGTCCTCGCGCGCTGAGCCTGTTCCCCGGCTGGCCTGTGCAACGCAGGCTGGCCGTCACTGACTGACACGCCCGGCCGCGGCTCGCCTTGCGGCTATGGCAGCCACCGCCGCCGTGTTCGCGCTCCAATTTTGTGAGGCGATACGCCGCACAAAAACTTCGCTCCCATTGCTTGAAAGCAAATCTTACGAAATGTAAACTTGATGCAAGCTTTGGATTCGGACGCAGTCTACCCGGGGCTCCCCTCGAACCTCGAGTCAATCCATCGATAATTTAGTCATCCTTTACTTTATTGCCAGGAGAAAACCGTGAACACGTACATCAACCGACTCAACGCCACGTTCGCGATTGCCGGCCTCCTCATGATGGCGCCGTTCATGGCCATGGCCCGCTTGCCAGCGCCGAGCACTGTCCCGCATGGCGAATCCCTCGTCAAGAAGCGTACGTCGAACCGCGTCGCCAATGAGGAGCGTCGCGCCAGCGAATCCGGTGGAAGTGAATCCGTTAGTGAGTGATCAACATTCCTAAGTAAATTTCAGCTCACTTCCTTTTTTCTTGAACGCTATTTGGAACATTCACCATGAAAGCGAAAGTCACGACATTCTTCATTATTGCCGCCCTGCTCGCCACGACAGGCACCGCGTTCGCATCGCAGCCTGAACACCGTCCGGGCAACCCGCCGCCCACCTCGATCGAACGAGCCAACCGTCCGGTGGGTGCGATTCCGCATCGCGACTGGCAGCGCGGCGACCGCCTGCCGCCTGAGTACCGTGACCGGATTTTCGTGGTCGAAAACTGGAACCAGCACGGCCTGAAAGCGCCCCCGCGCGGCTACCATTGGGTCGGCGTAGCCGGCGACTACGTGCTCGTTGCCAGCGCGACCGGTGTGATCTCAACGGTTCTGCCCGCCGCCACCCATTGATCATGCCGTTGTTTTCCCACGCTTTGCCCGCTCTTCGCCGCCACGCGGCCGAGGGCCGGCAACCGGCAGCGACCTGAAATCAAGCCGCA
Organism: Paraburkholderia sp. BR10937; assembly: GCF_040965695.1. Lineage (NCBI taxonomy): Bacteria > Pseudomonadati > Pseudomonadota > Betaproteobacteria > Burkholderiales > Burkholderiaceae > Paraburkholderia > Paraburkholderia sp. BR10937. The sequence continues at coordinate 54,120 of NZ_JBFRCL010000051.1, forward strand.
ACGACGGCAAATAAAGCTAGCTCTCGCAAATACCCGGCACGGCAACTTTCTGGAAGATATGCGGCGACGCGATCACCGAGGAAGGGTAAGCGCCCAGACTCGAACGGAATGCAGGTGCAGAGAACGCCGCCCGAAAATGCGCCGTGGATTCCCAGACCGCGTAATTCAAATAAGCTGCCTGCTCTCCGAGCGCCCGATGGAGTTGCGTTGAAATAAAGCCGGCTTGCTGCTTCATGAACGCAGCGTCTTCCTGCCAGGCCTCGAGAAACTTCGCCTCATCGGCCAGATCCAGTGTGAAAACATTCACGAGCACGACGGGCTCGGCGTCAATGGCAAGTTGGCGTTCGATCGGGAAAGAAGGATCAAGCGGTCGTAATTGCAGCATGGTGCACTCCAGAGTCTAAAAGCATGATGTCAACCGGTCATGGCCAATTTATAGTAAATTGACATGATGATGTCAATTTGAAAATAAGGTGACATATGCATGAAGCTGCGAGAACACCGGCCGGCGAACTCCTGTCGGGCATCATGCTCGATCTCTTCCGGCTCAATAGCGGCCTGCTCACCGCGGGCGACCGCCTGGTCGAGGGCCTCGGGCTCACGAGCGCACGCTGGCAAATGCTCGGCGCCATCCGTGCCGCGGAGCGGCCACAGCCAGTGGCCTGGATCGCCCGCGATCTGGGGGCCAATCGGCAAAACGTGCAGCGGATCGTGAACGACCTTGCCAACGACGGTCTGGTCCGCTTCGAGGCCAACCCTCACCATCGCCGCGCGCAGCTTGTCGTTTTGACCGACGAGGGCCGGCAAGCCTTAGAAGCGGCCATGCGTCTTCAGGCCCCCTGGGTCAACCAGCTCTCCGATGGCGTGACCGTCAACGAAATCAAGACCTTGCAGCGCGTCATCATGAAATTGCAGGCGCATCTGGACGACATGGCCGGAGCCGACGAGCCGGACTGATCTCCCGGCGCTGCGTGCGCATGCAATGTGCTACAGCAGGGCATCGTTACCATCCGCGAGGCGAGGCCCACGCATGTCGACCATTGCCCTCATTGTCGTGACGGTCGCGGTGACGCTCGTCGTCATCCTGGTGATCGCGAACCTCACGAGCGGCGAAAAGAAGATCGAGCACAAGATCAACCGGCTCTACGCGAGCGACAGTCCGCAGTTCATCCGTTCGATGGGGCTGCTGCTCGGGCCGCCCGTCGTGGAAGGCAACCGCTTCGAGGTGCTCGTGAACGGCGACGCAATCTTTCCGTCGATGCTGGCGGGCATCCGCTCGGCGCAGCACACCATCACCTTCGAGACCTTCATTTATTGGTCCGGGGCGATAGGCGAAGAAGTCGCCCGTGCGCTATCCGACAAGGCGCGCGCGGGCGTCGCCGTGCATGTGCTGCTCGACTGGGTAGGTTCGTCGAAGATGGACAAGCGCTATCAACGCATGCTGCGCGAGGCGGGTGCCCAGCTCGTGCTGTATCACAAGCCGCACTGGACGGGTCTTGGCCGCATGAACGACCGCACGCACCGCAAGCTGCTCGTGATCGACGGACGCATCGGCTTTACGGGCGGCGTGGGTATCGCCGATGAATGGACCGGCCACGCGCAGGACGAAAAGCATTGGCGCGACACGCACTTTCGCATCGAAGGCCCCGCGGTCGGACAGATGCAGGCGGTCTTCATGGACAACTGGGTCAAGTCGACGGGCAATGTGCTGCACGGCACGCAGTACTTTCCCGAGATCGACGCCGCGGGCCACGGCCTCGCGCACATGTTCAGCAGTTCACCCTCGGGCGGCAGCGACGACATGGAACTGATGTACCTCATGGCGATCACCGCCGCCGCGCACTCCATTCATTTGTCGACGGCGTACTTCGTGCCGGACAAGCTGACGATCAACGCAATCGTCGAGGCGGTGAAGCGCGGCGTGAAGGTGCGCATCATCACGCCCGGCAAGCGCATCGACACTCACACGGTGCGCGAGGCGTCGCGCGCGTGCTGGGGCGACCTGCTCGCGGCGGGCGTGGAGATGTACGAGTATGAGCCGACGATGTTCCATTGCAAGCTGATCGTCGTAGACGAATATCTGGTGTCGGTCGGCTCGACCAACTTCGACAGCCGCTCGTTCAAGCTCAACGACGAGGCCAATCTCAACATCTACGACCGCGATTTCGCGCGCCAGCAGACCGCCATTTTCGATGCCGACGCCGCGCTTGCCAAACGCATCACGCTCGAAGACTGGCGCCGCCGTTCGCTCCAGGAAAAGCTCCTCGAACACGCGGCCGCCCTGCTCGATTCGCAGCTCTGACGCCTGCGCGAGCGCGGCGATGCCAATCGACAACGTAGCGAAGATCGCCGACAATCGGTGCCCGACATCGGGCAGTCGACAAAGCAAACAGAAAAAAGGGACCGCAATCCATGCTGCACATCGAGGACCTGGCTGCTCCGCCAGAGGGGTTTCTGCGCGACGAGCCGGAGGGGGCGGAGTTTTACCAGGCCTTTCAGACGGCCCGGCTGGACGATTTCAGCTTCGGATATTTCGCCGTGTACCGCGACAACGCGCTCGTTACCGTGGCGCCCTACTTCGTGATGGATTTCCGGCTCAACACGCTGCTGCCCAGCGGCTGGCTGAAGCACAGCCTGAGTTGGATCCGCTTCAAGCTGGCCTGCATCGGGCACCCGACCGTCGATGCCGGCCGCATCGAGGGCGAAGTCTCGCGGGAGACGCTCGCGGCCATCAGCACGGCGCTTGCGAAGAAAGGGAGCCTGCTCGCGTACAAGGGTTTCGCCGAGGACCTGCCGCTGCGCGGCTTCGTGGCGGCCAAAGGCCTGCCCGTGCCGGTGCTGTCGATCGGCCCGGACTACTACCAGGCCATGAAGAGCGACCGCAGGAACCTGCTCAAGCGCAAGCTGAAAAAGGCCGCCGGGCTGCGCTATGAAGAATGCACGGGTCTGCCCGATCACCTCGTCGCCAGGGTGTATGAGTTGTATCTGAACACCTGGCATAAGGCCGAGTTGAAGTTCGAGAAGCTCACGCCTGAGTATTTCGCCAATACCCGCGGCCTGAGCCATTATCTGCTGTACTTTCTGGACGACGAGCTGATCGGCTTCACCCAGTTGATCGGCAAGGGACGGCACCTCGTCAACCGCTATATCGGGCTCGACTATGACAAGAGCCAGCAATACGGCCTGTACTTCGCCATGTTCATTCGCACGGTCGAATTCGGCATTCGCGAAGGCTACGAGGAAATCGAGCTGGGCGCGACGTCCTATGAGTTCAAACGCATTCTGGGCGCCCGCCAGATTCCCACCTGGAATCACTATCGGCACAACAACGCGTTCGTCAACTGGCTGCTCGGCAAGCTGCGCAGCGTGCTGGAACCGTCGGAGTCCGAACTGCGTTAGCGCTCGCCGGATTGGCCCGGTGCGTCCCCGCTGCCGGCAACACGCGTTACAGGCGATAATGTGCCAAACGCAATCGACTTGAGAAACGGAGTAAGAATGAGCAAGCAAGGCTTCACCACTGGCATCGTTCACGGCGACAGGATCGCGGGCACCGAGCACGGCGGCGTGCGCCAGCCGATTCATACGTCCGTGCAATATGGTTTCGAGCGCGTCGAGGACCTGATCGGCGTGTTTCAGGGCACGAAGAAAGGCGGCTTCAACTACGCGCGGCAAGGCACCCCCACGACGGCCGCGCTCGAGCGCAAGATCACGAGCCTGGAAGGCGGCACCGGCACGGTCTGCTTCAGCACCGGCATGGCCGCGATCACGGCGACCTTCCTCACACTGCTGCGCGCGGGCGATCATCTCGTGTCGAGCCGTTACGTGTTCGGCAACACCAACAGCCTGTTCGGCACGTTGCGCACGCTCGGCGTGGAAGTCACGACCGTCGACGCCTGCGACGCCGAAAACGTGAAGAACGCCATCCAGCCGAATACGCGCATGGTGTTCGTCGAAACCATCGCGAATCCCGGCACGCAGATTCCCGACCTGCAAGGCATCGGCGAGCTGTGCCGCCAACGCGGCATCGTCTACGTCGTCGACAACACGATTACCTCGCCCGCCCTGTTCCAGCCGAAGGCGGTCGGCGCGAGCCTCGTCATCAACTCGTTGACGAAGACCATCGCGGGCCATGGCGCCGCGCTCGGCGGCGCGGTGACCGATACGGGCCTGTTCGACTGGAGCGCGTACCCGAACATCGCCGACGACTATCGGCGTTCGGCGGCGAAAGACCAGGGGCTCCTGCAGATCCGCAAGAAGGGCCTGCGGGACATGGGGGCATCGCTGTCGTCCGAGCAGGCGCACGCCATCGCCATGGGCGCGGAAACGCTCGCCCTGCGCGTGAAGCAAAGCAGCGACAATGCGCTCGCGCTCGCGCAGTTTCTCGAAGGTCACGAAGCCATCGGCAAGGTGTTCTACCCGGGCTTGAAGAGCCATCCGCAATACGAGGTTGCCCAGGCGCTCTTCAAGGGCGCGTCGTGGCTGCTCTCGTTCGAACTGCTCAACGCGGAGCGCATGATCGACGTCGTCAACGCGCTCGAACTGCCGATCAAGGCGACCGGCCTCGGCGACACGCGCACGCTCATCATTCCCGTCGCGCCGACGATCTTTTTCGAGGCCGGGCCTCAAACGCGCAAGGCAATGGGCATCTCCGACGGCATGCTGCGGCTTTCAGCGGGCATCGAGGATATCGACGACCTGATTGCGGACTTCTCGCAAGCGCTCAAGCTGGCGGCATAACGCCGGACGCATCGATGTCGTGAACGGGGCCAGCACACGCTGGCCCCGTGCGTTTGCAGCGCTTACGGATTGAAGCGTTTTGCCTCGTCGCGCCAGTAGTGCTGCTGCTGCCAGCCGAGCAGCCGCTTGAGCTTCTCGTTGCTGAGCAGCGTCTCGAACTCGCCGAGGGCCTTCTTGACCGGCACGCCCGGATAGTAGCGATCCAGCAGCGTCTGGGTCGGCAAGTCGGACGACACGTCGTCCGCCGCGACGTTCATGATCTCGAAGCCGAGGCCGTCCGTTTCGATGGCGAGGCGGCACGCATTGGCGAGGTCGCGCCCGTCGATATAGCTCCACGCAATGCGCTTGCGCAGCGCGGGGTCCTTGAGCCACGTGGAGAACTTCGCGTAGTCCTCGGGATCGAGCACATTGCCGATGCGAAAGCAGTAGATGTCCGACCCGGTGCGCGCCTGGAATGCCTTGGCGGTCACTTCGTTGACGACTTTCGAGGTGGCGTAGCTGTCCATCGGATCCACCGGATAGTTCTCGTCGAGCGGAAAGTACGCCGGATCGCGATGCCGGTGGGCGAACACCACGCCGTAAGTCGTCTCGCTCGAGGCCAGGATCACCTTGCGGACCCCCAGCTTCGCAGCGGCATCGAGAATGTTGTAAGTCCCCATCACGTTGATGCGGTAGACCTCGTTATCGGTCGTCAACATGATGCGAGGGATCGCCGCGAAGTGGACGATCGCGTCGATCGGCTTCGGCTCCAGGTCGTCGGCGAATTCCACCGGCGCCGTGGTCGAGGCGATCGCGTTGAAAACCTGGCCCGCGTCGGTGATGTCCGTGATCAGCGTGCGCGCGGTGCGTTTCGGCATGGGCACACGGTCCAGATTCAACACTTCGTAGCCGTGCGCAACCAGGTCCTCGACCACCCATTTGCCGGCCAGGCCGCTGCCGCCGGTCACTATCACTCGCTTTGTCATCTGTCTCTCTCCTGTTCGTGGCGTCATTCCAGACTCTGCAAACGCGCACGTTACCGCAAACATTGGCCGGCCGTCATGACCAACGCTCGCTTTCCAGCCGGATGGATTGTCTGCGCGGCGAGGAGACAAGCTTCACGCGCCCGATTGCGCAGGCGCGCCCACCGCAGGCTGCCGGTTGAAGCGCTCCGCCAGAAAATCGATGAACGCACGCGCTCGCGCCGATTGATTGCGCTTGTTCGGGTAATACACGAACAGATCGGCCAGCGGCTGCACGAACTCAGGCAGCACGACACGCAGCCGGCCGCTCTCCAGATACTTCGCCAGGTCCCACTCCGAGCGCAGCAGAATGCCGTGCCCGTCGAGCGCCCAGCCGAGCACGATATCGCCGTCGTTGCTCGACAGCATGCCGTGGACCTTCACCGAATGTGCCTCGCCGCCGCGCTCGAGGCGCCATATGCCGTAAGCGTTGTCGTTCTGCCGATGCACGATGCACTGATGATTGGCGAGATCGCCGAGCGTTGCGGGCGTGCCCTGCGTCTCCAGATAGCGCGGCGACGCGCACAGCAAGCGGCGGTTCGTCATGATGCGCCGCGCAATGAGCCGCTTGTCGGGCAGCTCGCCAAAACGGATCGCCAGATCCACGCCGCTTTCGACGAGGTCGATCGGCCGGTCGGTGACATCGAGCTGCACTTCGACATGCGGATGCCGCCTCGCAAACTCCGAAACGAGCGGCGCGATCGTCGTGCGCCCGAAGCCGAGCGTCGCGTTCACGCGCAGCAAACCGCGCGTGACGGAACGGCTCGACGACACCACATCTTCCATTTCCTTCACTTCGGCAAGGATGCGCGTCGCGTAGTGGAGGAAGGTCTCGCCTTCGGCGGTCAGGCTCACGCTACGGGTGGTCCGGTTGACGAGCCGCACGCCAAGGCGCGCCTCGAGCTGCGCGAGCCGCTTGGTCGCCGCCGGCGGCGTGATGTCCATGTCCCGCGCAACGCTTGAAAGGTTTCCGTAACGTCCGAGCAGGACGAAAAACTCCAGGTAGGAGGTCAGGTCATTCTTCACCGCAAGTTAATAAAGATGTGAAAACAAGTGAATCATAGTACCGATCCGGGCGCATAACCTAGCGTCTCCCATCGCCAGCGCATCGCGAACGACCGCGAGAACGACCGCGCATGCTGGCCGTGCCACCAGGAGACACCCGTGAGAATCGTTGAAATCCGCGAAAAAACCGTGCCGATCAGTTCCTCGATCCGCAACGCCTATATCGACTTCAGCAAGATGACGCTCAGCCTCGTCGCCGTGGTCACCGACGTGATCCGCGACGGCAAGCCCGTCATCGGCTATGGCTTCAACTCGAATGGCCGCTATGGCCAGGGCACGCTGATGCGCGAGCGCTTCATCCCGCGCATTCTCGAAGCCGATCCCGCCTCGCTCGTGAACGACGCGGGCGACAACCTCGACCCGCACAAGATCTGGGCGACGATGTTCACCAACGAAAAGCCGGGCGGCCATGGCGAGCGCTCGGTTGCGATCGGCACGATCGACATGGCGGTGTGGGACGCCGTGGCGAAGATCGAAGGCAAGCCGCTCTTCCAGCTGCTCGCCGAGCGCTACGGCAATGGCCAGCCCGACCGCAAGATCTTCGTCTATGCGGCGGGCGGCTACTACTACCCGGGCCAGGACCACAGCAAGCTCAAGGACGAAATGCGCAGCTATATCGACCGCGGCTACACGGTCGTGAAGAAGAAGATTGGCGGTGCGTCGCTCGACGAGGACCTGCGCCGCATCAATTCGATCCTGAGCGTGCTGGGCGACGGCCAGAAGCTTGCCGTCGACGCCAACGGCCGTTTCGATCTGGACACCGCGATCCAGTACGCAAAAGCGCTCTCGCAATACGACCTGTTCTGGTACGAGGAGCCGGGCGACCCGCTCGACTTCGAATTGCAGGCGACGCTGCGCAACTACTACGACAAGCCGATGGCGACCGGCGAGGATCTGTTCTCGATGCAGGACGCGCGCAACCTCATCCGCTACGGCGGCATGCGTCCGGACCGCGACTGGCTGCAGTTCGACTGCGCGTTGAGCTATGGCCTCGTCGAATATCTGCGCACGCTGGAGATGCTGCATCAGCACGGCTGGTCCGCGAGCCGCTGCATTCCGCACGGCGGCCATCAGATGTCGCTCAACATCGCGGCGGGCCTCGGGCTCGGCGGCAACGAGTCGTACCCAGACCTGTTCCAGCCTTATGGCGGCTTCCCCGATGGCGTGAAGGTCGACAACGGCTACATCACGATGCCCGACCTGCCCGGCATCGGCTTCGAGGGCAAGGCCGACCTGTTTGCGGAAATGCAGAAACTCGCGGCCTGACGCCGCAGCGAAGAGAAAAGCGCGACCGGAAACACAACCGCTGCACGCATGGCGGTTGGCGGTCGCCCAAGTTTACCTGGATGGCGCCATGCTCAGGAGACAGACATGCGGCCCTCGAAACTCAAAAAGTATCTTTCGAAGCTCTACATACAGGTCTTGATCGGGATCCTGGCGGGCATTCTCGTCGGGCACTTCTATCCGGATATCGGGGCCGATCTCAAACCGCTTGGCGACCTCTTCATCAAGCTGATCCGCATGGCGCTCGCGCCGATCATCTTCGCCTCGGTCGTCGTGGGCATTGCGCGCATGAACGATCTGCACGAGGCGGGCCGCGTAGGCGTGAAGGCGCTGCTCTACTTCGAAGTGGCATCGACCATCGCGCTTCTCGTGGGCCTCGTCGTCGTGAACGTGATCAAGCCGGGCAGCGGCATGAACATCGATCCGGCGCACCTCGACAGCTCGGCGATCGCCAGCTACGCGCACGCGGCCCACGATCACACGGCGCTCGGATTCCTCATGAGCATCGTGCCGAACAGCATCGTCGGCGCGTTTGCGAACGGCGAGATTCTGCCGATCATCTTTTTCTCGGTGCTGTTCGCCATTGCGCTGGCGAAGCTCGGCCCGCGCACCGCACCGCTCGTCGATATGCTCGACATGTTTTTGCAGGGCATGTTCGGCGTGGTGCGTATCGTCATGTATGTCGCGCCCGTGGGCGCGTTTGGCGGCATGGCGTTCACCATCGCGAAGTACGGGCTCGGCACGCTGGCGTCATTTGGCGAGTTGATGCTTTGTCTGTACGTGACGTCGATTGTCTTCGTCGTGGTCGTGCTCGGGCTCGCCATGCGCGTTTGCGGCTTTTCGCTGTGGAAGTATCTCCGCTATATCCGCGACGAAATCCTGATCACGTTCGGCACGGCATCGACCGAGGCCGTGCTGCCGCAGATGCTCGTCAAGATGGAGAACCTCGGCTGTTCGCGGCCCGTTGTCGGCATGGTGTTGCCGACCGGGTATACGTTCAACGCGGATGGCACGGCGATCTATCTCACGATGGCGGCCATCTTCGTCGCGCAGGCGATGAACATTCATCTCACGCTGCTCGATCAGCTTGTCGTGCTGAGCGTTTTGCTGCTGACTTCGAAGGGGTCTGCCGGGGTGGCCGGAGCGGGGTTTGTTGCGCTCGCTGCTACGCTTGCTTCGATGCACAAGATTCCGGTTTCAGGGCTCGTGCTGTTGTTGGGGGTGGATCGGTTTCTCAATGAAGCTCGGGCGGTGACGAATCTGATTGGGAATGGCGTGGCCACGATTGTGGTCGCCCGGTGGGAGGGCGCGATCGATGTTGCGCGGGCTCGGGCGGTTTTGAATGGTGAAGTTGGCGATGCGTCGGGCCCTGGTGATATGCCCTTGCATGATGGCGAGCCTGTTTCTGGCTCGAGGGGGCTGGTAGAAAACCACCTGTGAATCGAGTGTTTCGGGTTGGCCTGTTTTCGCGTCGGTATGCAGGCGTTGCCCCTGTGCGGGGCAATGCTCTCAACTTAAGCCCGATTGCATCACGCGAGTTTGTAGGCGAGGTGGAAATGGGGTTTGGCCTTTCTGGGTGGCCTGGGATAGGAGCGTGAGGGCTGTATGC
>NZ_JBFRCL010000052.1:0-63133 GCF_040965695.1 Paraburkholderia sp. BR10937
GTCACCCGCAGACCCAGTCGCCACAAGGCTTTCGCCCGGACTTCCCGTCTCCCCCGCGCCTTCATCGAAAGCGCGAAAGACCGGAATTCTAGTCACGCAGATGACATCTTGCAAGCGGTTTTTTGACCGGCTAGCAAAGTCGGGGCTGACCACGGCTCGCCTGCTCCATATAGCAGTCGTCATAGTGCTTCCGGCCGATGCCTGCCGGCCGCGCAGCAACGACGATCCCGCATCGCGCACGGGCCCATCCGGCGCGCTCCTGCTGCCCAATCCGATGGCGCGCACGGAACCGACTAGAATATGGGGTTCTCTGCACCCCAACTCACAGATTTATGCGCTCGCGAATCGCCAAACGCCTTCCTCCTGACGCCGACAAGCTCGTCGGCCTCTCGCTCGCCCTGTTCGCCTCGGGCAGCCGCACCGAAGACCGCTTCTGGGAGGCAAAGCTCGACACGCTGCTAGCGAAGGTCGTGCGCAACGGCAATCAGACTACGCTCGACGCCGCGCTCGATCATCTGCAGCAGAATCATCCGGACGCCTACGGCGCGCTCGCCGACATGGCGGAGACGCACAGCGAGTCGTTCATCGTCGAACACGACGGCGCGCAATACGAAGCGCTGCTCGTCGCCGCGCCGGTGCTGGCCTGGACGCGCTATGTCATCCCTTCGGGCCCGCTGAAGGCCGATGGAGCCGATGCCCTGCGCACCCATCTTCAGGCGCACGTGCTGGCGAACGGCACGCGCGTCGCGATGGCCCCCTATCTCTATAGCATCGACCAGTTGCCGCGCCACCATGTCGAAACCTGGCGCCTCGCACAACAGCTTACACAGGCGGCACTGAGCGGCGCGCCGGCGAAAATCAGCTCTGGCGAACTGCCGGAAACGTCGCCAATCCTCGCCGATCCGCGTTTCCTGCTCGCCGTCGTCGCAGCACCTGTTGGCGCCCCGCTCTTCCGCTGGCAGGAAGAGGAGCACGGCTCGCGCATCGAGCGCGGTCAGTGCCTCGAGCAATGGGCCACCCAGGGCGGCGCCAACCTTGCCGTCGTCATGCCGGGCTGCGAGTTCGAGTGCCTGCTGCCCGACGCCTACTACTCCGCCTGCCGCGACGCGGACGAGCGCGTGCGCCCGCACACCATCCGCACCGCCGTGCGCTATCTGCTCGACACGATCGGCGCGGGCGCGCAGGACCTGCGCGCCGTCGTCGCCGGCTTCGGCGAGCGCCGGATCGACGAATACCGCATCGGCTTCACGAAGCGCGGCAGCAACGATGTGCTGTATGGCGTGGTCTGGCCGCTCTATGGCCGCGAGAACGGCGACGCCGACATCGACGAAGAACCGACCGAAGAGAATGTCAGCAGCGGTCCGCTCGAAGAGATCGTTGCGCTGCTGAAGGAATCGGGCATCACCGACATCCGCCGGCACGCAGGCCGCTTCGAGCCGGAATATTGCGATGACTGCGGCGTGCCGCTCTATGCGGATCCGCTCGGCGAGATCGTCCACGCCGAGATGCCAGAAGATGCTGAGCCCGTACAGCCACACTTCCACTAGGACAACGCCCAAATTCCTACCCGGTCCCGCCTGTGTGCGGGACTTTTTTTTGCCCTATGTCTTATGCCTTTTGGACAGGCCGCCAGCGCGCAACCTTTTTGTCATCATGGTGCTGTTGGTCTGGTTCACCGCCGCTTAGAAGCGGTGCGCGTTTCACAACATTGCGAGAGGCCGTCAACGAGAGGAGGGCAAATCCATGCGGTTCGTTGTACTCAATCCGGACGCCGAAAGGCGCGAAGGGCTCAAGGCGCTGTTAAGACAAATCGACCGTCGCGCACGCTTCAATGACGCGCCGGACTGGCGCAGCGTCGAGCGCGCCTTGCAACGGTTCACCCCCAACCTCATCGTGATCGACTGGCACGACGGCATCCGCGCCGGCGAACTGCGCCACTTTGTCATGCGGCACCGCAGCCTGCCCGTCGCCGTACTGGTCGACAGCGGCGAGACGCCTACGAGCGTGCGCGCGCTCATCAACGAAGGTGCCCGCGGCATCATCCGGCGCACAACGGACTCCCTCCTGATCGTGAAGTTTCTGGAGCTCATCATGCTCGGCGGCGATCATCTGCCGGCCGACGTGCTCGGTCCATGTACGCCCTGGCCCCTGCCGCCCCGGCTCAACGCCAAAGCCGCCGCACAGGCCCGCAAGGTGCGTCCGAAGGTCGACCTGTCACCTCGACAGGAGCAGATCCTGCGCTGCGTCCATATGGGCAATACCAACAAGATGATCGCGCGAGCGCTCGGCATCAGCGAGGGCACGGTGAAAGTCCATCTGACAAGCATCTTTCAGCAGCTCGGCGCGCCCAATCGCGCGGCGGCCGTCGCGATCTACAACGGCTTGCTCGCGAACCAGCTGCAGGTGCTGCGCGCGCGATGCGAGCGCGCGGCGAAGCCCAGGCACGGCGAGCATGGCCCGGTGCCATTACGCGCACGCGACGGTCTGGCGCATCGCTATCCGTTGCTGTCAGGCGACAGTGCGGAGCCGCTGCCCTTCGCCGCGGAGCCGGTGACGCCTTATGGCGACCCCGCCGCAGCGCAGCAGATGCGCCCCGTCGAGGTCGGCGAGGCCAGCGAGGGTGCGGACGAGGAAGCCCTGGTGCTCGCCCGCGCACACGGCTTGCCTTCCAACGAGTAATATGAAGCACATGGGGTTCCTATTTACGCCGCTTCCGCTCTGGGTTGCTATCGGTGCCTGGGTTGTCACCGCGGGGCTGCTCGCGCTCGCGCTATGGAAGAACCCCTTCAAGCGCCTGCAGGACGCGACGCTCCAGCACGTTTGGCTTGCGATCGTCGTCGCGATCTCCGTGCTGTGGGCAAGCAATGCGTGGCTCGAAGACGGCACCGTGCTGCACCTGCTCGGCGCCACGCTCGTGGTCACGCTATTCGACTGGGGACTCGCGCTCGTCGCCATGGGCGTCGTCGTCGGGCTCGCCGCGCTTGTCTTCGACGCCCCGTGGGAAGGCGTCGCCCTCACCTTCCTGATATTCGGCGCCTTCCCTGTCGCGATTTCGGCGCTGCTGCAGCGCGCCTGCACCGCGTGGCTGCCACGCAACCTCTTCATGTTCATCGTCGGCCAGGGTTTCGTGTCGCCGGCCATCGCCGTTTCGGCGGCGGCCTATCTCGCGCTCGGCACCCATGTCGCGCTCAACGGCGGATCGGCGATCACCGTGCCCGCAGGTTATGCATTCAGCGTATTTCTCCTCGCTTCGGGCGAAGCCTGGTTCACGGGCATGGCAACGGCGCTGATCGCCGTTTACCGTCCGACCTGGGTCACCACCTACGACGTGCGTCGCTATCGCCTGGGCGGTCCGCGAACCTGAGCGCTACCTCAACGCCGCACCGCCAGCAACGTGACGACGGGCGCGACGACACGTCGCGATCGGCCTTCGGCGCACACGCAGCAGCGCTTGCGCCGACTCCATCGCTCAGGCAGAAGAAAATAATTGTTTCCGGATTGAACTCGACCCGGCTGTGCAGCATCTTACGGTGCCTGACGTTTCACCCCTGATCCCAAGCAAGCAGATGGACTGCAACCATGCATCCCGCCGGCTGTTGTTCGTAGCCGGTCAACTGGCGGCGTGTGCCGCGAGCCTCATGCTCATCGCCGCGCCAACCGCGCAGGCCGATCAACTCGATCAACACAACGATCTCGTCAATCAGTTCGTCACCCAGATGCACGCGGACCCGCTAGTCGCGGACTGCGCGGCGCATGGCGACTTCGTCGCAAGCACGTCGACGGCGCTCGATCACGTCGAGTTTCCACCCAGCTCGTTCGACAGCGCGCACGCGAGCGTGACGCCATGGAACGACTCGTTCGACGAAGGCAAGCAGCGCGTGAAGGTCGAGACGATCGTGACGGTCGACGGCATCGGCATTCCCAAAGCAAGCGGCAACTCGCCCTACGACCTGAAGTTTCGCTGCGGCTATGTCGGGCAGCAGATGCTCGCGTTCAGCTGGAACGATCCGGTCCCGCCGGCGCGTGCACGCAGCGAGCGCGGCACGGCGTCGAGCGGCGCTCATGGAAAGGGCAAGCATTCGACCAGGAAGGCCACGGGCAACGGCTCGAAGAAAGCCCCCGCGAGCAAGTCGAGCCACAAGTCGTCGACGAGCAGCACGAAGTCGTCCAGCAAATCGACGACGACGAAATCCACTGCGAAGAAAACGACTTCAAAGAAGAAGACGACGGCTCACTGAACTCGTCAGTACGCTCGATGCAAAAAAGGGGGAAACGGCCTGGCCGTTTCCCCCTTCTTCTTGATGTCTGCGTGAAGAAGGCGCGTGTTACGCGAACGCCTCCACGTGATGCAGGATAGCCTGCAGCATCGCAGCGCCGAGCGCGGCGCTGCGCTCGCCGTTCCAGCCTACGCGTTCGTCGGGCAGATTGGCGTTGTCCTTGAACGGCATCTCGAGCGTGAGCGACAGGCAGCCATAGCGATGGCCGATGTACTTCGACGCGAGCTTGAGCGCATCTTCGCGGTAGCGGCTCGCCTCGTAGCCGTGCTGATCCTGGAAGTCGGGGCTCGCCACCTTGAATGCCTCGATGAACGCCTTCTGCTCCGTGCGTTGCTGATCGGTAAAGCCCGGCAGCATTTCCGAGCCCGCCACGAACACATAGGGCAGCGTCTCGTCGCCGTGGATGTCGAAGAAGAGATCGACGCCCGTGGCTTCGATCGCATCGCGCACGACCAGCACTTCGGGGCTGCGCTGCGCGTCAGGCCCCATCCACTCGCGGTTGAGGTTCGCGCCCACGGCATTGGTGCGCAAATTCCCGTGCACGCTGCCGTCCGGATTCATGTTCGGCACGATATGGAACACGGCGCGGTCGTACAGCTTGCGCGCGACCGGATCGCCCGCCCAGTCGCCCCAACCCGCGAGCCGCTTCACCAACCCTTCGACGAACCACTCGGCCATGCTCTCGCCCGGATGCTGGCGCGCGATGATCCACACTGTCTTCTTGGGCTTGCCGTCAGGCGCGGTGTCGCCCGGCATGCCGAGCGAGAGCAGCGACATGGGCCGGCCTTCCACGCTTTGCCCGAGTTCCGTGAGCGTGGCGTGCGGCAGCTGCTGAAGCGCGCCCAGGAACTCCGAGTGACGCTCTTCGCCATACGGCTCGAAGTACGCGTAGTAGACACTGTCGAAGTCGGGCGTGTGATCGATGACGAGTTCCTTCCCGTCATACGAGGTCGGCACGCGGAACCAGTTCACGCGGTCGTAGCTCGCTGCGGCCTGGTAGTCGCGCCAGCCCTCGGGGAATGCGCAGGCCGACGCGTTCTCGAAGGTCATCACGCAACGCTCGCCGCGCACGCCCGAGAGGCGGAAGTAGAACCATTGCGCGAACTCGGACTGGTTGTCCGCTCGCACGCGCAGGCGAATATCGTCGGCGCGCTCGCACGACAGAACTTCGATCGCGCCCGCATCGAACTGGCTGGAGATGGCAATCGTCATGGTGTTTTCCTTCCCGCTTGCTTGTTCACTTACTCGGCGATGCGCCGACGAAATACATAGGTCGAATCGTTCGATGCATCCGCATCGAACGCGTAGCCCTCCACGTCGAACGCCTTGAGCGCTGCGGGCTCGGCCACGCGGTTCTCGACGGC
Organism: Paraburkholderia sp. BR10937; assembly: GCF_040965695.1. NCBI lineage: Bacteria > Pseudomonadati > Pseudomonadota > Betaproteobacteria > Burkholderiales > Burkholderiaceae > Paraburkholderia > Paraburkholderia sp. BR10937. Next base: position 5,642 of record NZ_JBFRCL010000052.1, read on the forward strand.
ATAACGCGCCATCAACCCGCGCGCGCGCTTCGCGTGGAAGCTGATGATCTTGTAGCGGCCGCCCTTCCAGTCTTCGAATACCGGCGTGACCACAGGCGCAGCGAGCTTCTTCGGCTTCACGGCCTTGAAGTACTCGTTCGACGCGCAGTTCACCACCACGCGTGCGCCCTTCGCTGCTTTCGCGTGGTTGTGCTCGATCTGCGCATTGATCGCGTGCGTGATGCGCTCACCCCAAAACGCGTAGAGATCCTTGCCGCGCGCATTTTCGAAACGCGTGCCCATTTCCAGGCGATAAGGCTGCAGGAGGTCGAGCGGACGCAGCAGGCCATAGAGCCCGGAGAGCACGCGCACATGCTGTTGCGCAAAGTCGAGATCCGCCGACGAGAGCGACTTCGCGTCGAAGCCTTCGTAGACGTCGCCGTTGAACGCGAGCACGGCCTGCTTCGCGTTGTCCTGGCTGAACTGCTTCGACCAGTCGGCGTAGCGCTGGAAATTCAGGCGCGCGAGCGGGTCGGAAATGCTCATGAGCGAACCGATCTGTTGCGGCGAGAGGCGGCGCAGGCCGGCGATCAGCTCGGCTGCGTCGTCGACGAAATCGGGGATGGTGTGGGCTTCGATGTGCGCCGGCGTGTCATAGTCGAGCGATTTGGCCGGCGACAGAACGATTATCATAGAGGCTTGCAGGCACGATGTGCCGATGTTCAAAGGCGAAAGCCCGATTGTAGCGAATTCACGAATGACCGGCCTCACGCCCCCAACTGCAGCCCCCCTCTCGCCCGCCGCCGCTCGCGCGCTCCCCGTGGTTCTCGACTCGAACGTCTGGCTCGATATCCTCGTGTTCGACGACCCGCACACGCGCCCCATTCGCGCCGCGCTCGAGCGCGGCGCGATCCAGGCGCTGATCGACGCGCGCTGCCAGGCCGAGTTGGCCCACGTGCTCGACTACCCGCAGTTCGCGGATCGCGGCGTCGCGAAAGCGGATGCGCTCGCGGCGCTGGTCGGGCTCGTCGAACTGATCGAGCTGCCCGAGCTTGCCGCCGACGCGCGGCCCCTGCCCCAATGTCGCGACCGCGACGACCAGAAGTTTCTGGAACTCGCGCGCGCAAGCGGCGCACAGTGGCTCGTCTCGAAGGACCGCGCGGTGCTCAAGCTCGCGAAGCGCGTGGCACGCGACTTTGGCTTTCGCATCGCGACGCCCGATGCCTTCGTCGCCGAATGCGTGCAGAACGCGGCTCAAGCCGCGCAGGCCTGATGCCCTTGCGTCACGGCGCTCGCGCCCGGCCTGAGCACCGCAGCGGCGCCGATTTGCCTACAATCGGACTTTGATCCAACTTTTCCCGTCCCAACGTCCGACTCCCGCCCGCGACATGAACGCACCGCATCCCACGCAGAATTCGCAGGACACCCTGCTCACGCCCTCTTTTCCGTCGCGTCTGCCGAACGTCGGCACGACGATCTTCACCGTGATGAGCGCGCTCGCCGCCGAAAAAGGCGCGGTCAACCTGGGCCAGGGCTTTCCCGACTTCGATTGCGATTCGCGCATCGTCGACGCCGTCGCGCAAGCCATGCGCGAGGGCCATAACCAGTACCCGCCGATGGCAGGCATCGCCGCGCTGCGCGAGGCGATCGCGGACAAGATCGAGCACGTGTACCGCCGCCGCTACGACGCGAATAGCGAGATCACGGTGACGGCCGGCGCCACGCAAGCGCTCCTCACGGCGATCCTCGCGACCGTGCACGCGGGCGACGAAGTGATCGTGGTCGAGCCGACCTACGACAGCTATTTGCCGTCGATCGAACTGGCGGGCGGCAAGCCCGTGTTCGTGACGCTCGAAGCGCCTGACTACGCGATTCCGTTCGACCGCCTCGCCGCGGCCATCACGCCGAAAACGCGCCTCATCCTCATCAACACGCCACACAACCCGACGGGCACGGTGTGGCGCGCCGAGGACATGCAAAAGCTCGAGGAGATCGTGCGCGGCACCAACGTGCTGATCCTCTCCGACGAGGTCTACGAGCACATGGTCTACGACGGCCAGCCGCACGAGAGCGTGGCGCGCTATCCGGAACTGGCCGCGCGCAGCTTCATCGTGTCGAGCTTCGGCAAGACCTATCACGTGACGGGCTGGAAGGTGGGCTATGTCGCCGCGCCCGCGCCGCTCACGGCTGAGTTCCGCAAGGTGCACCAGTTCAACGTGTTCACCGTGAACACGCCGATGCAGTTCGGCCTGGCGCAGTATCTGCGCGATCCGAAGCCGTATCTGGAACTGCCCGCGTTCTACCAGAAGAAGCGCGACTTCTTCCGCGCCGGTCTCGCCAGCACGCGCTTCAAGCTGCTGCCGTGCGAAGGCACCTACTTCCAGTGCGTGGACTATTCGGCGATCAGCGATCTGCCCGAAGCGGAATTCTCGAAGTGGCTCACAGCGGAGATCGGCGTGGCCGCGATTCCGGTGTCGGCGTTCTATCACGAGGCGCACGAATCTGGCGTCGTGCGCTTTTGTTTCGCCAAGCAGGAAGGCACGCTCGCGACCGCGCTCGAGCGGCTCGCGCGGCTCTGATGTCGTGCGCGCGCGATGAATCCACGAACGGCAGTGCGTTCCCGATCATCGCGCGCAACAACGTGCAAAACGCCGCAACGCTTACGAGTTCGCCTCGATATACGCCTTGCGGTCCGCGTTGACGCGCTGCGCCGTCGGGCGTTCACCGATCAGCTTGATATACGACTTCCAGTCGATGCCCACGTCGACGAGGAAATCGCTGCCGTACACGGCCTGCGTCGCGCGGCCCACGAGCGGCAGGCTCACGAACGCCGCCGCATCGGCCACACGGAACTGCTCGCCCGCCACGTAAGGCGCGAACTTCGCGAGCCGCTTGAAAGCCGCCACGTAACGGCGCAGCCGCTTTTCCATGGTCGCCTTGACCTCGTCGGTCGCCTTCCCTCCGAAGAACGCCTCGCCGTAAAGCTCGCGCGCATTCAACTCCAGATACGTCTCGATGAAGACGATGAGTTCGCGCTCCTTCGCTGCCTGCCACGGATCCGCCGCGAAGATGTGCTTCTCTGGAAAGCGCGCCGCCAGGTACTCGACGATCACTTCCGACTCGCACAAGAAGCCCTGCTCCGTTTCGATAAAAGGCACCTTGCCAGCCGGCGACTGTGCGAGCAGCGCCTCTTCGAGCGGCAGCTTGTTCGGCACCTCCTCGAACGCGATGCCGTGCTCGAGCAGCAGAAGCTTGACCTTGTTGTAGTAATTCGACAGCGCGAAACCGTGCAGCTTGATCATCCTCGTTGCCTCCTTGAGGGGGCAGTTCCCTTATCGGAACTGCCGAACCGTTTTCATAAAATTGTACGACCGTGCTATTCTAGGCCAATCATGGAGCCAGGCTTCCAATGACTTCACATCATTTCAACATTGAGACAATCGGCATCGTCGGCACCGGCGCGATGGGCCGCGGTATCGCCCAGATCGCCGCGCAGGCGGGCCTCGCGGTGCGCCTCTACGACACGAACCCGCAGGCGGTCGCCGCTGCGCGCGACTATCTCGCCGACACCTTCGCGAAACTCGCGGCAAAAGGCAAGCTCGACGAGCCCGCCGCGAAGGCCGCGCTCAAATGCGTGAGCGGCGCGCACACGCTCGATGAACTCGCGGTCTGCGATCTCGTGATCGAGGCGATCGTCGAAAATCTCGAGGCCAAGCGCACGCTCTTTCGCGAACTCGAAACCGTGGTGGGCGAGCGTTGCCTGCTCGTCTCGAACACCTCTTCGCTTTCCATTACGGCCATCGCCGCCGCGTGCAGCGATCCCTCGCGCGTCGCGGGCTATCACTTCTTCAACCCCGTGCCGCTCATGAAGGTCGTCGAAGTGATCGACGGCCTGCGCAGCGATCCCGCCGTCGGCGATGCCCTCGTGGCGCTAGCGCGCCGGATGGGCCACACGCCGGTTCGAGCGAAGGACATGCCCGGCTTCATCGTCAATCACGCTGGCCGCGGCATGAATACCGAAGGCCTGCGCGTGGCGGGCGAAGGCGTAGCGAGCTTCGTCGAGATCGATCGCATCATGCGCGAGCAGGCAGGCTTTCGCCTCGGACCGTTCGAGCTGCTCGACCTCACCGCGCTCGATGTCTCGCATCCGGTGATGGAGTCGATCTATCACCAGTTCTATGAAGAGCCGCGCTTCACGCCCTCGCCCATCACGGGTGTGCGGCTCGCGGGGGGACTCGTCGGCCGCAAGGCTGGCGAAGGGTTCTATCGCTATGTCGATGGCAAGCAGCAGGTGCCCGACGAGCCCGCAGCGCCCACGGCGCTGCCCGCGCGCGTCTGGGTGAGCCGCCGTAACGCCGCCGCGCGTGACGCCGTGCTCGCGCTCGCCGCGCAAGCGCGTGTGCCCGTCGACGAAGGCGATACGCCCGCAGCTGACGCGCTGATCGTCGTCGCGCCGCTCGGCCTCGACGCCACGACCGCCGCGCTCGACGAGCAGCTCGACGCGAGCCGCGTCGTCGCCATCGACACGCTGTTCCCGCTCGACGCCGCGAAGCGCCGTACGCTGATGACGACGCCCGCCACCACGCGCGAAGCCCGCGACGCGGGCCACGCGCTCTTCGCCGCCGACGGTGTGCCGGTCACCGTGATCCGCGATTCGACGGGCTTCGTCGCGCAGCGTATCGTCGCGACGATCGTCAACATCGGTTGCGACATCGCGCAAAAACAAATCGCCACGCCCCGCGACATCGACCTCGCGGTCACGCTGGGCCTGGGCTACCCGCGCGGCCCGCTCGCGCTCGGCGACGCGCTGGGCGCGCGCACGATCCTCGCGATCCTGCGCAACATCCACACCGTGCTCGGCGATCCGCGCTATCGCCCGTCGCCGTGGCTCGCGCGCCGCGCGCAGCTCGGCCTCTCGCTGACGCAAGCAGACGCAGCAGACATCAACGCATCGAACGAGGCACCGCAATGAGCGCCGAACTCCGCAGCACCCGACCGCAAGGCCACGAATCGACCCTTGTCCTCACGCTGTCGAACCCCGGCGCGCGTAACGCGCTGCATCCCGACATGTACGCCGCCGCCGTCGAAGCCTTCGACACCGCCGAGCGCGACCCGTCGCTGCGCGCAATCGTCCTCACGGGCGCCGACAACTTCTTCTGCGCGGGCGGCAACCTCAACCGTCTGCTCGAAAACCGCGCGAAAGACCCTTCGGTGCAGGCCGCCAGCATCGACATGCTCGCCGCCTGGGTCACCGCGATGCGCCAGTCGACCAAGCCGATCATCGCGGCCGTGGAAGGCGCGGCTGCCGGCGCGGGCTTCTCGCTCGCGCTCGCCGCCGACCTGCTCGTCGCCGCCGACGATGCGAAGTTCGTCATGGCCTATTCACGCGTGGGCCTGACGCCCGACGGCGGTGGCTCGTGGTTCCTCGCGCGCTCGCTGCCGCGCTCGCTCGCGTTCGAGCTGATGGTGGAAGGCAAGCCGATCGGCGCTGCGCGCCTCGCGGAACTGGGCGTCGTGAACCGGCTCGCGAAGCCGCAATCGGCGCTCGATACGGCGCTTGCGTGGGCCGACGAACTCGCGAAGATCTCGCCGAATTCGGTGGCGCGCATCAAGGGTTTGACGAACGTCGCGGACGCGCAACCGCTCGAAGCACAGCTCATTGCGGAGCGCGAAAGTTTCGTCGCGTCGCTGCATCACCGCGACGGCCTCGAAGGCATTACCGCGTTCCTCGAAAAGCGCGCCCCTGTCTACAAGTAAACCGGCTTCACTCCGCACGAGCGGCACACCCATGACCGAGTACCAGTTGCCCGCGCGCCGGCGCCTCTATGTGATGCGTCACGGCGACGTCACCTACTTCGACGAGACGGGTCGCGCAATCGACCCGGACACCGTGCCGCTCAACGAGAACGGCCGCGCCCAGGCTACCGCCGCCGGCGAAGCGTTCTCGTTGCAGGGCGTGCGTTTCGATCGCGTCATCGTGAGCGGACTGCGCCGCACGGTCGAGACCGCGCAGCGCGTGCTCGCGGCTACCGGTCAGTCGATCGAACTCGAGGTGCAGAGCGCGTGGGAAGAGATTCGCGGCGGGCGTCTCGCCGAGATTCCCCCCGCCGAAGTCGAAAATGCCTTCCTGCGCGTGTTCGACGGCATCGTGCCGGAAGACACGCGCTTTCTCGGCGGCGAGACCATCGGCGAGTTGCTCGACCGCGTGCTGCCGCCGCTCGATGCGCTGCGCGCCGACCTCTCGTGGGACTCGGCGCTGCTCGTCCTGCACGGCGGCGTGAATCGCGCGATTCTCTCGCATGCGATCACGGCGGGCGGACGCGCATTCTTCGGCCATCTCGCGCAGGCCACGGGCTGTATCAACGCACTCGATGTCGGCGCCGAACCGCGGGACTGGGTCGTGCGCATGCTCAACTACGCGCCGCCCTCCCCGCTGCACCGCGACACCCGCAACACGACGATGGAGATGCTGTACGCGCAGTACCTGCGCTATAGACCGCGCGGCTGACGCGCGGCCACCCACAGGAGAATCAGGAGAAGGGAGACGCATATGGCGCAAGCCACCCCGGATGGAGACACGCACAACAACGCGCAAACGCGCCCCGACTACTCGGCGTTCGAAGGCACGCGCCCGGTTGCCGAGCGTCAGCGCTTTGACGTGGAGGCGCTGAGCGCCTGGCTCACCGCTCACGTGGAAGGCTTCCGAGGCCCTCTCACGATCGAGCAGTTCGCCGGCGGCCAGTCGAACCCGACGTTCAAGCTCATCACGGCCGGCCGCACCTACGTGATGCGCGCGAAGCCGGGACCCAAGGCGAAGCTGCTGCCGTCTGCGCATGCGATCGAACGCGAATACCGCGTGATGGATGCGCTCGCCGCAACCGACGTCCCGGTCGCAAAGATGCTCGCGCTCTGCGACGACGAAGCGGTGATCGGCCGCGCGTTCTACGTGATGGAGTTCGTCGAGGGCCGCGTGCTCTGGGACCAGTCGCTGCCCGGCATGACGCGCGAGCAACGCGGCGCGATCTACGACGAGATGAACCGTGTGATCGCCGCGCTCCACAACGTGAAGCCCGACGCCGTGGGTCTCGCCGACTACGGCAAGCCAGGCAATTATTTCGCACGCCAGATCGATCGCTGGAGCCGCCAGTATCAGGCCTCGGAAACGGAGCGCATCGACGCCATGCATCACCTGATCGAATGGCTGCCGCAGCACATGCCTGACGATGCGGGCTCACGCGTGTCGGTCGTGCATGGCGACTATCGCCTCGACAACCTGATCTTTCACCCGAGCGAGCCGCGCGCGCTGGCCGTGCTCGACTGGGAGCTCTCCACGCTCGGCGACCCGCTTGCCGACTTCTCGTATCACTGCATGGCCTGGCACGTCGATCCCGCGCAGTTCCGCGGCATTGCCGGGCTCGACTGGCAGGCGCTCGGCATTCCCGACGAGGCGCAGTACGTCGCGCGCTATTGCGAGCGCACCGGCCTCGAGATTCGCGGCGACTGGAACTTCTATCTTGCGTACAACATGTTCCGGATCGCGGCGATCCTGCAGGGCATCATGAAACGCGTGGTGGACGGCACGGCCGCGAGCGCGCAGGCCATCGACGCAGGCCGCCGCGCGAGGCCCATGGCGGAGCTCGCCTGGCGCTACGCGCAGAAGGTGCGCTGAAAGCCCGTTCGAGAACGACTCACTTTTCACTGTCACTGCATCGCATTGCGAGGTCACCGATGAATTTCGATTACTCCCCGAAAGTGCAGGCGCTGCGCGAGAAACTGCTCGCGTTTTTCGACGAACACATCTATCCGAACGAAGCCGTCTTCCACGAGGAAGTCGAGCGCAATCGCGCGAGCGGCAACCCGTGGGTGCCGACGCAAATCGTCGAACAGTTGAAAGAGAAGGCGCGCGAAGCGGGCCTGTGGAACCTGTTCCTGCCCGCCTCCGAACGCGGCGCGGGTCTCACGAACCTCGAATACGCGCCGCTGTGCGAAATCATGGGCCGCGTGCACTGGGCGCCTGAGGTGTTCAACTGCAGCGCGCCCGACACCGGCAACATGGAAACCATCGAGCGCTACGGCAGCGAGGCGCACAAGCAGCAATGGCTCGCGCCGCTGCTGGCAGGCCAGATCCGTTCGGCCTTCCTGATGACCGAGCCCGACGTGGCCTCGTCGGACGCGACCAACATCCAGACGCGCATCGAGCGCGACGGCGACGACTACGTGATCAACGGCACGAAGTGGTGGTCGTCGGGTGCGGGCGACCCCCGCTGCGCAATCTACATCCTGATGGGCAAGACCGACCCCGATGCGCCACGCCATGCTCAACAGTCGATGATCCTCGTGCCCTCTGACACAGCCGGCATCACCGTGCGCCGCCCGCTTACCGTGTTCGGCTACGACGACGCGCCGCATGGTCATATGGAGATCACGCTCGAAAACGTGCGCGTGCCCGCGTCGAACATTTTGCTCGGCGAAGGCCGCGGGTTCGAGATCGCGCAAGGGAGGCTCGGGCCGGGCCGCATCCATCACTGCATGCGTCTCATCGGCCTCGCGGAACGTGCGCTCGAATTCATGGCGAAACGCGCCCTCTCGCGCGTGGCGTTCGGCAAGGCGGTCGCCCAGCAGACCGTCACGCAGGAGCGCATTGCCGAAGCGCGCTGCATGATCGAACAGGCCCGCCTGCTCACGCTCAAGACCGCGTATATGATGGACACCGTCGGCAACAAGGGCGCGCGTGGCGAGATCGCCATGATCAAGGTGGTGGCGCCGAACATGGCCTGCCAGGTGATCGACTGGGCCATGCAGGTGCACGGTGCCGCCGGCGTGAGCGGCGACTTCCCGCTGGCGTACTCGTACGCCTCGGCGCGCACGCTGCGCTTCGCCGATGGCCCCGACGAGGTGCACCGCAACGCCATCGCCAAGCTCGAACTCGCTCGCCATATGGACGCGGGCGCGGCGTCGCGCGTGGAAATGCCGGTCACGCGCTCGTAAGTCGGCGCGTGTCCACGTAAGTCCACAAGCGCAGCAGGGGCGCTCATGCGCCCTCTGCGAGCGACGCCGATCTATGCTAATTTGCGCCAGATCGGGCGTCGCGGAAGACTATCCGGACTTTCGCGGCGCCTTCTTTCATGGTGCCAAGGAGCCACGATGATCGACGTTTACAGCTGGGCCACGCCGAACGGTCACAAAGTCCATATCATGCTCGAGGAAACCGGCCTCGAATACCGGGTGCATCCGGTCGATATCGGCGCGGGCGACCAGTTCAAGCCCGAATTCCTCGCCATCAGCCCGAACAACAAGATTCCCGCCATTACCGACTCCGAAGGCCCGCGCCGCGCCGACGGCCAGCCGTTCTCGCTGTTCGAGTCGGGTGCGATCCTGATCTATCTCGCCGCGAAAACCGGCCGCTTCATGCCTGAAGACCTCGCGGCGCGCTACGACGTGCTGCAATGGGTGATGTTCCAGATGGGCGGCCTCGGCCCCATGCTCGGCCAGGCACACCACTTCCGCATCTACGCGCCCGAGAAGATCGAGTATGCGGTCAATCGCTACACGAACGAAGCGAAGCGGCTCTACAACGTGATGGAAACGCAGCTGGAAAAGACCGAGTATCTGGCCGGCGACGAATACACCATCGCGGATATCGCCGCATTCCCGTGGACGCGCTCCTGGCAAAACCAGGGTATCGATCTCGATTCACTGCCCAACGTGAAGCGCTGGCACGAAACGATCGCGGCGCGGCCGGCGGTCAAGCGCGGCGTGGAAGTGCTCGCCAATGCGCGCAAGCCGCTCATGGATGAGAAGGCGAAGGAGATGCTGTTCGGCACGACGCAGTACGCCAGACACTAACTCTTTACGCGGAAATCCGCGCAAAACCAGAGGGGCGCCCGCCTTGCAGCGGAGCGCCCCCTTTTGGTTGACTACGCAACCAGCCTAGAAGTAGTGCCGCGTGATGAACTCGGCCACACACGCGGGCCGCTCGCTGCCTTCGCGCTCGATGCTCACATCCCACACGACCTGCACGCCGCCGCCCTCCACGTCGCTCACTTCATTCACCGCGATACGTGCACGCACTTTCGCGCCCACGGGCACCGGCTGCGTGAAGCGCACGCGGTTGAGCCCGTAGTTCACGCCCATGCGCTGGCGCATGTGCAGCGTGCCTCCGAGCAGCACGGGAATCAGCGAGAGCGTGAGAAAGCCGTGCGCAATCGGGCCGCCAAACGGCGACTCGCGGCGCGCGCGTTCGGCGTCGATGTGGATCCATTGATGGTCGCCCGTGGCGTCGGCAAAACCGTGCACGTCCGCCTCGCTTACCTCGCGCCAGCCGCTCACGAGCGGCCCAGCGCCGATCAGCGCGCGCAGCGCCGCCGCGTCGGCAATCTGCATGACGTCGCTTTCGCTCACATCGAGCTCCCTGGATGACGAAGGCCGAACAGCGCCTTCGAACGCACCGTCACGATCAGTTCGCCGTGCTGGTTGTGTCCTTCCCACTGCGTTTCGACGATGCCGCGATCGGGCTTGGTCGCCGAAACGCGCTTGCTCAGGATCGCGTTCGTCATCGTCAACGTGTCGCCCACGCGCGTGGGCTTGAGCCAGCGGATCTCGTCGACGCCGGGCGAGCCCATCGAGGTCGAGTCCTTGAGAAAGTTGCGCACGAGCATGCCCATCATGACCGAGCAGGTATGCCAGCCGCTCGCAACGAGGCCGCCGAACATCGACGCCTCGCCGCCCGCCTCGCTCATGTGGAACGGCTGCGGATCGAACTGCTCCGCGAATTGCACCACCTCGTCACGCCCAAAAGTGTGGGAACCGACCACATAGCGCTTGCCCACTTCGAGATCTTCGTAACTCAGGCCCATCCCTATTCTCCGCTTATGTTGCCTGCTGCCGCCACGCGTTACGCTGCCTGCGCGAAACCGGGCAGCGAAGCGAAGCGTTCGAGGTGATGATCGACATCACCGAGCGTCGTTTCGATGATCGCGAGACGCTTGAACAGATGCGCGGCCGCCACTTCGTTGGTGACGCCCATGCCGCCGTGCAGCTGCACGGCCTGCTGGCCGATGAAACGCGCCGCCTGCCCCACGCGCACCTTCGCTGCCGAGATCGCGCGGCGCCGCTCTTCGGCCGACGCGCTACTGTAACGCGCGGCGGCGAGGTAAGTCAGCGAGCGTGCCTGCTCGGCGTGGATCAGCATCTCCGCCATGCGGTGCTGCAGCGCCTGGAAACGCGCGATCGGCACGCCGAACTGCTGACGCGTCTTCGTGTATTCGACCGTGGCGTGGTTGAGCGCATCCATGGCACCCACGGCTTCGGCGCACAGCAGGAACGTCGCGTAGTCGGCGATCTTCTCCCACGTCGCCGCGCCGGTGTGCGCGTCGCCAAGACGGCGCGCGTGCGTTTCCTTGAAGGTCAGCGTCGCAGCGCGTTGGCCGTCGATCGTGCGGTAATCGCCCACCTCGACACCGTTCGCATCGTACGCGACGACGAAGAGCGCTAGCTCGCCCGCGAAGCGCGCCGGCACGATCCAGTAGTCGGCCTGGGCGCCGTGCTGCACGACCGATTTCGTGCCGGTGAGCGCAAAGCCGTCGCCCGTTTCCTTCGCCTGCGTTTCCAGCGAGAACAGGTCGTAGCGCGACTGCGGCTCGTGGAACGCCGCAGCGAGCTTGATCTCGCCCGAGGCGACGCGTTCGAGCAGTGCCGCGTTTGGCGCATTGGCCGCACCGCCCGCGAGCTTGAGCGCCTCGACGCCCACCACAGTTGCCCAGTACGGCTCGACCACGAGCGCGCGGCCCAGCTCCTGCATGACGACGAGCATGTCGAATGGCGTGCCGTCGAAGCCGCCCTGCCCAGCCGGCACCGGCAGCGCGGTCAGTCCGAGTTCGACGAAGGCGTTCCAGTGCTGGTCTGAAACGCCGGCGGGTGTCTTCACGATCGCCTGGCGCGCCTCGAAGCCGTAGTTCTTGTCGAGATAACGACGCAGCGCGTCGGCGAGTTGCTGTTGTTCTTCGGTGAAATTGAAGTTCATTGCGCCGCTCCTCAAATTCCCAGAATCATCTGCGAGATGATGTTCTTCTGAATTTCGTTCGACCCGCCGTAGATCGACGTCTTGCGATAGTTGAAGTAGTACGCCGCGAGCGGGGCCGCGTCGTCGTCGCCGCCGGCCGCGTGTTCGTGTTCACCCTCGAGGAAGGCCGGATCGAACGGCGCCGCGAGCGGGCCGATCGCGTCGACCATCAGCTCGGTCAGCGCCTGCTGGATCTCCGTGCCCTTGATCTTGAGCATCGACGCCTCGGGGCCAGGGCCGCGCCCGTTGGACGCGCTCGCGATCACACGCTCGGCCGTGACTTCGAGCGCCATCAGCTCGATTTCGACGGCGGCCACGCGTGCCGCGAACACAGGATCTTCGAGCAGCGGCTTGCCATGCTTCTTCTGCTTGAGCGCGACGCCCTTGAGGAACGCGAGTTCGCGGTTCGACGCGCCCACGCGCGCGATGCCGGTGCGCTCGTGGCCGAGCAGATACTTCGCGTAGGTCCAGCCGCGGTTCTCGTCGCCGACGAGATTGTCGACCGGCACCTTCACGTCTTCGAAAAAGACTTCGTTGACCTCATGGTCTTCATCGAGCGTGATGATCGGACGCACGGTGATGCCGGGCGTTTTCATGTCGATGAGGAGGAACGAGATGCCCTCCTGCTTCTTGGCCGCAGGATCGGTGCGCACGAGGCAGAACATCATGTCGGCGTACTGGCCGAGCGTGGTCCAGGTCTTCTGGCCGTTCACGACGTAGTGATCGCCTTCACGCACGGCCCGCGTGCGCAACGACGCGAGATCGGAGCCCGAGCCCGGTTCGGAGTAGCCCTGGCACCACCAGTCTTCACCGGAAAGGATGCGCGGGAGATAGCGGCGCTTTTGGGCCTCGTTGCCGTACTTCATGAGCACGGGCGCGACCATCGACACGCCGAACGGCAGTACCGGCGGCGCGCCGATGCGGCCGCACTCGGCGTCCCAGATGTGGCGCTGCGTTTCGGTCCAGCCCGGGCCGCCCCATTCCGCGGGCCACGCGGGCGCGGACCAGCCCTTCTTGCCCAGCAGCTTGTGCCAGTTGGCAATGTCGTCGCGCGAGAGACGTTTGTGGTTGAGAACCTTGTCGCGCATTGCTTGAGGCAGATTGGCCTCGAGCCAGGCGCGGATTTCGGCGCGAAATGCGTCGTCAGCGGGGGTATAGTCCAGATCCATGCGCAATGTCTCCTGGCCGCGGCCGGTGCGGGGCGTTGCCCGCGCCGCGGCGAAGACCCGCATGGCGTTATTGCAGCGGACCCTTCAACGCGGCCGGAACCGGCAGCGGCATCACATCGATGCCTTCTTCGACGAGAGCTTGCGCATCGTCCGCGGAGGCGACTCCACGGATGTTGCGCGACGGCGCTTCGTTGTAGTGAATGCGCCGCGCCTCCTCGGCGAAACGGTCGCCTACGTTCTCCGTCTTCTCGAGGACCTCGCGGATCACACGCATCGCATGCGCCTGCCATTGCGCCGCCTGCTCGTGCAGCGACGCTTTCGGCGTTTCGCTCGCGCCGGACAGGTTCAGCCGGGGCGCGGACGGCAAGCGGGTCACATGGGTGGCGCCGCACATCGGACATTCGACCAGCTTGCGGGACAGTTGCGACTCGAAGTCGTCAACCGATGCGAACCAGCCTTCAAACCGATGGCCGTCTGGACACTGTAAATCGAGGACCTTCATGGGGAATCGAGGCTTGCGATGAGTTTAGCGCAAATCGTAAATTTGTGAACGACCGTTCGCAAAAATTCCTGCGGCCGGCCACCGGGACTTTCCCGGGGGTTCGATTGTAGCGCCGCTCGGGCGGGCGCGCTGAAGGTGCTTCGAGGCGTATGCTGCTGCGGGTGCGCGTAAAAGCAACAACGGCGGCCACAAGGGCCGCCGTCGATCGGGAATTCGCCGCGCCGCGTAGCGCGTGTCAGCCCTGCTCTGCCTTCGCGAGCGGCCACGCGCCCGACAGCGCCTTTTCGAGCCAGAACGTGCCGACGATTGTCTTCACGTCGGTGATCTTGCCCGTGCGCACCCATTCGAGCAGTTCGGGAACCGTCGCCGTGAAGGTTTCGAGAAACTCGCCATCGTCGAGTTGCGCCGCGCCTGCGGTCAGCCCGCGTGCGAGGTAAATGTCGATGAACTCGGTCGAGTACGAGATCACGGGATGGATCTGCGCCAGATAGACATACTCGCGTGCCGTATAGCCCGTCTCTTCCTTCAGTTCGCGGATCGCGCAGGCGAGCGCGCCCTCCTGCGGATCGAGCTTGCCAGCCGGGAATTCAGTCATCACGCGCGAGAGCGGATAGCGGTACTGGCGCTCCATCAGCACGCGGCCGTCGTCGAACAGCGGGATGACCATCACCGCGCCAGGATGCTGAACGAACTCGCGCGTGGCGTGCTTGCCGTCCGGCAGCGCAACGGTGTCGCGCTTCAGGGTGAGGAAATTGCCGGCGTAGAGCGTCGTGCTTTCCACGCACGTCTCGGCGAGCGCCGGGTCGTGTTGATAATGTTCAGCCATAGTCAGCCTCGTGGGTGCTCAGAAAAATCGGGAAGCCGCGGGCGCGCCGCTTGAAGTGAAATCGGCCAGACTGCAGGCCAGACTGCGGGTCGCACGACGCGTGCCGGCCGCGGGCCGGCGACGCGCCTCACGCCGGGCGGCGTTTGACGAGATATTGCCAGGTGAAGCCGGGGAACGCGAACACGACAAAAAGACTGAAGGTGATCGCGTAGAACTGCCAGCCCTGGTCAAAACGATTGCCGGCGCGCGCCTCCAGCAGGAAGCCAAACGTACCGACCACAAAATACAGCACGATCATTTCAGCGATGCGAATCCACGCACTCTTCTTCGGTGCGCGAAGCGGCACGACGCCGAACAATCGCTGGTTGAGGAACGGCAGGTTGGCGCCTGCGAGCGCCAACAGCACGATGAACCAGCCCGCTGCCGACATTAGAGCGGCAGCGTATGCGTAACAGCCTGCAGGCAGATCGACATCAGCGGGCCAGGAATGATGCCAAGCACGAGCACCGCCACGCCGTTGAGCGTGAGCAGCGCGCGGTTGCATGCGTGGCTCTCGATCGGTGCATCGTCCTGCGGTGCGTCGAAGTACATCAGCTTGACGATGCGCAGGTAGTAGAACGCGCCGAACAGCGACGTGATCACGGCGAGCACCGCAAGCCACGTGAGGCCCGCGTTCATGGTCGCTTCGAGCACGGCGAGCTTCGCGTAGAAGCCGACGGTCGGCGGAATGCCCGCGAGCGAGAACATCATGAGCATCATGACGAACGCGAACACCGGGTTGCGCTGGTTCAGGCCCTTGAAGTCGTCGATCGTTTCCGCTTCGAAATCGCGGCGGGACAGCAGCATGACGATGCCGAACGCGCCCAGCGTCGTGATCAGATAGACGATGCTGTAGAACATGGCCGAGCTGTACGCGCTGGCCGCGCCCGTCGCCTTGTTGTCGACGATGCCGGCGAGCAGGCCGAGCAGCACGAAGCCCATGTTCGAAATGGCCGAGTACGCGAGCATGCGCTTGATGTTGCGCTGGACGATACCCGTGATGTTGCCGACGATCATCGAGAGTGCGGCGAGGATGATCAGCATCTCCTGCCAGTCCACAGCCAGCGGCAGCAGGCCCATCACGAGGAAGCGCACGGCCCAGGCGAATGCCGCGACCTTCGGGCCGCCGCCGGTAAGCAGCGTCATGGCCGTAGGCGCGCCTTGATAGACGTCGGGCACCCACATGTGGAACGGCACCGCGCCCATCTTGAACGCCACGCCGGCGACGATGAACACCACGCCGAACAGCAGGACGATATCGTTGATGTGGCCCGAAGCCACGGCCTTGAACACTTCGTTCAGCTCGAGCGAGCCGGTCGCGCCGTACAGCATCGAGATGCCGTAGAGCAGGAAGCCCGAAGCGAGCGCGCCCAGCACGTAGTACTTCATGGCCGCTTCGTTCGACTGCGCCGCGTTACGACGCAGGGCGATGACCGCGTAGAGCGAGAGCGACATCAGCTCGAGGCCGAGGTACAGCGTGAGGAAGTTGTTGCCGGAGATCATCGTGATCTGGCCGAGCAGCGAGAACAGGCCAAGCAGGAAGAACTCGCCCCGGAACATGTCGCGGTCTTCGAGGTACTTGCGCGAGTACACGATCGACACGGCGTAGCCGAGCGTGACCACCGCCTTCATGGCGCTCGCGAACGGATCGACCACGTACATGCGCGTGAAGTAGTAGTACACGTGCGGATCGAACGCGTCCACCGCGAACCAGATACCGGCTATGACCGTGGTCAGCAGCGCGATGAAGTAGGTCGTGCGCCGGCCTTCAGGACCGGTGAACGTGTCGTTGAGCCACGCGACGACGAGGCCGGTCATCACCAGGCCGTCGGGCAGCAGAGCGTACATAGGGGCGTTTGGCATGATCTTTTGTTCCTCCGCTCGGGTATTACTGTGACAGCGGCAGTTTCGACACTGCGACGTGGGAGAGGAGGTTTTCCACGGAAACGTGCATCACATCGGTAAAGGGCTTCGGGTAGACGCCCATGAAAAGCGTAAACAGTGCGAGCACCCCAAGGATGAAGTATTCGCGACCGTTGATGTCCTTCAGCTCGCGAACATGGTCGTTCGCAACGGCGCCGAAGTACACCCGCTTGTACATCCACAACGTATAGGCCGCGCCCAGGATCAGCGTGAACGCCGCCCCGAATGCGATCCAGAAGTTGAACTTCACTGCCGCCAGAATCACCATGAATTCGCCGACGAATCCCGAGGTGCCCGGCAGGCCGCAGTTGGCCATCGCGAACAGCATGGCCAGCGCCGCGAACTTCGGCATGGTGTTGACCACACCGCCGTAATCCGCGATATCGCGTGTGTGCATGCGGTCATACAGCACGCCGATGCACAGGAACATGGCGCCCGAGACGAAACCGTGCGAGATCATCTGGATGATCCCGCCTTCCATCGCGAGCTGGCTCGATTCGCCGAACATAAAGAAGCCGAGCGTGACGAAGCCCATGTGGGCAATCGACGAGTACGCGACCAGCTTCTTCATGTCCGCCTGCACCATCGCCACGAGGCCGATGTAGATCACGGCGATCAGCGACAGCGTGATGATGACCGGCGCCAGGTAGTGGCTCGCGTCGGGCGTGACCGGCAGCGAGAAACGCAGGAAACCGTACGCGCCGAGCTTGAGCATGATCGCGGCCAGCACGACCGAGCCGCCCGTGGGCGCTTCGACGTGCGCGTCCGGCAACCACGTGTGAACCGGCCACATCGGCACCTTGACGGCGAACGCGAAGAAGAACGCGATGAACAGCAGGATCTGCGGCGTCATGGCGATCTTCGCGGCCTGCCAGGTGGCGAGGTCGAAGGTCCCGGTAATGCGGTACAGGTACAGCAACGCGACCAGCATGAGCAGCGAGCCGGCCAGCGTGTAGAGAAAGAACTTGAACGCTGCGTACACGCGGTTCGGGCCGCCCCACACGCCGATGATGATGTACATCGGAATGAGCGTGGCTTCGAAGAACACGTAGAACAGCAGACCGTCGGCAGCGCAGAAAACGCCGATCATGATGCCCGACAGGATGAGGAACGACGCGTAATACTGCGCGACGTTCTTCGTGATGACCTGCCAGCCCGCGATCACGACGATCACGGTGATGAGCGCCGTCAGCACGACGAACCACAGCGCGATGCCATCGACGCCCAGGTGATACGCAATATTGAACCGCTCGATCCAGACCGACTTCTCCTCGAACTGCAGGGAAGCCGTGCTCGTGTCGAAGCCCGCAACGAGCGGAAGGGTGACGAGGAAACTAAGCACCGAACCGATGAGTGCGAGCCAGCGGTCCGCACTCGGGTTCCGACGGGAACCCACTACAAGAACGATGATGCCGAATACGATCGGCATCCATATCGCAATACTGAGAATCGGAGTTGCGTGCATGCGTTTCCTCGCCTTATTTTGCCTTATTTGCCGCCAAGCGTTACAAACAGGGTAAGGAGGCCAAGCATGCCGATGATCATGGCAAATGCGTAGTGGTAGATATAGCCGGATTGCAGGAAACGAATGACAGTTGCAAACCAGCCGATAAACTTGGCGCTCCCGTTTACGACGCCGTCGATCACGACGACATCGCCCTCCTTCCACAGACCGCGACCGATCGCGACTGCTCCGCGAGCGAAGACGATTTCGTTGATCTTGTCGAGGTAATACGCGTTTGCCAGCAGCTTGTAGACCGGCGAGAAAGTGCGCGACACGACGGCCGGCAGTTCCGGGCGCTTCATGTAGAAGAACCACGCCACCACCACACCCGCGAGTGCGAGCCACACCGGCAGCCCCGAGAACGCATGCGCGCCCATCGCGGCCCAGCCCTGGAATTCCTTGCCCATCTCCGCGAGCGCTTCGTGGTTCTCGCCGACGAAGATGACGTTCTGGAACGCCACGCCATGCGAGAAGAAGTCACCGAAGAGCAGCGGCTGGATCGCGAACGCGCCGGCGATCACCGAGGGGATCGCGAGCAGAACGAGCGGCACCCAGATGACCCACGGCGACTCGTGCGGCACGTGCACGTGGTGTTCGTCGTGACCGTGGCCATGATCGCCGTGACCGCTGTGGGCGGCATTCGCGGCTTCGATCGCCATCGGCGATTCCGGATGCTTCGGACCGCGGAAGCGTTCTTCACCGTGGAACACGAGGAAGTACATACGGAACGAGTACAGCGCCGTGACGAACACGCTCGCGACCACTGCGAAGTACGCGAAGCCCGAACCCGGCAGGTGCGAGAGCTTCACGGCGTCGATGATCGAATCCTTCGAGTAGAAGCCCGAGAAGAACGGCGTGCCGATCAGCGCGAGCGAACCGACGAGCGAGGTGATCCACGTGATGGGCATGTACTTGCGCAGGCCGCCCATGTTGCGCATGTCCTGATCGTGATGCATGCCGATGATGACCGAGCCCGCGCCGAGGAACAGCAGCGCCTTGAAGAACGCGTGCGTCATCAGGTGGAAGATCGCGACCGGGTAAGCCGAGACGCCGAGCGCCACCGTCATGTAGCCGAGCTGCGAGAGCGTGGAGTAAGCCACCACACGCTTGATGTCGTTCTGGACCACCCCGAGGAAGCCCATGAAGAGCGCGGTAATGGCGCCGATCACGACGATGAACGACAGCGCGGCTTCCGACAGTTCGAACAGCGGCGACATGCGCGCGACCATGAAGATACCGGCCGTCACCATGGTTGCCGCGTGAATCAGCGCGGAGATCGGCGTCGGGCCTTCCATCGAGTCCGGGAGCCAGACATGCAGCGGGAACTGGGCCGACTTGCCCATTGCGCCGATGAACAGGCAGATACACGCGACGGTGAGCAGGTTCCACGAGGTGCCCGGGAACGTCAGCGCGGCGATTTCATGACCCTTCGCGAAGATGTCGTTGTAGTTCAGCGAGCCGCCGAACGCGAGCAACAGGCCAATGCCGAGCAGGAAGCCGAAGTCGCCCACGCGGTTCACGAGGAACGCCTTCATGTTCGCGTAGATGGCGCTTTCACGCTTGAAGTAGAAGCCGATCAGCAGGTACGAGACGAGACCCACCGCTTCCCAGCCGAAGAACAGCTGCAGGAAGTTGTTGCTCATCACGAGCATCAGCATCGAGAACGTGAAGAGCGCGATGTACGAAAAGAAGCGCTGGTAGCCCTCTTCTTCCGCCATGTAGCCGATCGTGTAGATGTGCACCATCAGCGACACGAAGGTCACGACGACCATCATGAGCGCAGTCAGCGAGTCGATGAGGAAGCCGACTTCGAACTTCAGGGTGCCAACCGACATCCATTCGTAGACCGTCGCGTTGAAGCTCGCGCCGCCCATCACGTCGAGGAGCGTGATGCACGAAAGCACGAACGCGACCGCGACGCCAAGAATGGTCACCGTATGCGCGCCCGCGCGCCCGATCGTTTTGCCAAAGAGACCGGCAATCAGGGAACCGGCGAGAGGAGCCAGCGGGATCGCCAGCAGAAGAGTTTCGTTGAGAGTCGTTGCCATAAAGTCAGCCTGCCTTAGCCTTTGAGCTGATCGAGATCCTCGACATTGATCGTGTCGAGGCTGCGGAACAGGGTCACAAGAATAGCCAGACCAATTGCAGCTTCCGCCGCCGCAACTGTAAGCACGAAGAACACGAAAATCTGTCCGTGAACGTCACCGAGGTAATGCGAGAACGCGACGAAATTCGTGTTCACCGCTAACAGCATCAGCTCAATCGCCATCAGGATGATGATGACGTTGCGCCGATTCAAAAAGATTCCGACGATCGAGATCGCAAAAAGGATCGCGCCGAGGACGAGGTAATGGGCCAGTGTCAGCATGGTTCGCTCCTTCGCGCTTAGCTCTTCGTTGCCGGTGCGGCCGGCGCGGCACCGGCCGCAGGCGCAGCCCCGGCTTCGGCTTGCGCCGGTTCCGCCGGCTCCGGCACTTCCACGACGGCCTGCATCTTCACGAGGCGCACGCGGTCCTGGCGACGCACGTTGACCTGCTTCGACACGTCCTGACGCTTCGAGTCCTTCGGCTCGCGCACCGTGAGCGCGATAGCCGCGACGATCGCCACCAGCAGCACGAGGCCGGCGACTTCGAAGGCGAAGATGTAGTCGGTGTAGATGATCTTGCCGATCAGGTGCGCGTTCGAGATCGCGGCGGCGGCGGCCGGCGTGGTATCGGGCACCGGCGTGCTCGTCGCGCCGAAGCCGTGCCACAGGATCAGCGCGGTTTCGACCACGATGATCGCGCCCACGATGGTCGCCACCGGAATGAAGCGCTTGAAGTCGCGGCTCAGCACGTCGATGTTGATGTCCAGCATCATCACCACGAACAGGAACAGCACCATCACCGCGCCCACGTAGACGAGCACCAGCAGGATCGCGAGGAATTCGGCCTCGAGCAGCATCCAGATCGCGGCCGCGTTGAAGAACGCGAGCACGAGGAAGAGCGCAGACGCGACAGGATTGCGCGAAGTGATCACCTTCAGCCCTGACAGCGTGAGCAGCAGCGCGAAGATGTAGAACAGGACGGTCGTGAATTCCATGATTACTGGTTCATCGTTGAGGCCTTCGTGAGGCGGATTGCGCGGCGCAGACTGGCGGCCAGACCAGGTAGCGTCGCGCCGCGGCGGTCAGGCTGCGGTATCGCGCGGGCGTTCGGCACACGCGCTCCCCACAGCCGGCCCGAACCGCGGGCCGATGCAGCGTCAAACTGAAAGATCAACGGTACGGTGCATCCGCTGCCTTGTTCGCCGCGATCTGCGCTTCATAGCGATCGCCAACGGCCAGCAGCATATCCTTCGTGAAATACAGATCGCCGCGCTTCTCGCCGTGGTACTCGAGAATGTGCGTTTCGACGATCGAGTCGACCGGGCAGCTCTCTTCGCAGAAACCGCAGAAGATGCACTTGGTCAGGTCGATGTCGTAACGCGTCGTGCGACGCGTGTTGTCCTCGCGCACTTCCGATTCGATCGTGATCGCGAGCGCGGGGCACACGGCCTCGCACAGCTTGCACGCGATGCAGCGCTCTTCGCCATTTTCATAGCGGCGCAGCGCGTGCAAGCCTCGAAAACGCGGGGACATAGGCGTCTTTTCTTCCGGGAACTGCACGGTGAACTTGCGCTTGAAGGCGTAACGCCCCGTCAGCGCGAGCCCCTTGAGCAGTTCGGTCAGGAAAAACGTCTTGAAGAAGTTTTGGATAGCGTTCATGGTTGTGTTCGCCCCTTATTTCCAGATGCTCAACGGCGACATGTACCAGAAGCCGACCACGATCAGCCACACGATGCACACCGGAATGAACACCTTCCAGCCGAGACGCATGATCTGGTCATAGCGATAGCGCGGGAACGTCGCGCGGGCCCAGATGAAGACCGACAACAGGCAGAAGACCTTCAGCACCAGCCAGAACACGCCCGGGATGAAGTCGAGGAACGCGAACGGGGCGCTCCAGCCGCCGAGGAACAGCACCGAGGCGAGCGCCGAGATCACGATCATGTTGATGTATTCGGCGAGGAAGAACAGCGCGAACGCCATCCCCGAGTAATCGATCATGTGACCCGCGACGATTTCCGACTCCCCTTCCACCACGTCGAACGGGTGACGGTTCGTTTCGGCAATGCCCGAGATGAAGTAGACGACGAACATCGGCAGCAGCGGCAGCCAGTTCCACGAGAGGAACGTGATGCCCCAGTTCGCGAACATGCCGCGCATCTGGCCTTCGACGATCACCGAGAGGTTCAGGCTGCCCGACACCATCAGCACGACGACGAGCGCGAAGCCCATCGAAATTTCGTACGAAACCATCTGCGCCGCGGCACGCATGGCGCCGAGGAACGCGTACTTCGAGTTCGACGCCCAGCCCGCCAGAATCACGCCGTACACGCCGATCGAAGAGATCGCCATCGCGTAGAGCAGGCCCGCGTTGATGTCGCCGAGCACCGCGCCCGCCTGGAACGGAATCACCGCCCAGACAGCGAACGCCGGCACCACCACCATGATCGGCGCGACCATGTAGATCCAGCGGCTTGCCTGCGCAGGCTGAATCACTTCCTTGAGCAGCAGCTTCAGCACGTCGGCGATCGGCTGCAACAGACCTGCGGGACCGACGCGGTTCGGGCCGAGACGCACGTGCATCCAGCCGATCAGCTTGCGCTCCCAGAGGATCAGGTACGCCACGCACAGCAGGATCACCACTGCGACGACGAGAATGCGCACCAGCGCCCAGACGGTGGGCCATGCCACGCCGAGCAGCTGGCTGCCGCCTGCATTGATCGTATCGAACAAGCTCATTTACGCCTTCTCCACCAGCAGTTCACCGAACAGGCTGCCGAGTTGCGCACCGGCCGGCGTCGCCGCCGACACGCGCACCACCGTCGGCGCAAGATTCGCATCGCGCGTCGCAGGCGCCGTCACCGACAGATCGCCCTGGCGCACGCGCACGGCGTCGCCTTCCTTCAGGCCGAGCTGGTCGAAGTATGCCGCCGGCAGACCGATCGCGTTCGCCACGCGGGCAGCCATGGTGAGCTGCAGCGCCTCTCCGCGGCGCACGATTTGATCGGCGTGGTAGATCGGCACGTCGGCGATGCGCTCGAAGCGGCCTTCCGCGGCCTTCGCGAGGCTGCCGCGTGCAATCGTGGCGCCGGCCTTGTTCGACAGACGGCCTTCGAAGCTGCCGTCGCCCATCGCCTTGCGGCGCACTTCTTCGGCGGTGTCGTATTCGAAACCCTTGGCGCCCAGCAGCGTGCCGAGCACGCGCAGGACCTTCCATGCCGGACGCGTGTCGCCGAGCGGGCGCACGACGCCGTTGAAGGTCTGGGACGTACCTTCTGCGTTGATGAAGGTGCCCGACGTTTCCGTGTACGGCGCGATGGGCAGCAGTACGTCTGCGTAGTCGAGGCCCGTCTTGTACGGCGAGAACACGGCGACCATTTCGGCCTGCGCGAGCGCGGCGCGCGCGGCGGCCGGGTTGGCCGTATCGAATTCCGGCTCGACGTTGAAGAGCAGATAGCCCTTGCGCGGCTGCTCGAACGCTTCGCGTGCGTTCAGGCCGTCGCGGCCCGGCAGCACGCCGGCGATATGCGCGCCGACCGTGTTGGCCGCTTCCGTGAGGAAGCCAAGCGTCGCGCCCGTCGTTTCGGCGATGAACTGCGCCGCGGCGTGCAGGCGCGAGAACTCCGGATGCTGGACCGCGGCGTTGCCGAGCAGCACGTAGCGGCGCTCGCCGTTCGCCAGCGACGCGGCGACCTGCTTCGCGGCTTGCGTGGCCTGTGCGCCTGCGAAGCCTTCCGGCACCGCAACGCCCTTCGCTTCGGCGACAGCCGCCGCGATCGAAGCGAGTTCGTCGAGCCATGCCGAGGGCGCGGCGACGATGCGCTGCGCGTTCGGGATCAGCGAGCCGTCAGCGGTGGCCTGCAGGAAGCTGACCTGTGCACCGCCCTTCGCTGCCTGGCGCAGACGCGCGGCGAACAGCGCGTGGTCGCGGCGCAGGAACGAGCCGATCACGAACGCCGAATCGGCATACGAGAGTTCGGCGATCTTCGTGCCGAGCCACGGCGCGCCTTCGAGCGGCGCCGAGAAGTCGCTCTGGCGCAGGCGGAAGTCGACGTTCGGCGTGCCGATCGCATCCGCGAACTGCTTCGCGAGATAGAGTTCTTCGAGCGTGCTGTGCGGGCTCGCGAGCAGCGCGAGCTGGTTCTCGCCGTGCTCGTCGCAAATGCCCTTGATGCCCTTCACGACGTATTCGAGCGCGGTCTGCCAGTCGGTCTCGATCCACTCGCCGCCCTGCTTGATCATCGGGCGCGTGAGACGGTCTTCGCTGTTCAGGCCTTCGTACGAGAAGCGGTCCTTGTCCGAGATCCAGCACTCGTTGATGGCTTCGTTCTCGAACGGCAGCACGCGCATCACGCGGTTGTTCTTCACCTGCACGACGAGGTTCGCACCCGTTGCGTCGTGCGGGCTCACCGACTTGCGGCGCGACAGTTCCCACGTCCGCGCCGAGAAGCGGAACGGCTTGCTCGTGAGCGCGCCGACCGGGCACAGGTCGATCATGTTGCCCGAGAGTTCCGAGTCGACCGTCTTGCCGACGAACGAGGTGATTTCCGAGTGCTCGCCGCGGCCGAGCATGCCGAGTTCCATCACGCCGGCGATTTCGTCGCCGAAGCGCACGCAGCGCGTGCAGTGGATGCAGCGCGACATCTCTTCCATCGAGATGAGCGGACCGACGTTCTTGTGGAACACCACGCGCTTTTCTTCGCTGTAGCGCGAGGCGGACTTGCCGTAACCGACGGCCAGATCCTGAAGCTGGCATTCACCGCCCTGATCGCAGATCGGGCAGTCGAGCGGATGGTTGATCAGCAGGAATTCCATCACGGCTTGCTGACCCTGCACGGCCTTGTCCGACATGGTGCGCACGACCATGCCTTGCGACACCGGCGTCGCGCACGCGGGCACGGCCTTCGGCATCTTCTCGACATCGACGAGACACATCCGGCAGTTGGCCGCGATGGAGAGCTTCTTGTGATAGCAGAAGTGCGGGATGTACGTGTCCACGCGCTGAGCAGCCTGGATCACCATGCTGCCCTCGGGCACCTGCACCTTCTTGCCGTCTATTTCAAGTTCAACCATGATGGTTAATCGTCCCTAACCTGTTACCGCTCAATTTCACAGCGGCATTCCCCGTCACTGCGCCGTTGCGTCGTGCTACGCGGTTCGCGCACAACATGCTGTCTCTTCGCCTGTCAGGCGGCCACCGTCTCCGAGGCCGCGTGCGAGCCGGCATGACCGCCGACGAGACAACGCTTGTTGTGCACGTGATATTCGAATTCGTCCCAGTAATGCTTGAGCATGCCGCGCACCGGCATGGCCGCCGCGTCGCCGAGCGCGCAGATCGTGCGGCCCATGATGTTGCCCGCCACCGAGTTCAGCAGGTCCAGGTCTTCCTGGCGGCCTTCGCCGTGCTCGATACGGTTCACCACGCGATACAGCCAGCCCGTGCCTTCGCGGCACGGCGTGCACTGGCCGCACGACTCTTCGTAATAGAAGTACGAGAGGCGCAGCAGCGAGCGCACCATGCAGCGTGTTTCGTCCATGACGATGACGGCGCCCGAGCCGAGCATCGAGCCCTGCTTGGCGATGGAGTCATAGTCCATGTCGGTCTGCATCATCAGGTCGCCCGGAATGACCGGCGCCGACGAGCCGCCCGGAATCACGGCCTTCAGCTTCTTGCCGCCGCGCACGCCGCCGGCCAGCTCCATGAGCTTCGCGAACGGAGTGCCGAGCGGGATTTCGTAGTTGCCCGGACGCTCCACGTCGCCCGAAATCGAGAAGATCTTCGTGCCGCCGTTGTTCGGCTTGCCGAGTTCCATGTACGTCTGCGGACCGACGCTCAACAGGAACGGGACGGCTGCGAACGTCTCGGTGTTGTTGATCGTGGTCGGCTTGCCGTACACGCCGAAGCTCGCCGGGAACGGCGGCTTGAAGCGCGGCTGGCCCTTCTTGCCTTCGAGCGACTCGAGCAGCGCGGTTTCCTCGCCGCAGATGTACGCGCCATAGCCATGGTGCGCGTGCAACTGGAACGAGAAGTCCGTGCCGAGAATGTTGTCGCCGAGATAGCCCGCCTGGCGCGCTTCTTCCAGCGCAGCCTCGAAGCGGCGGTACACCTCGAAAATCTCGCCGTGGATGTAGTTGTAGCCCACGGTGATGCCCATCGCGTACGCGCCGATGGCCATGCCTTCGATCACGCTATGCGGATTCCAGCGCAGGATGTCGCGGTCCTTGAACGTGCCAGGCTCGCCCTCGTCCGAGTTGCAGACGAGATACTTCTGCCCCGGGAACTGACGCGGCATGAAGCTCCACTTCAGGCCGGTCGGGAAGCCCGCGCCGCCGCGGCCGCGCAGACCGCTCGCCTTCACGTCGGCGATCACCTGCTCGGGCGGAATCTTTTCTTCGAGAATACGGCGCAGCTGCTTGTAGCCGCCGCGCGCGACGTAGTCTTCGAGATGCCAGTTCTCGCCGTTGAGGCCCGCGAGAATCAGCGGTTTGATGTGACGGTCGTGCAACGAAGTCATTTCGAAAGCTCCTCGAGCAGCTGGTCGATCTTCTCGCGGCTCATGAAGCTGCACATGCGGTGATTGTTCAGGAGCATCACCGGCGCATCGCCGCACGCGCCCATGCACTCACCTTCTTTCAAGGTGAACTTGCCGTCGGGCGTGGTTTCGCCGAAGTCGATTCCGAGCTTCTGCTTCAGGTATTCGGCGGCGCTCTCCGAGCCGCCATCCGGGCCGAGCTGGCACGGCAGATTCGTGCAGAGCGTGATCTTGTGCTTGCCGACCGGCCTGGTCTCGAACATCGTGTAGAACGTGGCGACTTCCTGCACCGCGACAGGCGGCATGCCGATGTAGTCGGCCACGTACTGCATGATTTCGGGAGACAGCCAGCCGTGCTCTTCCTGAGCAACGGCCAAAGCCGCCATCACGGCGGACTGTCGCTGATCGGCGGGGTACTTCGTCAACGCGCGATCGATTTCTTTCAGGCCTTCAGCTGAGATCATTTTCAGACACGACTCTTTCAATTCCTACCGAACGAAAACCTGCCGCGCGTTCTCATACATTCGCTGCGACAGACGTGGCGTTCCATGCTGCGTGCGCCCGGGACCGGGCGTACCTTACTGCGCGCCGCCCTAGCGGTCGATTTCACCGAACACGATGTCCTGCGTGCCGATGATCGTGACCGCGTCGGCAATCATGTGGCCGCGCGCCATTTCATCGAGCGCGGACAGGTGGGCATAACCCGGCGCACGGATCTTCAGACGATACGGCTTGTTCGCGCCATCTGACACCAGGTAGATGCCGAATTCACCCTTCGGATGTTCGACGGCAGCGTATGCCTCGCCTTCGGGCACGTGGAAGCCTTCCGTGAAGAGCTTGAAGTGGTGAATCAGCTCTTCCATGTTCGACTTCATGTTCACGCGCGAAGGCGGTGCAACCTTGTGATTGTCGATCATCACGGGGCCGGGATTCTTGCGCAGCCACTCAATGCACTGTTTCGCAATGCGCGTGGACTGGCGCATTTCTTCGACGCGCACGAGATAGCGGTCGTAGCAGTCGCCGTTCACGCCCACCGGAATGTCGAAGTCCATCTGGTCGTAGACTTCGTACGGCTGCTTCTTGCGCAGGTCCCACTCGATGCCCGAACCGCGCAGCATCGCGCCCGTGAGGCCGAGCTGCATGGCGCGCTCGGGGCTCACCACGCCGATGCCGACCAGACGCTGCTTCCAGATACGGTTGTCGGTGAGGAGCGTTTCGTACTCGTCGACGCAACCGGGGAAGCGCGTAAAGAAGTCGTCGATGAAGTCCAGCACCGAGCCCTGGCGCGCCTCGTTCATGCGGGCGAGCGCCTTTTCGTTGTGGATCTTCGACGCTTTGTATTGCGGCATTGCGTCAGGCAGATCGCGGTACACGCCGCCCGGACGGTAGTAAGCCGCGTGCATGCGCGCACCCGAGACCGCCTCGTAGACGTCCATCAGGTCTTCGCGCTCGCGGAACGCGTAGAGGAACACCGCCATCGCGCCGACGTCGAGCGCGTGCGAGCCGATCCACATGAGGTGGTTCAGCACGCGCGTGACTTCGTCGAACAGCACACGGATGTACTTCGCGCGGATCGGCACTTCAATGCCGAGCAGCTTTTCGATGGCGAGCACATAGCCGTGCTCGTTGACCATCATCGACACGTAGTCGAGACGGTCCATGTACGGCACCGACTGGATGAACGTCTTGTTCTCGGCGAGCTTTTCGGTCGCGCGATGCAGCAGGCCGATGTGCGGATCGGCGCGCTGGATCACTTCGCCGTCGAGCTCGAGCACGAGACGCAGCACACCGTGCGCTGCCGGGTGCTGCGGGCCGAAGTTGAGCGTGTAGTTCTTGATCTCTGACATGCGACCCTCTTAGTGTTTCTTCAGACCGCCGTAGCGATCTTCGCGGATCACACGCGGCGTGATCTCGCGCGGCTCGATCGTCACGGGCTGGTAGACCACGCGCTTCTGCTCCGGGTCGTAACGCATTTCGACATAGCCCGAAACCGGGAAGTCCTTGCGGAACGGGTGGCCGATGAAACCGTAGTCGGTCAGGATGCGGCGCAGGTCGGGGTGGCCTTCGAAGACGATGCCGTACAGGTCGAACGCCTCGCGCTCATACCAGTTGGCCGAATTCCAGATCTCGACGAGTGAGGGCACGATCGGCACTTCGTCGTCCGGCGCGAACACGCGCAGACGCACGCGCCAGTTGTTCGCGAGCGAGAGCAGATGCGACACCGCGGCGAAGCGCGGGCCTTCCCAGGCGCCGTCACCGAAGGTCTGGTAGTCGACGCCGCACAGGTCGACCAGTTGCTCGAAGCGCAGCGAGGGATTGTCGCGCAGCTCCTTGGCCACCGCGAGGGACTCGCCCGCCTTGACGACCAGCGTGAGCTCGCCGAGCGCCTCGGTGAGGCTGACGATGCGCGCGCCGAGGGCCGCTTCGAGGTTCGCTTTCAGGGTCTCGAGTTTGCTTGCCATATTGTGGGGAGGCTCGCGGCCTTTATTGACGGGCGATGGTGCTGGTGCGGCGAATCTTCGCCTGCAACTGGATCACCCCGTAGACCAGGGCTTCCGCTGTCGGCGGGCATCCCGGCACGTAGACGTCGACCGGCACGATGCGATCACAACCGCGCACGACCGAATACGAATAGTGGTAGTAGCCGCCGCCGTTGGCGCACGACCCCATCGAGATGACCCAGCGCGGCTCGGCCATCTGGTCGTAGACCTTGCGCAGCGCCGGCGCCATCTTGTTGCAGAGCGTGCCGGCGACGATCATGACGTCCGACTGACGCGGGCTCGGACGGAACACCACGCCGAAACGGTCAAGGTCATAACGGGCCGCGCCCGCGTGCATCATCTCGACCGCGCAACACGCCAGACCGAACGTCATCGGCCACAGCGAGCCAGTGCGCGTCCAGTTGATCAGCTTGTCAGCCGTGGTGGTGACAAACCCTTCCTTCAAGACCCCTTCGATACTCATGTGCTTTCCACTCCAGACGGACAGCCCACAGTTTCCCCGCAGTGCCGCCCATACAATCCGGCGATTAACCCATTATTCCCAGTCGAGACCACCCTTCTTCCAGATGTAGGCAAAGCCCAGCAGGAATTCGAGCAGAAACAGCATCATCGACAGGAAGCCCGGCCAGCCGATGTCGCGCAGGGCCACGCCCCACGGAAACAGGAACGCCGTTTCGAGGTCGAAGATGATGAAAAGGATGGCGACCAGGTAGTAGCGTACGTCGAACTTCATTCGGGCGTCTTCGAAGGCTTCGAAGCCGCACTCGTACGGCGAATTCTTTTCGCTGTCTGGCCGGTTGGGACCGAGGACCTTGCCGATTGTCACTAGCGCTATGCCCAGACCGAGACCCACAAGGAGGAACAGAAGGACGGGGAAATAGGCAGCGAGGTTCAAGGCTATCCTCTATATCGGTTGGTTCTGAGGTTCCGCTGGAACTTGCATCGCTCCGCGGGAATCACTTCACGTACTTCGCGCTGCGAACAGAAGACGAACACGACGTAAGAAGCAAAAATGCCAGCCGAAGCTGAAGCAAGCGGCTGGCATTTTTTAGATAACATTGGTGCCGACGGCGAGACTCGAACTCGCACAGCTTTCGCCACTACCCCCTCAAGATAGCGTGTCTACCAATTTCACCACGTCGGCACTACATGCAATCCGGGACAACAAAATCTTGCAACCCGCGAATCGCTTCAAGACTTAGATTCTAACTTGTTTCCGTTCTTTGTTCAACGCACAAAACAAGTTTTTCAATCTTATTTCGGCACGTCGTTGCCAGGTTGCGAGGCTGCTGCAGCCGGCGAAGCCGCCGCCGGAGCGGGTGCGCCAGGAGCAGATGCAACCGGTGCCGAAGCAGCCGGCGCCGAGGCCACGACCGGGGCTGGAACCGAAGCGCCAAGCACGCCCGCCGAAGGCTTCGCATGATACGACCCCAGGTAAGTTAACGCAAGGGTGGAGCAGAAAAACACCGTTGCGAGAACTGCGGTAGTGCGCGAAAGGAAGTTCGCGGAACCGCTCGCGCCGAACAGGCTGCCCGACGCGCCGCTGCCGAATGCGGCGCCCATGTCCGCGCCTTTGCCGTGCTGCAGCAAGACGAGGCCGATCACCCCGAGCGCCGACAGAAGCTGGACGACGATAATCAACGTTTTCAAATACAGCATCACACTCACCTGAGTCCTGGTTGAACGTCCGCCCCTCCCGGAGCAGACGCATAAGCAGCCCGCACGACGCGTTTTAGTTCGAATGCTTCGTGCGCAAGCCTTCAGCTCGCGACGCTGGCGCCCGCCGCAGCGGCCACGCAGATCGCGAGGAAATCACCCTCTTTCAGCGACGCGCCGCCGATCAGGCCGCCGTCGATGTCGGCCTGACGGAAGAGCTCCGCCGCATTTTCCGGCTTCACGCTGCCGCCGTAGAGCAGCGGCACGTCCGCCACTTGCGCGCCCTTGGCCGCGAGGCGCACACGCAGGAATGCGTGCACCTGCTGAGCCTGCTCCGAGCTCGCGCTCTTGCCCGTGCCGATCGCCCAGACCGGCTCGTAAGCGACGACGATACGCGCCGCCTCTTCGGCCGACAGCGCGGCCAGCACGGCATCGATCTGTGCGCCGACCACGCGCTCGGTCGCGCCCGACTCGCGTTCTTCGAGCGTCTCACCCACGCAGACGATAGGGGTGAGACCCGCCACGAGCGCGCGCTGCGCCTTCACAGCGACGCATTCGGAGCTCTCGCCGTGGTAAGCGCGGCGCTCCGAGTGACCAACGATCGCAAACCTGGCTTCGAAGTCGGCAACCATGCCTGCCGCGACTTCGCCCGTATAGGCGCCCTGCTCGTGCGCAGAGATGTCCTGCGCGCCCCATTGAACCCGGCTGCCGCCGAGCAGCGCCTGCGCCTGCGCGAGATACGGGAACGGCACGCACACACCAACGTGCACATCCGCGGGCAGCGCCTGCGCACCGCGCGCAACGCCTTCTAGCAGTGCCGCATTGGCCGCGAGACGGCCATGCATCTTCCAGTTACCGACTACGAGCTTCGATCGTTGTTTCGTCATTGTTCCGGTTGCTGTTAAAAGCGGACGCAAAACACATAATTTTACTGCGTGAAATCCAGGCGGGTCAAACCGCCCCGCCCGGGATGCACAAAAAATATGCGAAAAAAAATCCCGAAAAATCAAGCATGCGCACGCGAGTCGCCCGTACCGATGCACCGTCAGGCCGCGCCGCTCCAGTCGAGCATGATCTTGCCGATGTGCTCGCTGCTTTCCATCAAAGCGTGCGCCTCGGCGGCCTGCGCGGCGGGAAATACGCGGAACACGACGGGCTTGATGCGACCCTCTTCGATGAGGGGCCAGACCTTCGCCTTGAGTTCCTGAGCGATCTGGGCCTTGAACTCGACGGAACGCGCACGCAGCGTCGAACCGGTCACCGTGAGCCGGCGGCGCAGGATCTCGCCCATGTTGAGTTCGGCCTTGGAGCCGCCGAGCGTCGCGATGAGCACGATGCGGCCACCGGTCGCCAGTGCGGACAGCTCGCGCGCCACATAGCCGCCGGCCACCATGTCGAGAATCACGTCCACGCCGCGGTCGTTCGTAAGCGCCTTTACGACCTCGACGAAATCGCTGCTGCGGTAGTTGATGGCGCGGTCGGCGCCGAGCGCTTCACAGGCGCGGCACTTGTCGTCCGAGCCTGCGGTCGCGAACACGCGAAAGCCGAGGGCATGCGCGATCTGGATCGCCGTCACGCCGATACCGCTCGAGCCGCCCTGCACGAGCAGCGTCTCGTTCTCGCCGCCCTCGCCCTGGCCGAGGTAGGCGCGCTGGAAAACGTTGCTCCAGACCGTGAAGAACGTTTCGGGCAGCGAGGCCGCCTCGACATCCGTGAGCCCCTGGGGCACCGGCAGGCACTGGCCGAGCGGCGCGACCGCGTATTCGGCGTAACCACCGCCCGCGATCAGCGCACACACACGATCGCCGATCTTCAGCCCGAACGGATTGTTCTTCTCGTCGATCGCGCCGCCAACGATCTCGCCCGCCACCTCGAGCCCCGGCAGATCGGAAATGCCCGGCGGCGGCGCATACGAGCCCTTGCGCTGGAACACGTCGGGGCGATTTACGCCCGAGGCGCTCACCTTGATCAGCACTTCGCCGGCCTTCGGCTCGGGAGTTGGCCGTTCGGCCAGCTTGAGCACGTCCGGCGCACCGAATTCCGTAATCTCGACTGCCTTCATCTCGCGTCTCCTCAGCGCTTCGCGCCCCGTCCTGGATGGCGCTGCGCACGCGACAGGATTGACGCATGCGCACTGCCATTCACCCTCATTGTCATAAAAAACGGCCGGCGCGTTTTGCACGCTGCCGGCCGTTGGAGCTTACCGCTTTACTGCTGCGGCTCGCCTTGCGGTGCGCCGCCATTGGCCTGCTCGTTGAGCAGCGCCTTGGCGGACAGGCGCACGCGGCCCTTCTCGTCCGTCTGGATGACCTTGACCTTCACGACCTGGCCTTCCTTCAGATAGTCATTGATGTCCTTGATGCGCTCGTTGGCGATCTCGGAGATGTGCAGCAGACCATCCTTGCCCGGCAACAGGTTCACGATCGCGCCGAAGTCCAGCAGCTTGAGGACCGCGCCTTCGTACACCTGGCCCACTTCGATTTCGGCCGTGATGTTCTCGATGCGCTTCTTCGCTTCGGCCATGCCTTCGCTCGACGTCGAAGCGATGGTCACGACGCCGTCGTCGGAGATGTCGATCGTCGTGCCGGTTTCTTCCGTCAGCGCGCGGATCACCGAACCGCCCTTGCCGATCACGTCGCGGATCTTTTCGGGGTTGATCTTGATGGTGATCATGCGCGGAGCGTACGCCGACAGCTCGGTGTTCACGCCCGACACCGCCGAGGTCATCTTTCCGAGGATGTGCATACGGCCTTCCTTCGCTTGCGCGAGGGCGACCTGCATGATTTCCTTGGTGATGCCCTGGATCTTGATGTCCATCTGCAGCGCGGTCACGCCAGCTTCCGTACCCGCAACCTTGAAGTCCATGTCGCCGAGGTGATCTTCGTCGCCGAGGATGTCGGTCAGCACGGCGAACTTGTTGCCTTCGAGGATCAGGCCCATCGCGATGCCGGCGACGTGCGCCTTCATCGGCACGCCGGCGTCCATCAGCGCGAGGCAGCCGCCGCACACCGATGCCATCGACGACGAGCCGTTCGACTCGGTGATTTCCGAGACCACGCGGATCGAGTAGCCGAACTCTTCGGCGCTCGGCAGGCACGCGACGAGCGCGCGCTTGGCGAGACGGCCGTGGCCGATTTCACGGCGCTTGGGCGAGCCGACACGGCCCGTTTCGCCGGTCGCGAACGGGGGCATGTTGTAGTGGAGCATGAAGCGGTCGCGGTACTCGCCTTCGAGCGCGTCGATGATCTGCTCGTCGCCCTTGGTGCCGAGCGTCGCGACGACCAGCGCCTGCGTTTCGCCGCGCGTGAAGAGCGCCGAACCGTGGGTGCGCGGCAGCACGCCCGTGCGGATCTCGATCGGGCGCACCGTGCGCGTGTCGCGGCCGTCGATGCGCGGCTCGCCGTTCAGGATCTGCGAACGGACGATCTTCGCTTCGAGGTCGAACACGATGTTGCCGACCGTGGCCTTGTCGGCCGCCGTCGTGCCGGCCGCAGCCGCTTCTTCTTCGAGCTTGGCCGACGTCGCTGCGTAGACTTCCTTCAGCTTGGTCGAACGCTGCTGCTTGTCGCGCAGTTGATAGGCGGCGAGCAGGTTGTCGTTGGCGATGGCCGTGACGCGTGCGATGAGCGCTTCGTCCTTCGGCGCCGGCGTCCAGTCCCACTCGGGCTTGCCGCCGTCGCGCACCAGCTCGTGGATCGCGTCGATGGCCGTTTGCATCTGCTCGTGGCCGAACACGACGGCGCCGAGCATCACGTCTTCCGGCAGCTGGTCGGCTTCCGATTCCACCATCAGCACGGCGCGCTCGGTACCGGCCACGACGAGGTCGAGGCGCGATTCCTTGATCTGGGCACGCGTCGGGTTGAGCACGTACTCGTTGTTGATGTAGGCGACGCGTGCGGCGCCCACCGGGCCGTTGAACGGCAGACCCGAGATCGCCAGCGCAGCCGATGCGCCGATCAGCGCGGGGATGTCAGCCGGGACTTCCGGGTTGATCGACAGGACGTGGATCACGACCTGGACTTCGTTGTAGAAGCCTTCCGGGAAAAGCGGACGCAGCGGGCGGTCGATCAGGCGCGAGATCAGCGTCTCGCCTTCCGACGGACGGCCTTCGCGGCGGAAGAAGCCACCCGGGATCTTGCCGGCCGAATAGGTCTTTTCGATGTAATCGACGGTGAGCGGGAAGAAGTCCTGACCCGGCTTGGCGGTCTTCGCGCCGACGACGGTCGCGAGCACGACGGTGTCTTCGACGTCGACGATGACAGCACCGCTGGCCTGACGGGCGATCTCACCCGTTTCGAGGCGCACGTTGTGCTGGCCCCATTTGAATTCCTTCACGACTTTATTGAACATGGTCATGGTCACTCACTCCTTACTCATTTGTTATGCGCCGCCCGCACACGCGGACGATGCGGCAAGACAGGTTCCGGCACCGCGCAGGAAGAGGAGTGTTATGCCATTCCAGCGGATCGCGAGGTTGCAAAACGGTTGCAGTGCGGCTGTGACGCATCGCCGCGTACGATCTGCTGGAATGACACAAAGCTCTGCCCCGAGGCCCGGCCCTGCTGCTTGTACTGCTGGTGCTACTTGGTGTTGCCTTGTGTCCCGGACCGGTGTTTATCGCATCAAAACAGCTTGAAAAGCAGCATGAAGCGCACCGTTCAAAAACAAAATGCCTGCATCAGTGGAACTGACACAGGCATCTTTGCGGAAGACCTTCCGATTACTTACGCAGACCCAGCTTCTCGATCAGCGCGCGGTAACGGTCAGCGTCCTTGCCCTTCAGGTAGTCGAGCAGCTTGCGGCGGCGGCTCACCATGCGCAGCAGACCGCGGCGGCTGTGGTGATCCTTCGCGTGCGACTTGAAGTGCGAGGTCAGTTCGTTGATACGCGACGTCAGGAGCGCAACCTGAACTTCGGGCGAACCCGTGTCGTTGGTGCCGCGCGCGAATTGCGCGACGACGTCGGACTTCTTGATATCTGCTACGGACATTTTGCTTTTCCTTTAAAACAAACGAGCGGTCACGGAAGAAAGGCCGTGCCGTGGCTTGGTTCTTACTGCGTGATTGTCTTGCCGCAGGTTCGCGACAAGGGGCGTATTGTAGCACAGCCCCGATTTGCCGCGAAACCGCTTGTAAGGGACGCGGTCACGGCCGCTTCATCTGGCAGACCGTGGCGGGCACGGTCTGCTGCGCAGGCAGCGCCAGCACCGTGCGAAAGCCGTAGCCGGAACCCTCGTTGTCGTTGCGCACGCCGGGCGTGTCCTGCCTGTCCATCTCCATGACATAAAGGGGCTGGATCACCTGGTGGTCGTCGGCGCGCATCCACATGGGGTGAAAGCCATTGTCGAAGCGCATGCCCTCCAGCGTCCTGGCGACCGCCGCGGGGTCGGCCGTACCCGCCTTCGTCATGGCCTGCGCGAGCATCTCCACCATCATCGACATGCGCAACACCGGGTAGTCGTCCTTCGCTGCCGGATAGCGCGCGCGGAACGCCTTGTACCACGCGTCGGAGGCCACACCGCCTGCGTTCGGATGCCAGTCTGCCACGGCGATCACGCGCTTCACGCCCGCATCGCCCAGCGCCGCCGGCGCGCCGAGGCTGTTGCCGTAGAAGGTGTAGAACTTCGCGTCGAGGCCCTGCTCGCGCGCGGCCTTCACGAGCAGCGTGAGGTCATTGCCCCAGTTTCCCGTGATGACGGCGTCGGCGCCCGCGGCGCGAATCTTGGCGATGTACGGCGCGAAGTCCTTCACGCGGCCAATGGGGTGAAACTCGTCGCCGACGACGGCGATGTCCGGACGGTCCTTCACGAGCGCGGCGCGGGCGAGCGTGCTCACGTCGTGGCCGAAGCTGTAGTCCTGGTTGAGCAGATACACCTTCTTCACCGACTTGTCCGCGGCGATCACGTCCGCGAGCGCGTCCATGCGCATGCCCGCGTGCGCGTCGAAGCGGAAGTGCCAGAAGCTGCAATTCGCGTTGGTGAGCGCGGGGTCGTCGGCGGAATAGTTGAGGAAGAGCTCGCGGTTCTCCGGATCGCGCGTGGCCTGGCGATCGACTGCCGACTCGAGCGCCGCCGCCACCGCCGAGCTGTTGCCCTGCATGACATAGCCGATGTGGCGGTCCTGCGCCATGCGCAACTGCACGAGCGCCGCCTCGGGGCTGCCCTTGCTGTCGAGCGTCACCAGTTCGAGCGGATGCGCCCCGTCACGCAGCACGACGCCGCCGCGCGCATTGACGCGTTCCACGCCGAAGCGCAGATTGCGCTCGACGGCCGCGCCCGCGTCCGCGAACGGGCCGGACATGCCTTCGATGAGCGCGAGCTGGATCGGCTTGCCGGTCGGCGCCTCATCCGCCCGTACACCGGTTGAGGCCGCGAGGCCTGCCGCCAGCGCCGTCACGGTGACCACGATCGCCGCCGCACGCGTCATGCGTGCCGTCATGCGCTTTTCTCTCATTGTTTGATGCCAGCCCGATTGTCATTCGAAGCGCGGATCATAGGCCGCGAGGCGGGCCGACGGCAAGGCCGCGATCCTCGGCGTAGCCGCACAGGCCCGCCCCGCGAGCGCCTCGCGCCGTGTCAAAATAAGGGTTCCACATTCACGGCGGTCATTGAAACCTTGCCATCGGGGGACATCATGTTCACGCGCCTCTCAACCTCGCTCGCAACGCCCGTGCGCCTCGCCTCGCGCCGCCTGCGCCTCGGGCTCGTCGCGGGCGTGGGCGCACTCGCGCTCGCCGGCTGCGCGCAGCCGTGGCAGCAATTCCATGCAGGCGACGACGCGCAGTCCGTGATCGGCCGCTTCGGGCCGCCGGCTGAAACCTACGACCTGCCCGACGGCGGCAAGCGCCTCATGTGGCCGACCCAGCCGATGGGCGAAACCACCACCGCCGCCGACATCGACGCGAGCGGCCGCGTCGTGAACGTGCGCCAGGTGCTGCAGCCCAACGAGTTCTATCGCGCCGAAATCGGCAAATGGACGCGCAGCGACGTGCTCGTGAACTTCGGCCGCCCGGTCGAAACCTCCTACTTCCCGCTGATGAAGAAGGAAGCGTGGACCTACCGCTACCTCGAAGACAACGTTTGGTACATGCTCTACAGCTTCTACTTCGACGACCAGGGCATTCTGCGGCTCACGCAGAAGACGCCCGATCCGCTGCACGACCCGGATCGCCGCAGCCTGTTCTGATTGTCTTGGCCGCAGCGGCCCCGGCGCCGCAAAAAACAAAACCCCCGCGCTTTTGCAAGCCGGGGGCTTTTCATTGGCTGTGCGATGCGAGGCAAGATGCCTCGCCACCGCTTACACCGCTTCGGAGCGCTGCGGATTGACCTTGTCGCCCGAGTAGAGCTTGTTGAGCGCCGAGATATACGCCTTCGCCGACGCGGCGACGATATCCGGATCCGTGCCCACGCCATTGACGATGCGGCCGGCCTTCGAGAGACGCACCGTCACTTCGCCCTGCGCCTGGGTGCCCGTCGTGATCGCGTTCACCGAGTACAGCAAGAGCTCCGAGCCGCTGCCCACTTCGGTTTCGATCGCGTTGAGCGTGGCGTCCACCGGGCCGTTGCCCGCGGCTTCGCCGGTCACTTCCTTGCCGTCGGCCGAGAACACGACGCGCGCGTGCGGACGCTCACCCGTTTCCGAGTGCTGCGCGAGCGAGATGAACTTGAAGTGCTCCTGATCCTGCGCCTGCGCCGACTCTTCCGTGACGATCGCGATGATGTCTTCGTCGAAGATTTCGGCCTTGCGGTCGGCCAGTTCCTTGAAGCGCGCGAACGCGTTGTTCAGTTCGCCTTCGCTGTCGAGCTGGATGCCAAGTTCCTGGAGACGCTGCTTGAACGCGTTGCGGCCCGACAGCTTGCCGAGCACGATCTTGTTCGCGCTCCAGCCCACATCTTCCGCGCGCATGATCTCGTAGGTGTCGCGCGCCTTGAGCACGCCGTCCTGGTGGATGCCCGAGGCGTGCGCGAAGGCGTTGGCGCCGACCACGGCCTTGTTCGGCTGCACGACGAAACCGGTGATCTGCGACACGAGCTTCGAAGCCGGCACGATCTGCGTGGTGTCGATGCCGAGATCGAGTCCGAAGTAGTCCTTGCGGGTCTTCACGGCCATCACGATTTCTTCGAGCGAGGTGTTGCCGGCGCGCTCGCCGAGACCGTTGATCGTGCACTCCACCTGGCGCGCGCCGCCGATCTGCACGCCTGCCAGCGAGTTCGCCACGGCCATGCCGAGGTCGTTGTGGCAGTGCACCGAGAACACGGCCTTGTCCGAGTTCGGAATGCGCTCGCGCAGCGTCTTCACGAGGTTGCCGTACAGCTCGGGAATGCCGTAGCCGACCGTATCGGCGATATTGATCGTGGTCGCGCCTTCGTTGATCACGGCTTCGAGCACGCGGCACAGGAAGTCCATGTCCGAGCGGCTGCCGTCTTCGGGCGAGAACTCCACGTCGTTCGTGAACTTGCGCGCGAAGCGCACCGCGAGCTTCGCCTGCTCGAGCACCTGCTCGGGCGACATGCGCAGCTTCTTCTCCATGTGCAGCGCCGAAGTGGCGATGAACGTGTGGATGCGGAAGTGGTCGGCGGGCTTGAGCGCGTCGGCGGCGCGCTGGATGTCCTTGTCGTTCGCACGGGCGAGCGAGCAGATCGTGCTGTCCTTCACCATGCCGGCGATCGTGTGGATCGCGTCGAAGTCGCCGTTCGAGCTGGCTGCGAAGCCGGCTTCGATGATGTCGACCTTCATGCGCTCGAGCTGCTTCGCGATGCGGATTTTCTCTTCCTTCGTCATCGACGCACCGGGCGACTGCTCGCCGTCACGCAACGTCGTATCGAAGATGATGAGCTTGTCTGCTGCCATTTCGGGTCTCCAGGGGGACTTGTTCAGTGTCTGAAACGGATTTTGGGTGTTCGCGCCACCGATGGCGACGCTGACAATGAACGAGGCTTACGGAGGGCGAGCGAGATCAGCGCGGCAGGCGCGCTAGCGCTAGCGTGCTTAGTCGCGCGCCGGCTTGAAGGGAGAAGAGGGGGAACTGGATGGTGTCCATGCCGCCGACTATAGCCTGAATCCGCCGATAGCGCAATTGGAAGAGACCAGCCCCGATGTGCGCAAAAAGAAAACGGGCCGCGCTCGCGCGCAGCCCTCCTTGCGGCACTCCGGCACCCGCGACCTACCGCTCGCGCGGCGACGAACGCGCCGGGTTCGAGCGTCCGCGCACGGCCTGGTACGCCCAGAACACGTAGCCCGAGAGGCCGTAGAGCACGAACAGGCCGAACAGCATCAGCGGCGGATCGGACGACACCAGCACGAACGCCACCACCACGAGCAGCGTGGCCGCGAACGGCACGCGATGGCGCACGTCGAGCGCCTTGCCGCTGTAGAACGGCGCATTGGACACCATCGTCACGCCGGCGTAGATCGTCAGCACGAAGGCCACCCACGGCAGCCACGAGAGCTTCACGGGCACGCGGTTGTCGGTAGCGAGCCAGACGAAGCCGGCGATGAGCGCGGCCGCGGCCGGGCTCGGCAGGCCCTGGAAGAAGCGCTTGTCCACCACGCCGATGTTCGTGTTGAAGCGCGCTAGACGCAGCGCCGCGCCCGAACAGTAGACGAATGCCGCAAGCCAGCCCCAGCGCCCGAGATCCTTGAGCACCCACTCGTACATCACGAGCGCGGGCGCCACGCCGAACGACACCATGTCCGAAAGGCTGTCGAACTGCTCGCCGAACGCGCTTTGCGAGTGCGTCATGCGCGCTACGCGCCCGTCCATGCCGTCGAGCACCATCGCCACGAAAATGGCGATGGCCGCCACCTCGAAACGCACGTTCATGGCCTGCACGACCGCGAAGAAGCCGCAGAAGAGCGCCGCCGTGGTGAACGCGTTGGGCAGCAGGTAGATGCCGCGCTTCTTCAGGAACTCCTGGCGCGCCGCGCGCCGGTTCGCGGCGACGCCCATGGGCTCCTGCACGGCCTTGTTGCGCCGGAACGGCCGAGGCAGCGGCGCGCCGGCAGGGTTACGGGGTCGACGCTGTTTGAATCCGGCCATCGCAGCCCTCCTTTATGCCGATTGGGTCGGCAGTTCGGCGAGGATCGTCGACGAGGCGGACACCTTCTCGCCAATCGACACACGCGGGCGGCTGCCCACGGGCAGGTAGACGTCGACGCGCGAGCCGAAGCGGATGAAGCCATAGCGCTGGCCGCGCGAGAGCGGCTCACCGGCACGCACGTAGCAAAGAATGCGGCGCGCGATGAGGCCCGCGATCTGCACCGAGGTGACGGTCGTGCCGTCGGCCATCGTCAGGACCACGGCGTTGCGCTCGTTCTCGGTCGAAGCCTTGTCGATGGCGGCGTTCAGGTACGCGCCCGGGAAGTACTCGACCTTGGCGACGGCGCCGTCCACGGGCGAACGCTGCGAGTGCACGTTGAAAACGTTCATGAACACGCTGATCTTGAGCGCTTCACGGTTTGCATACGGGTCGTGCGCGGTTTCCACGGCGACGATGCGGCCGTCGGCCGGGCACAGCACGGCGTTGGCCTGGCTCGGGATCGGGCGCGGCGGATCGCGGAAAAACTGGACGACGAAGATCAGGATCAGCCAGAAGGGCCATGCGAGTCCGAAGCCTGCGACCGCATGGATCAAGAGCGCCACGACGGCCGCAATGGCGATGAACGGCCAGCCTTCGCGCGCGATGATCGGATGAGGGTAATTCATGGTGGCTTCGCTGTTATTTTAAAAACCGTAGGATAGCAAAAGCCGCCCAGGGTTCATCCCACCTGGGCGGCTTTTTCGGGTCTGACTCAGGTCAAACTGATCAGTGCTGGCATAAAACCGTACACGCGATCAGATTGAGCCGTCAGATTAGTTCTTCGACTGGTCGACGAGCTTGTTCGCGGCGATCCACGGCATCATCGCGCGCAGCTTCGCACCGACCACTTCGATCTGGTGCTCGGCGCCGAGACGGCGGCGCGATTGCAGCGTCGGTGCGCCGGCCTTGTTTTCCAGGATGAAGCTCTTGGCGTATTCGCCGGTCTGGATGTCCTTCAGGACTTCCTTCATGACCTTCTTCGTCTCGGCCGTAATGACGCGCGGGCCCGTCACGTACTCGCCGTACTCGGCGTTGTTCGAGATCGAGTAGTTCATGTTGGCGATGCCGCCTTCATAGATCAGGTCGACGATCAGCTTCAGTTCGTGCAGGCACTCGAAGTAAGCCATTTCCGGCGCGTAGCCCGCTTCGACCAGCGTTTCGAAGCCAGCCTTGATCAGGTCGACCGTGCCGCCGCACAGCACGGCTTGTTCGCCGAACAGGTCGGTTTCGGTTTCTTCGCGGAAGTTCGTTTCGATGATGCCGGCACGGCCGCCGCCGTTCGCTGCTGCGTACGACAGGGCGATGTCACGCGCTGCGCCCGACTTGTCCTGGTGGACAGCGATCAGGTGGGGCACGCCGCCGCCTTGCGAGTAGGTGCCGCGAACCGTGTGGCCCGGCGCCTTCGGGGCGATCATGATGACGTCCAGATCCGCGCGCGGGATCACCTGGCCGTAGTGCACGTTGAAGCCGTGGGCGAACGCGAGCGCTGCGCCGTTCTTGATGTTCGCGTGGACTTCCTTCGCGTAGACATCGGCGATCTGCTCGTCGGGCAGGAGCATCATGACGACGTCGGCGTTCTTCACCGCTTCGGCCACTTCCTTGACCTGCAGGCCGGCGTTCTCAGCCTTGCTCCACGATGCGCCGTTCTTGCGCAGACCGACCGTGACGTTCACGCCGCTGTCCTTCAGGTTCAGCGCGTGTGCGTGGCCTTGCGAGCCGTAACCGATGATCGTGACCTGCTTGCCCTTGATGAGGGAGAGATCGGCGTCCTTGTCGTAGAAAACTTTCATGTTGGTTCCTTGGCGAGAGTCTGGTGAATTTCGGTACTGCTATTAGCTTTTGCTGCACCGGATGCGATTAAGGACGCATCCGGTCAAGTCCGGTGCAAGATCGACTGGGGTCGGGTCACACCTTCAGAATGCGCTCTCCGCGCCCAATGCCCGAGCCGCCCGTACGGACGGTTTCGAGAATCGCGGTCGCATCGATCGCTTCGATGAACGCGTCGAGCTTGTCGCTCGCGCCCGTCAGTTCGATCGTGTAGGTCTTTTCGGTGACGTCGATGATACGGCCGCGGAAAATATCCGCCATCCGCTTCATCTCCTCACGTTCCTTGCCGACCGCCCTTACCTTGATCAGCATCAGTTCGCGCTCGATGTGGGCGCCCTCGGTAAGGTCGACCACTTTCACCACCTCGATCAGGCGGTTCAGATGCTTCGTGATCTGTTCGATCACGTCGTCCGAGCCAATGGAAACGATGGTCATGCGCGACAGCGAACGGTCTTCGGTCGGCGCCACCGTCAAGGTTTCAATGTTGTAGCCGCGTGCCGAGAAGAGGCCGACCACGCGCGAGAGCGCGCCCGGCTCGTTTTCCAGCAGAACGGAAATAATGTGTCTCATGATGTGATCCGCGATTTATCCAGTTTTCGCATTTGGCAGATGCGGCTGCCGCCCTTCCCCGCGAACCCGCGCGCCCCTTGTGTGGACGCGCGCCGCGCGAGGTCGAAACGGCGCCGTGCAAATACCGTTACAGGTCTTCCGAGCCGAGCAGCATCTCGGTGATGCCCTTGCCGGCCTGTACCATCGGCCAGACGTTTTCGGAAGGGTCGGTCTGGAAATCGAGGAACACCGTGCGGTCCTTCAAACGCAGCGCTTCCTTGAGCGCCGGCTCGACGTCCGCGGTCTTTTCGATCCGCATGCCGACGTGGCCGTACGCTTCGGCGAGCTTCACGAAGTCAGGCAGCGCATCCATATAGGAATGCGAATAGCGCTTGCTGTATTCGATCTGCTGCCATTGGCGGACCATGCCGAGGTAGCGGTTGTTCAGCGAAATGATCTTCACGGGCGTGTCGTACTGCTTGCAGGTCGACAGCTCCTGAATGCACATCTGAATCGAGCCTTCGCCCGTGATGCACAGCACGTCGTCGTCCGGGTGCGCCATCTTCACGCCCATCGCCGCCGGCAGGCCGAAGCCCATCGTGCCGAGGCCACCGGAGTTGATCCAGCGGCGCGGCTGGTTGAAGCGGTAGAACTGCGCAGCCCACATCTGGTGCTGACCCACGTCCGAGCACACGAACGCGTTGCCGCCCGTGAGCTCCCACGCCTTCTCCACCACGTACTGCGGCTTGATGATCTCGCTCGAACGGTCGAACTTCAGGCAGTTCTTCTCGCGCCAGCTTTCGATGTCCTTCCACCAGTCGGCGAGCGCGGCCGTATCCGGGCCGTGATCGGCGTGCTGAAGCTGCTCGATGAGCTCCTTGAGCACTTCCTTCACGTCGCCGACGATGGGGATATCGACCTTCACGCGCTTCGAGATGGACGACGGATCGATGTCGATGTGGATGATCTTGCGCGGACGAGAGGCGAAGTGCGCGGGGTCGCCGATCACACGGTCATCGAAGCGCGCGCCGATCGCGATCAGCACGTCGCAGTGCTGCATCGCCATGTTGGCTTCGTAGGTGCCGTGCATGCCGAGCATGCCGAGGAACTTGCGGTCGCTCGCGCGGTAGCCGCCCAGACCCATCAGCGTGTTCGTGACCGGGTAGCCGAGCAGGTCGGCGAACTGGTTCAGTTCGCGCGACGCATCCGCGAGGATGATGCCGCCGCCGGTGTAGATATACGGACGCTTGGCCGAGAGGAGCAGCGACACCGCCTTGCGGATCTGCCCCGAGTGGCCCTTGGTGACCGGGTTGTACGAACGCAGCGCAACGTTTTTGATCGGTTCATACGTGCACGGCGTCTTCGACACGTCCTTCGGAATGTCGATCAGCACGGGGCCGGGACGGCCGGTGCGCGCAATGTAAAAAGCTTTCTTG
The DNA here is from genome assembly GCF_040965695.1 of Paraburkholderia sp. BR10937. Lineage (NCBI taxonomy): Bacteria > Pseudomonadati > Pseudomonadota > Betaproteobacteria > Burkholderiales > Burkholderiaceae > Paraburkholderia > Paraburkholderia sp. BR10937. Next base: position 50,311 of record NZ_JBFRCL010000052.1, read on the forward strand.
ACGGTGGCGGCGAGATCGCGCACGTCCTTCACGAGGAAGTTGTGCTTCACGCAGGGACGCGTGATGCCGACCGTGTCGCACTCCTGAAAGGCGTCTTGACCAATCGCGGCGGTAGGCACCTGGCCGCTGATGATCACCATCGGGATCGAGTCCATGTAGGCTGTCGCGATGCCCGTCACCGCATTGGTGACGCCAGGTCCCGAGGTCACGAGACACACGCCGACGTTGCCGGTCGAACGCGCATAGGCGTCGGCCGCGTGCACGGCTGCCTGTTCGTGGCGCACGAGAACGTGCTGAATCTTGTCCTGCTTGTACAGCTCGTCGTAAATGTAGAGCACCGAGCCGCCGGGATAGCCCCAGATGAATTCGACCTGCTCGTCCGCGAGCGCCTTCATCAGCACGGTTCCGCCGATGGAGGTATGAGCTTGAGGGTCAGATTCTTGCGAAGGGGGGACCGACGTGGAGAATTCCGCGCTGGGCATGTTCATCATTGACCTTTCGAATTTTCGGCAAAAAATTGATCGGGTGCTCTCTGCCGGGCTTGTGGCTCGGGTTCAAGCGGCGCGTCCAGTTGACAGATGAGCTTCTTGGGCCACATCCGAATTGAGACAAGTCACTTATGTTGCGAACCGTCGAAGATAGCGGCTCGATGCCTTTCGGTCAAGCAAATCTTGACAACGCGGGCACGAACGTTGCGACAGCGCGCACGCCTCGCGGCGCCGGCCAAGAGCCGGCAGAGCAGCCACCAGGGCGGGTGCATCCATGATGCGAAGCATTCTCACGGCCTTCCCGCTACCCTGTTGGCGTGAAAATTTGCTAGGATCCGCGAGTTTTACGACATTTTTCGAACGATTACGCGTACGCTGGCGGCGGCGCCCTGCAACGGATGGCATCAGACAAGGAACTCGCCGACTTTCTGGCGGGCGTCGAAAGACGCGCGTTCAAGCAGACGGTCTACGCCGTAAGGGACGACGACGCCTCGCTCGACATCGTGCAGGACGCGATGATCAAGCTCGCGGAAAAATACGGAGACCGCCCGGCCGCAGAACTCCCCCTGCTCTTTCAGCGTATTTTGCAAAATACGATGCACGACTATTTTCGTCGGCAGAAAGTACGCAATACGTGGGTGAGCCTGTTTTCGTCGCTCGGCAACGCCGACGACGAGGAGTTCGACCCCCTCGAGACCTTCGAGGCCGAGCAGGGCACGGCTGGCGCCGAGAGCAGCGAGCAGCAGATCGAGCGCGCGCAGGTGCTCCAGATGATCGACGACGAAATCCAGAAATTACCGGCACGTCAACGGGAGGCGTTTCTGATGCGTTACTGGGAGGATATGGATGTCGCCGAGACTGCCGCCGCAATGGGCTGCTCCGAAGGCAGCGTGAAAACGCACTGCTCTCGGGCCACCCACACGCTGGCTCAAGCGCTCAAGGCCAAAGGAATCACCCTATGAGCTCCGCCCTCGAAAATAAAGAACTGGCGTTCGTGCGGGAAATGCGTCGCGCGCTCGACGAGAGCGCCGCCAACCTGCCCGCTGCTACCACCGCCCGACTCGCCGCCGCACGCAAGACCGCACTCGCCCAGAAAAAGGCCGAGGTCGTGCTCGTGCGCGCCCCGGCGCTCGCCGCGGCCGGCGTCGGCAGTCTGTCCGGCGCGCCCACGCACCGGCCTGCGCGGCGCCGTTCAGCACTCGCACGCTTCGCGCTCGCCTGGCCGCTCGCGGCACTCGTGGCGGGCCTCTTTGCCATCGCGTACTTCGAAGATCAGCAACGCACCGCTGAACTCGCCGATATCGACGCGGCCATGCTGAGCGACGACCTGCCGCTCACGGCCTACCTCGATCACGGGTTCAATGCGTATCTGACGCGCGCGCACTAAGGAAATCTGAGCAGGAGACTGACGGGGTGAGTTACAAGCGCGGCCTGGCCGTTGTCATTGGATGTGTGGTCGCGGCAGTGGTGTCGTATGTGGCGACCTACCCGCGCTTTCATCCCGAGCCCACCGGCGAAAACACCGCTGGCGCGCCCGCGCAGGCGAAAGCGCCTCCGGTCGATAATTCGATCACGACCACCTTTGCGCCGCTGCCCGGCCAGTCCAATCCGCTCGCGTGGGCGCATCTGAGCGATGCGCAGCACGCCGCGCTCGCGCCGTTCGCCGTCGAATGGGACCGCTTCAGCGACGAGCGCAAGCGCAAATGGCTGAAGATCGCCGCCCGTTACCCGAAAATGTCGCCCGAAGCCCAGAAGCGCCTGCATGAGCGCATGGCGGAATGGGTCGGCATGACGCCGGAGCAACGGCGTGTCGCGCGCGAAAACTACCAGGTGTCCAAGGAATTGCCGGCGCAGGCGCGCCAGCGCGCCTGGAAGGCTTACCAGCAGCTCCCCGAAGAGCAGAAAGAACGCCTTGCCGCGAGCGAGCACAAGCGCCGGCCCACCGTCGTGAGCGCCCCGCCCAGCGGCAACAAGAGCGAGATTCGCGATATCCAGCGCCTCGTCAACGAGCGCGATCACCGCGGCCTGCCGCATGCGCCCGCAGGCGTCACCGGGGCATCGGGCGCGGCTGGCGCGAGCAGCACCGGCTCGGGTCTCGCACCCGCCTCGCCTGGCGCGCCGAGCGAGCCGGCCGTGGCTTCGTCGTTTGCGGCGGGCATTCCCGCCGCCGGCAGCTTCGTGCCGGCCACGCCCATCCCTGTCTCGCCCGCCGAAGCCCCCGCGGCGTTCAAGGGCTCCTGAAGCCTCTACCAAGGCGCTCGCAGCCCCATCGCGCGCACCCTCGTTAACCCCGCCGCGGCGTTGCGGTCGTTTCGCCGCGCGCGTGTTCGAGGTTATGCTTGGGACGTCCCGTCCCCGAACTGACGCCATCGTGTCCGAAAGCGCCCAAGCCGCCACCCTGCCGTCCGCCGCCGTGTTCACGGTTGAACCTGCGCCCGTTTCGATTCGCCGCCGCCTCGCCGCGTTCATCTACGAAAGCGTGCTGCTGTTCGGCGTCGTCTTCGCCGCCGGGCTCGCGTTCAGCCTCGTCCTGCAGCAGCGCAATGGCTACACGCATCACAACGCGATGGCGGTCTGGATCATCTTCGTGGCGGGCGCGTACTTCGTCGGGTTCTGGCACAAGGGCGGGCAGACGCTGCCGATGAAGACCTGGCGCCTGCGTGTCGTCGGCCCGGACGGCCAGCCGCCCACGCTCGCGCGAGCGACGCTGCGCTACCTCGCCGCGTGGCTCTGGTTCCTGCCGCCGCTCGTGCTGCATCCGCTGCTCGATCTTTCGATTCCGCACACGCTTGCGCTCGTTGCCTGCTGGTTCGTGATCTGGGCCGCGAGCGCCCGCTTCTCCCACGACCGCCAGTTCCTTCACGACCGCATAGCGGGCACGTGCATTGTCGCAATCGCGCCACAGGGCGCGAAGGCGTAGCCGCCGTACGACATCCCCCATCGCGCCGGAAAAGCGGCTGCACGGTACCCCTGGGACTGCGTAACGAGACCTTCTCGTGACTGTCATGTTGCCGTCACGGCGGCATGGCGCAATGCGCGTATTACAACCTGCCGCGCGCGCCATGGCCCAAAAGACGTCAGCGACCACCCTGTTCCGGCAGACCACCGGACGAGGCACCGACTCCGCCACGTTCCACCCCTCTCCCGGCGGAGCCACCTTTCCCGTCCCGCCCCTGCCGCCCTCGTCGATCGACGACGCCCTCACCACCGGCTCCCACGACGACGACCATCCCGATCCCACCCGCTACCGCACGATCTGGCTCTCCGATATCCATCTCGGCACGGGCGGCTGTCAGGCGTCGTATCTGCTCGATTTTCTGCGCCACAACGAGTCGGAGTATCTGTACCTCGTGGGCGACATCATCGACGGCTGGCAGTTGAAGAAAGGCTGGTACTGGCCGCAGGCGCACAACGACGTCGTGCAAAAGGTGCTGCGCAAGGCGCGCAAGGGCACCCAGGTCGTCTACATCCCGGGCAACCACGACGAGAGCGCACGCCAGTTCTGCAATCTCGCGTTCGGCGACATCCACGTGCGCGAGGAAGCCTTTCACACGACGCTCACCGGCAAACGCCTGTGGGTCGTGCACGGCGATCTCTTCGACGGCGTGATCCAGCACGCCAAGTGGCTCGCCTATCTCGGCGACTCGGCCTACACGCTGATCCTCCTGCTCAACCGCTGGTTCAACCGCGTGCGCGCGAAGCTCGGCTTCCAGTACTGGTCGCTCTCGCAGTACCTCAAGCATCAGGTCAAGAACGCGGTGAACTTCATCTCCTCGTTCGAGCGCGTGATGACCGACGAAGCGCGCCGCCGCGGCTGCGACGGCGTGGTCTGCGGCCACATCCACAAGGCCGAGATCCGCGACATCGACGGCATCCTGTACTGCAACGACGGCGACTGGGTGGAGAGCCTGTCCGCGCTCGTCGAGACGTTCGAGGGCGAGTTGCGCATCGTCTACTGGACCGTGAAGCGCGCGCCGGAAGCGCAGGTCTCGACGCGCAAGGCGCGCGTGAGCGCCGCCTGATTGTCGACTGATACCGCTACGCAGCAGCAGCCATAACCGCACTACCGAACGACGAGAGGGCCGACGACCGATGAAAGTAATGATCGTGACCGATGCATGGGAGCCGCAGGTCAACGGCGTAGTTCGAACGCTGAAGAACACGACGCGCGAACTCATCGCGCTCGGGCATCAGGTGGAACTGCTCACGCCGCTGGAGTTCCGCACGATACCGTGCCCCACCTACCCGGAAATCAAGCTCTCGCTGTTTCCGAAGCGGCATCTGAAGGAACGCATCAGCGCGTTCGGGCCCGATGCGATCCACATCGCGACCGAAGGTCCGCTCGGACTCGCCGCGCGCCGCTATGCAATCGACCACGACCTGCCGTTCACGACCGCGTATCACACGCGCTTTCCCGAGTACGTGCAGGCGCGCTTCGGCATTCCGCTCGCGGCGACCTACCGCTTCCTGCGCTGGTTCCACAAGCCTTCCCTGGCGGTGATGGCGCCCACGCCCGTCGTGAAGACCGACCTCGAGAAGTTCGGCTTCACGAACGTCGTGCTGTGGACGCGCGGCGTGGACCTCGACATCTTCCGGCCGATGGATTCCAAGGTGCTCAACACGGCGCGTCCCATCTTCCTGTATGTGGGACGCGTAGCCGTGGAGAAGAACGTCGAGGCGTTTCTCAAGCTCGATCTACCCGGCTCGAAATGGGTGTGCGGCGAAGGCCCGGCGCTCGCCGAGCTGAAGTCGCGCTATCCCCAGGCGAATTACCTGGGTGTCCTGAGCCAGCCCGAACTCGCGAAGGTCTACGCCGCCGCCGACGTATTCGTGTTCCCGAGTCGCACCGACACCTTCGGTCTCGTGCTGCTCGAAGCGCTCGCATGCGGTACGCCCGTGGCCGCCTACCCGGTGACGGGCCCGATCGACGTGCTGGGCACGGGCGGCGCGGGTTCGATGAACGAAGACCTGCGCGAAGCGTGCCTCGAAGCGTTGAAGATCGACCGCGCCGAGGCGCGCGCCTGGGCCGAGCGCTTCTCGTGGCGCGCGGCCTCCGAGCAGTTCGCGGCGCATCTCAAGCCGCGCTCGCGCGCGACGATGGAGCCGTCCAGCGCCGCTGCCTGAGCGCGGGGCCGGCTATGGTGCGCGCTTCGATTGTCCGCGAGCGCGCCGGGGACACGGACGGCCCCGGCGCAACCGCCTCGCACGCGTGCGATACTGGGGTACTACCTGGCACCACCATGACGCCACGTCCTCCGTTACCGCCGCATAGCGCCCAAGGCGCACGCAGTTCCAATGCGCCAGCCAGCCAGCGTGCCGGCGGCTCTACGCGCGCCGCCGAAGCGCTCGATCCGCGCGCGAGCGCTTCCGCCGCTGCCGCATCTGGCGTTGCGCCGCCAGCCGCACCGGCATCGGCGAGCGAGCCCGCCAAGCCCACCGGGGCCGCTGCGCCACGCGCGGCCGCACCGGAACCGCCCGAGCCGCCGCATCTGCACGAACCCCTCGGCCCCGACGATCCGCTCGCCCCACTGCCCTTCAACCCCTACAAGGGCAACCGCGGCATCACCCGCGCCTGGAAAGCGCTCAAGTACTCGATCAAGGGCTTTCGCGCCGCCATCCGCGAGGAAAGCGCGTTTCGCCAGGAACTCACGCTCTCCGCTATCCTCGTGCCGATCGGCGTGTTCATTCCGGTCGAGCCCGTCGAGCGCGTACTGCTGCTCGGCTCGGTGATCCTCGTGCTGATCGTCGAGCTGCTCAATTCGAGCATCGAGAACGCGGTGGACCGCATCGGCCTCGAGCGCAACGAACTCTCGGGCCGCGCCAAGGACCTCGGCAGCGCGGCGGTCACGCTCGCCTTGCTGCTCTGCGTCCTGACCTGGGGGCTGATTCTCGTACCCCGTTTCGGCCCGCTGCTGCTGCACGGAATCGGCGTACTCTAGCGCCCCACGCTCCCGGTTCGCGGGGGCCTCGCCACGCTTCCCCGCTCCTGACAGGCGCAAGCTGTCGGTGTGCGCGGGCCGTCGGTTTATAATCGAACGACAGTCTTATAACGACCAACCGCGTCCGGGCCGCGCGCACCGCAACATACGAGCGGGCGCCTGAGCCCGGCACTGCATTTTCAGGGCCGGACGACATGGATGCCAAACCTCCCCGCCGTACACGCGAACGGATTCTCGAGCTGTCGCTGAAGCTGTTCAACGAGATCGGCGAGCCGAACGTCACCACGACGACCATCGCCGAGGAAATGGAGATCAGTCCAGGCAACCTGTACTACCACTTCCGCAACAAAGACGACATCATCAACAGCATCTTCAGCCAGTTCGAGCAGGAGATCGAAAAGCGTCTGCGCTTCCCCGAGGACCATCGCGCCACCATCGACGAGATGTGGGCGTACCTGCAGTACATGGTCGACTTCACGTGGCGCTACCGCTTTCTCTATCGCGACCTGAACGACCTGCTCGCGCGCAACCGCACGCTGGAGATGCACTTCAAGCAGATCATCAGCCACAAGGTGCATTTCGCGAAGCAGTTCTGCGAGCAGCTCGTTGAAGACGGCGACATGGTCGCCACGCCCGCCGAGATCGACGTGATCTCGACCAATATCGGCGTGATCGCCACCTACTGGCTCTCGTACCAGTTCGTGATGAATCCGCGCAAGTACAACGACCAGGAAGCGATTCGCGACGAGCTGCACCAGGTCAGCGTGCAGATCGTCTCGCTGATGGCGCCGTATCTGCGCGGCCGCGCGCGCGAGCTGTTCGACGATCTCGTCTCGGGCAAGCTCGCCAAGCGCGAGTTCTACGACTACCTGCCGCCGCGCGAAGGCGCGGGCGCCCCCAGGGACAACCGCGAATAAAGGCCAAAGCCGAATGAAAGCAGTCTGCGTATATTGCGGCTCCTCGCCGGGAGCCAATCCGGTTTACACCGAAGCCGCACAGGCATTCGGCCGCGCGCTCGTCGCCTCGAACCTCGCGCTCGTCTATGGCGGCGGCAAGGTCGGCCTGATGGGCGTGATCGCCGACACCGTGATGGCGGGCGGCGGCCGCGCCATCGGCGTGATCCCCAAGCTGCTGGTGGACAAGGAAGTGGGCCACGTGGGCCTCACCGAGCTGCACGTCGTGCCCGACATGCACCACCGCAAGAAGATGATGGCCGACCTCTCCGACGCCTTCGTCGCGATGCCGGGCGGCGCGGGCACGCTCGAAGAGCTGTTCGAGGTCTATACGTGGGCGCAGCTCGGCTATCACCGCAAGCCGGTGGGCGTGCTGAACATCGGCGGCTTCTACGATCCGCTCATGGCGCTGCTCGATCACACGGTGCGCGAAGGCTTCATGCGCCAGACCTACCGCGACATGCTGCAAACCGACGGCGATCCCGCGGCGCTGATCGCCAGGCTTCAGCGTTACCACGCGCCCGAGAAGGACAAGTGGGCGGACTTGCGCGAGAACGTCTGACAGCCGCCGCGCGCCGGTCGCCCGACGATCCGCAGTCCCCACGCGCAGTTACCTCCATGACGAGTACATCGCGATGAGCAAGGTTGTCCTGATCACCGGCGCGAGCCGCGGCATAGGCCGCGCGACGGCGCGTCTGCTTGGCGCACACGGCTGGACCGTGGGCGTCAACTATCTGCACAACGAACCGGCCGCCGACGAAACCGCCGCCGAAGTGGGCCGCGCAGGCGGCCGCGCGCGCGTGCTGCGCGGCGACGTCGCGAACGAGGCGGACGTCGTCGCGATGTTCGACGCGCTCGAATCGGCCTATGGCCGCATCGACGCGCTCGTGAACAACGCGGGCATCGTGGCGCCCGGCAGCCAGGTCGCCGACATGAGCGCCGAGCGTCTGAAGCGCATGTTCGACGTGAACGTGTACGGCGCATTTCTGTGCGCACGCGAAGCGGCGCGGCGCATGTCGAAGGATCGCGGCGGCGACGGCGGCTCGATTGTCAATGTCTCTTCGGCCGCCGCGCGGCTCGGCTCGCCCAACGAATATGTGGACTACGCGTCGTCGAAAGGCGCGGTCGACACGATGACGATCGGGCTCGCCAAGGAACTCGGCCCGCAGGGCGTGCGCGTGAACGCGGTGCGCCCCGGCCTCATCGACACCGAAATCCACGCGAGCGGCGGCCGGCCCGATCGCGCGGCCGTGCTCGGCGCGCACACGCCGCTCGGCCGGCCCGGCAGCGCCGACGAAGTCGCACAAACGATCGTGTGGCTGCTCAGCGACGCCGCCTCGTATGTCACAGGCGCCCTGCTCGACGTGAGCGGCGGACGCTGAGCCCGCGCGCCGGGACCCGGCTAGAACGACGAACCCCGCTCGCGCAAGAACGCGGCTTCTTCGTCGGTGGAAACGCGGCCCAGTTGCGCGTTGCGATGCGGGTAGCGCCCAAAGCGCTCGATGATCTGCGCGTGGCGCACCGCGTAGTCGTAGTAGCCCTTGCCCTCGGGATCTTTCGCCAGCTCGCCGAACAGACGCAGCGATTCGCGCTGCGCTTCGGCGCTTTCGGCGTGTTCGAACGGCAGATACGCGAAGGAGCGATGCTGCAGCGTGGGCAGGCGCTGATCCGCGCCGCTCGCCACCATCATGCGCGCGATGCCGAGCGCCTTGTCGTCAGCGGAGAATGCGCGCGGCGTGTCGCGATGGCAGTTGCGCGAGAACTGGTCGAGCACGATCAGAAGCGCGAGCGCGCCTTCGGGCGTCTCGCACCATGCGTCGAGTTCGCCCGCACACGCGGCGTCGAGCAGCGCGCCGAAGCGTTCGCGCAGCGTTGCATCGAACGCGGCGTTCTTGAGGAACCACATCTTGCGCTCGCGGCCGAATTCCGCCGAACCCGGCGCGCCGAACCAGAAGTCGAGCACCTCGCGCGCACGCGCGTCGAGAGTCATGACGCCAGTTCCAGCACGAGCCGCCGCGTGCGCGCGCTCTTCTTCTCGAGCTTCGCCACGCGCAGCGCGCCGATCTCCTGCGTGTTGCGCACGTGCGTGCCGCCGCAGGGCTGCAAATCGACGTTATCGATACGCAAGAGGCGCACACGTCCCAGACCCATCGGTGGCTTCACGCTCATCGTGCGCACGAGTTCGGGCCGTTGCGCCATTTCCTCGTCGGTGATCCATTCGGTCGCCACCGCGTGCGCGCCCGACACGAGCTCGGCGAGCCGCGCCTCGACCATCTCGCGCTCGATCGGCTCGACGGTCGCGAAATCGAGGCGCGCATAGTCGGTCGTGATGCTGCAGCCGTCCACGGGATACGGCAGCACCGCGCACATCAAATGGCTCGCCGTATGCAGGCGCATGTGCCGGTGACGGCGCGCCCAGTCGATCTCGGCGCGCACGCGCTCGCCCGCGGCGAGATGCGCGAGCAGCGAGTCCTGGCCGGGCGCGGGCACGTGGAGCGCGTCGTCGGGCGTCGCGCCTTCGAACTTCGCCTTGCGCGTGTCGGCGATCTCGATGCGCGTGCCGTCGGCGAGCACTAGCGCGCCGGCGTCGCCGGCCTGGCCGCCGCCGAGCGGATAGAACACGGTCTGGTCGAGCCTCACGCCGTCTTCGCCAACGGCAAGCACGGTCGCTTCGCACTGCGTGAGATAGGCGTCTTCGCGAAAGAGCGCGCGGGTGGTCGTCATCGTGGGTGTCTCCTTGTTTTGCGTACGGCGGGCCGCGTGAAGCCGGCCGCCCGCCAAAGGCCCATTATGGCCGCGAGGCGAAACGCCCCGCCGGACGGCCGCGATGCGTGAGCGCCTGACTGTACCGGCCCGCGGACCGGAACAATCCAGCTCAGTGACACGGGCAGTCGATCAGCCCGGATGATTGCGCATCCAGTCGGCGGTATCGAAGAACGAGTGCAGCAGGCGTTCGCGCAGCGGCTCCGCCAGGCCCACGTCTTCCATCGCCCAGGCCATGCAGCGCAGCCACTGGTCGCGCTCCGACGAGGCGATCGCGAACGGCAAATGGCGCGCGCGCAGGCGCGGATGGCCGAAGCGTTCGATGTAGTGGTCCGGGCCGCCAAGCCAGCCGCAGAGGAACCAGAACAGCTTGTCGCGCGAACCGTCGAGCGTCTGCGGATGCATCGCGCGGATGCCCGCGAAATCGGCCTCGAGGTCCATCAGGTCATAGAAACGGGCGACGAGTTCGCGCACGCGCGCCTCGCCGCCGACGAGTTCGAAGGCCGTGGGTTTCTGTGGCGCTTCGTCGGCTGGATCGGTCATACGGTTGAATCAGGAAAAAAGAGGGACGGCAGCGCACTGCCGTAGACCGATGATTTTCGCACAGCGGCGCGTGGCGGGTGGCCGCGGGTTGCTGCACTACGCGTCGCGCAGCGACTGGAGCGCCGGCCGCGCGAGCACGTGCCGCAAGCTGATCCAGCCGCCCACGCCTGCGCACACCACGCCCGCCGCGATGCCGGCCGGCAAGAGCCACGGATCGAACGGCAGATAGAAGAGAAACACGTGCGTGGCGAGCACCGAGCCCACCGCCTGGGCGCCGAGCGCCGCCATCAGCCCCGCGAGCGCGCCCACGGAAATGAATTCGGCCACCTGCACCGCGCGCACCTGCTGGTGCGATGCCCCCAGCGCGCGCAACAGCGCCGACTCGCGCATGCGTTCGTCGCGCGTGCCCGCGAGCGCCGCGTAGAGCACCAGCACGCCGGCGGCGAGTGTGAAGAGAAAGAGGAACTGCACCGCGCCGATCACCTGCTCCAGCACGCGCTCGATCTGCGCGAGAATCGGCGCGATGTCGATCGCGGTGACGTTGGGATAGCGCGCCACGAGACCGTCCACGACCTGGCGCTGTCCGGGCGGCAGATGAAAGCTCGTGATGTACGTCGCCGGAAAATCGCGCAGCAGCTCGGGCGGCATCAGCACGAAGAAGTTGACCTTGAACGATCCCCAGTCGAGTTTGCGTACGCTCGTCACGGGCGCCGTGACCTCCAGGCCCGTCACGTCGAATTTGAGCACGTCGCCGGGCTTTACGTTGATGAGCTTCGCGAGTCCCTGCTCGATCGACAGCTGCGGCGTGGCCGAATCGCCATACCAGCTGCCGGCCTCGATGCGATTGTCGTCGGGCAGCTTCGTCGTGTACGAGAGATTGAACTCGCGATCGACGAGCCGGCGCGCATCCTCGCTCTGGTACGAGTCGGGATTCACGGGCTTGCCGTTGATCGAGATGAGGCGCCCGCGCACCATCGGCTGGAGATCGCTTTCGGCAGCCCCGGCGATGCCATGCGCGCGCAGCCACGCGGCCACGGCGTCGCGCTGATCCGGCTGAATGTCGATGAGGAACTCGTTGGGCGCGTCGGGCGGCGTGGACTTGCGCCAGCCTTCGACGAGGTCGTTGCGCGTCATCGCGATCAGCAGCAGGCACATGAGGCCGATGGCGAGCGCCGTGATCTGCAGCGCGCTCGCGCCCGGCCGCCGTTCGAGCGACGCCAGGGCATAGCGCCAACCCACGCCCGCGCGCGCCTGGCCGGAGAGACGCCCGCTGCGCGCCACGCGCGCCGCGCACCAGAGCGCCGCGCGCGCCACGCTGGCGAACACGAGCAGCCCGATCGCGAAACCGCCGGCGACGATGCCGCCAAGTTTCAACTCTCCCGCCGCGATCACGAGCAGCCCTGCGAACAGCGCAATGCCGACGCCATAGGCCGCCCACGCGGCGCGTCCTTCGTCGCCCCACTCGCGGCGCAGCACGCGCACCGGCGGCACGCGCGTGAGCGGCAGGAGCGGCGGCAGCGCGAAGCCGAGCAGCAGCACGAGGCCCGCGGCGATGCCTTCGAGCACGGGCAACGGGCCGGGCTGCGGCAGCACGACGTCGATGAGATTGCCGAGCCACGCCAGCAGCGCGAGATGCCCTGCATAGCCGAGCGCCACGCCCGCCGCGCCACCTAAGAGTCCGAGCCCCGCGAACTCCAGCACGAACAGCGTGCGCAACGTACGCTGGCTCGCGCCGAGGCAGCGCATCGCGGCGCAGGCGTCGAGATGGCGGCGCGTGTAGCGATGCGCTGCCATGGCGATCGCCACCGCTGCGAGCAGCGCCGTCAAGAGCGACACGAGCGTGAGGAAGTGGCGCGCGCGGTCGAGCGTCTGGCGCACCTGAGGCTGGCCGTCCTGGAGCGATTCGAGCGCGACGCCGCGCATCTTGCCGCCATCCACGCGCGCACGCGCCCACGACGCGAACTGCGCGACGGCCGGATCGGCGCCCGCCACGAGCAGGCGGTAGGTCACGCGGCTGCCATAGCCGAGCAGACCGGTCGACGCGACTTCGTCGGCGCGCATCATGAGGCGCGGCGAGAAGTTCACGAACGAAAAGCCGCGGTCGAGTTCTTTCGTGATGAGCGCGTTCACGGTGAAG
>NZ_JBFRCL010000053.1:0-62195 GCF_040965695.1 Paraburkholderia sp. BR10937
GGGAGCGGCTGAAGTCTCTTCCCAACGAAAAACGACCCGGCCGCGCATGCGACCGGGTCGTCAAGTCCCGCCCCTCGCGTTACTCCGTTCGGTACCTTAAAAAAGACCTTAACTGAACGGCATTAGCATCTGAGCGGGCTTTTTTATTGCTCACCGGCGCGCGCGTCAACGTGCGTGGCGCTGCTGCCGGCATTGCTCGAACACGCACACGGCCGCCGCCGCCGCGACGTTGAGCGACTCCATGCCGCCCGGCTGCGGAATCGTCACGCGCAGCGCGGCCGCGTCGCGCCATACCTGCGAGACGCCCGCGCCTTCGTTGCCGAACACCCACGCGACCTGACCCGTGAGATCGGCCTCGTCGATCGCCTGCGCGCCGTGCGAATCGGTGATCACCACCGGCACGCCGAGCATCCCGACGAGCGCTTCGGCCTCCACGTTTTCGTAGACCTGCAAGAGGAAATGCGCGCCCATTGCCGAGCGCAGCACCTTCGACGACCACACATAGGCCGTACCCGGCGTGCAGAACACCGTGTCGATGCCGGCCGCCGCCGCGCTGCGCAGGATCGAGCCGACGTTGCCGGCGTCCTGCAAGCCGTCGAGCACGAGGCAGGTCGATGCGACGCGCTCGGGCAACTGCGCTTCAGGCATATCGACGAGCAGCAGCAGCCCCACGCCGTGCACTACGTTCGAGAGCTGCCCGAAGAGCGCATCGGGCAGTGTAATCACGCGGCGCTCGTCGACGCGGGCGACGATCGCCTGCGCTTCGTCATGCGCGAGCGCGCCTTCGGTCACGACGCAGTACTCGGGCTGTGTGCCGCCGTCGAGCCACGCGCTCGCGAGATGGAAGCCTTCGAGCAAGGCCTGATGGCTGCGCCGCTGTTGATGCGTCGAGCCGGCGAGCGCCTTGAGGCGCTTGTAGAGCGGATTGTCGCGCGAGGTAATGGCTTTCACGGGCGGCTCTGGCGGGTCAGATGAGGATCGGGAGATGGAAAAACGGCGGCGCGGCAATACGCGAAACGGCGCAGGCTCGCGCGAGACGCCGTCAGCGGCGGCTCAAGAAAGCGGCGCGAAGGCGTCGTCTGCTTCGAGGCCGGCGACGTCGCTGACCACCGTCGAAGCACCGGGCAGGACGATGCCGTGCAGTACATACGCGTCGCGCACGGGCGCGAACGAGCGCCGGTGGTGCTCGCACGGACCATGCACGCGCAACGCCTCGAGGTGCTGCGGCGTGCCGTAGCCCGCATGGGCGTCGAAACCGTAATGCGGATGGAGTTGGTGCAGATCGACCAGCATGCGGTCGCGCGTGACCTTGGCGATGATCGACGCCGCCGAAATGCTCGGCACGAGCGCGTCGCCGCCGATCACGGCCTCGCTGCGCACCGGCATCACCGGGCAGCGATTGCCGTCGATCTTCGCGAGCGTCGGCACGATGCTCAAACCTTCGACTGCACGCCGCATCGCCAGCATCGTCGCGTGCAGGATGTTGAGGGTGTCGATTTCCTCGACGCTCGCCGATGCGACGCACCACGCGAGCGAGCGTTCGACGATGCGCTCGTAGAGCGTTTCGCGCGCCTGCGCCGTCAGCATCTTCGAATCGTTGAGCCCGCGAATCGGCCGAGCCGGATCGAGAATCACGGCCGCGGCAACCACAGGCCCGGCGAGCGGCCCGCGGCCGGCTTCGTCCACGCCGCAGATCACGTCGTCCGGCGATTCGAACAGCAGTCCGGCCTGGCGCGCCGCCTTGCGACGCGCGGCGAGCTTGAGCGCCGCCTGCGACGGCGGCTTTTTCTCCGCCTGCGCTGTCGTGCGCCTGGCCGTGCGCTTGATCGTGCCCTCGCTCATGCCCGCCCCTTTCGGCCTTCGACGATGCTCGCGACCACCTCGGCCGCGCGCTCCGCGGTGTTCTGGCGCAGGGTCAGATGCATCTGCGTGAACACCTCGGTCAGCGTGCGCCGGTTTGCCTCGTCCTGCAACTGCGTGAGCGTCGCGTCTGCAAGCGCCTCCGGCGTCGCGAAGTGCTGCAGGATTTCCGGCACGACGAAGCGGCCCGCGAGAATGTTCGGCAGGCCCACGTACGGCAGATAGGCCTGGCGGCGCATGATCTGCCCCGTGAGCCAGGGCACCTTGTAGGAGATGACCATCGGCTTCTTGAGCAGCGCCGCTTCGAGCGTGACCGTGCCACTCTTCACGAGGATCGCGTCGGCGGCTGTCATGGCGAGTTGCGACTGGCCGTCGATGATCGTGAGCGCGAGACCCTGATGCGCGCTTGCGAGTTCCTGCAGCTGCGCGTGGATGGCCGGCGTTGCCGCCGGCATCACGAAACGCAGCGCCGGCTCGCGCCGCTGCATGATCTGCATCGCGTCGAAGAAGGTCGGGCCGATCAGGTTGATTTCCGAGCGGCGGCTGCCCGGCAGCACCGCGATCACCGGGCCGCTTTCCGGCAGGCCGAGCGTGCGGCGCGCGCCGGGCATGTCCGGTTCGAGCGGAATCTCGTCGGCGAGCGGATGGCCCACGTACGATGCCGCCACCCCGGACTTCTCGAGCAGCGCCGTTTCGAACGGAAACACGCACAGCATGTGATCCACGGCCTTCTGGATCTTCTTGATCCGACCGCCGCGCCACGCCCAGATCGACGGGCAGACGAAGTGGATCGTCGGAATGCCCGCGTCGCGCAGCGCGTGCTCGAGGCCGAAGTTGAAGTCAGGCGCGTCCACGCCGATGAAGGCGTCAGGCGGTTCGGCCAGCAGCTGATGCTTGAGCTCGTTGCGGATGCGCAGAATCTCGGGAATGTGCCGCAGCGCCTCGACGTAGCCGCGCACCGAGAGTTTTTCCATCGGCCAGTGCGCGTCGAAGCCGGCGGCCGTCATGCGCGGGCCGCCAATTCCGTAGTACTGCGTAGTGTCAGGCAAGCGGGCTTTGAGACCCGCGAGCAGCGATGACGCAAGCAGGTCGCCGGACGGCTCGCCGGCGACCATTGCGAGGCGCAGCGGACGCGTTGTCAGCGCCATCGATCAGCGAATGATGCCGCGTTGCGACTGCTCGACGAAGTCGAGCAGCGCCTTCACGTGCACGTCGCCGTCGCCGCCCGCCTGCGCGAGGTCGGCGAGTTGCACCTTCGCCTCTTCGAGCGAGAGCCCGTTCTTGTAGAGCGTGCGATACGCCGAGCGCAGCGCGGAAATCGCGTCAGCCGAAAAGCCGCGACGGCGCAGACCTTCGACGTTGATGCCGTGCGGCACCGCCTTGTTGCCGGCGGCGATCACGAACGGCGGCACGTCCTGCACGAGCGCCGAGGCGCCGCCGACCATTGAATGCGCGCCGATGCGCACGAACTGGTGCACGCCGGTCATGCCACCGACGATCGCATGGTCTTCGACGAACACGTGACCCGCGAGCTGCGCGTTGCTCGACATGATGACATTGTTGCCCAGACGGCAGTCATGGCCCACGTGCACGTAGGCCATGATCCAGTTGTCGTCGCCGATGATCGTCACGCCGGTGTCCTGCACCGTGCCCGTATGCAGCGTCGTGAACTCGCGGATGGTGTTGCGGCTGCCGATCACGAGTTTGGTCGGCTCGCCCTTGTACTTCATGTCCTGCGGACGGCCGCCGATCGACGCGTAGTGGCCGATCGTGTTGTCTTCGCCGATCGTCGTGTGGCCTTCCAGCACGCTATGCGAACCGACCTTCGTGCGCGCGCCGATGGTGACGTTCGCACCGATGACCGCGAACGGTCCGATTTCGACCGATTCGTCGATCTGCGCGCCCGACTCGACGACCGCAGTGGGATGGATCCTGCTCATTCGTCCTCGCTCTCCGATTCTGTTTCCGTGCGCCGGCGCCTCGAGGTCAAGGCGCGCTGCGGCATGCGGCGGCGCTTCTTATTGCGCCGCGTCCATTTTCTTGACGGTGCACATGAGTTCCGCCTCGCAGGCCACGGCGCCTTCCACTTCGGCCACCGCCTTGAACTTCCAGATGCCGCGCATGTAGCGCTCGAACGTCACGTTGAGGATGAGCTGGTCGCCCGGCTCGACCACGCGCTTGAAGCGCGCGCCGTCGATGCCCACGAAGTAGTACAGCGTGTTCTCGAAGTCCTGCTCTTCCTCCGAGAACGTGAGCAGCGCGGCGGTTTGCGCCAGCGCTTCGAGAATCATCACGCCGGGCATGACCGGACGCTGCGGGAAGTGTCCCGTGAAAAAGGGCTCGTTGACCGTCACGTTCTTCAACGCCTTGATGCTCTTGTGCGGCTCGAGCTCGATGACCCGGTCCACCATCAGGAACGGATAGCGGTGCGGCAGCAGCGTGAGAATCTTGTGGATGTCGAAGTTGAGTTTTTCGATGTTCATGGTGGTTCTGCTCACGCAGGAATTGCGCGTGTGACTTTCGATTTCGATATTCGAGGCGCCGGACCAAACTCGCCCGCGCTGACGCGAAGTATGCGCCACGCCCGGGCTCCCGTGCATGCGTATTGCCCCGGGCGGAGGGCACCCCCTGCGGGGAATCCCCAAGGCGAGCGGCTTTGGCCGTCCGCTACGCAAAGCGGCGCGCCGCTCCCGCGACACGCCGCCCGCTACCTCGATACTGCTTTCTTATTCGCCCTGCGGCTTCTGGGCTACCGCCGCCTCCAGCGCCTTGATACGGTCGCGCAGCTTGTCGATGTTACGCAACAGCGCCGCGCTCTTGTTCCAGTCGGCGTGATCGACCGCCGGGAAAGCGCTCGTGTAGATGCCAGCCTTCGGCAACGACTTCGAGACACCCGACTTCGCCGTGACGATCACGTAGTCGCCCAGCGTGACGTGCCCCGCGATGCCCACCGCGCCGCCGATCATGCAATGGCGCCCGATCGTCGTGCTGCCCGCAATGCCGGCGCAGCCCGCGATGACCGTGTACGCGCCGATCCGGCAGTTGTGGCCGATCTGCACGAGGTTATCGATCTTCACGCATTCTTCGATGATCGTATCGGCCATCGCGCCACGGTCGATCGTGGTGTTCGCGCCGATTTCGACGTCCGGCCCGATGGCCACGCCGCCCACCTGCGGAATCTTGACCCAGCTACCCGTGCGCGCGTCGCCTTCGCCCGTGAAATCGGGGGCGAAACCAAAACCGTCCGAGCCGATCACGGCGCCGGCATGCACGATGGCGCGCGGGCCGAGCTTGCAGCTGTGGTAGACGGTCACGCCCGGATACAGGTGCGAGCCCTCGTCCACCTGGGTGCCGCGGCCGATGAAGACGTTCGCGTCGAGCCGTACGTTTTCCCCGATCACGGCGCCCGCTTCGACCGTGACGTTCGGGCCGATCACCGCGCTCGCGGCAACCTGCGCCTTCGCGTCGACGTGGGCGCTGGCGTGGATGCCCGGCTGCGCCTTCGGCGCGGCGAGGTCGATATACGCCTGCGCGACACGCGCGAAGTAAGCATACGGATTCGGTGTGACGATGAAGTTGCGTCCTTCGCGCGATGCGAGCTTCTCGAGGTCGCCGGGGCTGATGAGCACCGCGCCCGCGCGGGTCGTCTCGACCTGCGCGAGATACTTCGGATTGGCGAGGAACGCGAGCTGTTGCGGACCGGCCTGGTCGAGCGGCGCCAGCGAACTGACGCGTTGCGTCGCATCGCCCACCACTTCGCCGCCGAACCGCCCGACGATGTCCTCAAGCGTAAATGCCATGCGCGTGCTGCTCCTGCCTTAGTTGCTTTTCGTTGCCTTAGTTGCTGCTGCTACCGCCGGCGCTATTCGCTGCGAGCGCCTTCAGCACCTGATCGGTGATGTCGATGCGCGGGCTCACGTACACCGCTTCCTGCACGATCAGGTCGTAATGCTGCTGCTCGGCGATCTGCTTGATCACCTTGTTCGCCCGGTCGAGCACCGCCGCCAGTTCCTCATTGCGGCGCTGGTTCAGGTCTTCGCGGAATTCGCGCTGCTTGCGCTGGAAGTCGCTGTCGAGCGCGGACAGGTCGCGCTGCTTCGACGCGCGATCGGTCGGCGACATCGACGGGCCGTTCTTGTCGAGCGAATCGGACATCGATTTCAGGCGCTGCGCCATGTCCTGCAGATCCTTGTCGCGCTTGGCGAACTCGGCTTCGAGCTTGGTCTGCGCGGCCTTCGCGGGAGCGGATTCGCGCAGGATGCGATCGGAGTTCACCGCCGCGATCCTGGCTTCCTGCGCCTGCGCCACGCCCATGCCAAAACCGAGGAGCGCCAGCGACACGGTTATCGCCCCGATCGACCGTCTGGAAAACATACCCGTTAGCAAAGTCATCCTCTCGTTTCCTGGAGTCCGGCGTCGTGCGCTGCGCGCGCAACGAACGCCGGGCAAAACATACGTCAGAATGCCGTCCCGATCTGGAACTGGAACTTCTGGTACTGGTCGCCCGTGTGCTTGGTCACCGGGAAGCCCAGGCTCAGCTTGAGCGGGCCGATCGGCGAAATCCACGCGAGACCGAAGCCGTAGCTGTAACGCAGGCCGTTGGCGCCGATACTGTTGCCTTCCGTGCCCCAGACGTTACCACCATCGACGAACGTGAAGACGCGTAGCGTGCGGTCATAGCCCGTACCCGGCAGCGGGAAGGTCAGCTCGATGTTGCCGACCAGCATCTTCGAGCCGCCGATCGGGTCGTTCGTCGTCTTGTCGCGCGGACCCAGCGAGCTCGGCTCGTAGCCACGCACCGAACCGATACCACCGGCGTAGTAGTTCTTGAAGATCGGGTACGGCTTGCCGCTGAGGCCGTTACCGTAGCCGCCCTGGAAGTTCAGGCCCAGCACGAAGCCGCGCGCGAACGAGTAGTAGTACTGCGCCTGGATATCGGCCTTGTAGTACTGCGTACCGCCAACCGGCGTGCCGTACTCGGCGTTCGCCTGCGTGAAGTAGCCCTTGCTCGGTACGAGCGCGCTGTCACGCGCGTCGCGCGACCAGCCCACCGTGAGCGGCACGTTGTTCGACACGCGGCCAAACTGGTTCACGTAGTCGATATAGCTCTGCGGCGTGTTCGAGTCGACGTCGAGCGTGTCCTGCTCGAAGCCGGCGCCGAAGTAGACCGTGTCGACTTCCGAGAACGGAATGCCGAACTTGAGGTCGCCGCCCATCGTAATGATGCGGAAGCTCGAATCGGTCGAGTAGTACAGCGGCTGGTACGTGCGGTAGTAGACGTCGGTAATGCGCTTGATGCCGTCCACCGTGAAGTACGGGTCCACCTGCGTGAGGGCCAGCGTGCGGTACGTCTTCGCGGTGTTCACGTTCAGCGAGAGCGAGGTGCCCGAACCGAACACGTTGTCCTGCGACACGCCCGCCGACAGCACCACCTTGTCCGTCGACGAGAAGCCCGCACCCAGCGTGATCGCGCCGGTCGGCTTTTCGGCAACCTTCACGTTGACGTCCACCTGGTCGGCCGTGCCTTCCACGGGCACCGTGGTCACGTCGACGTCGGTGAAGTAGCCCAGACGGTTGATACGATCCTTCGACAGCGCGAGGCGATTCGAATCGAACCACGAGCTTTCGAGCTGGCGCATTTCGCGGCGCACGACTTCGTCGCGCGTGCGCGTGTTGCCCACCACGTTGATGCGGCGCACGTACACGCGGCGGCTCGGATCGACCTGCAGCGTGAGATTGACCGTGTGGTTCGCCTGATCGATCTGCGGGAGCGCGTTGACGGTCGCGAACGCGTAACCGTACTCGCCGAGCTTGTCGACGATGGCCTTGGTCGTGGCCTGCAGCT
The DNA here is from genome assembly GCF_040965695.1 of Paraburkholderia sp. BR10937. Lineage (NCBI taxonomy): Bacteria > Pseudomonadati > Pseudomonadota > Betaproteobacteria > Burkholderiales > Burkholderiaceae > Paraburkholderia > Paraburkholderia sp. BR10937. The sequence continues at coordinate 7,706 of NZ_JBFRCL010000053.1, forward strand.
TCTCGGCCGAGAAGGTATCGCCCGGCTTGATCTTGATGAGCTTCTTGAGCTCGGCCTCGCGGTCGAGCAGGTTGCCCGACAGCTGGATGCCCGACACCTTGTACGGCTCACCTTCGTGAATGCCGATGGTGAGGTACATGTCCTTCTTGTCGGGCGAGATCGAGACCTGCGTCGAGTCGATGTTGAACTCGAGGTAGCCGTGATTCAGGTAGTACGAGCGCACGTTCTCGAGGTCGCCCGTGAGCTTTTCCTTCGAGTAGAGGTCGTTCTTCGTGTACCACGAGAACCAGTTCGGCGTGGACAGCTGCATCTCCGAGAGGAGCGTGCCGCTGCTGTACGTCTTGTTGCCGATGAAGTTGATCTGGCGGATCTTCGCGCTCGGACCTTCGACCACCGAAAACAGCAGACCGACGCGATTGCGGTCGATCGGCGTGACCGTGGTCGTGACCTCGGCGGCGTAAAAACCGCGCGTGAGGTACTGGCGCTTGAGTTCCTGCTCGGCCTTGTCGACGAGCGCCTTGTCGTAGTAGCGGCCTTGCGAGAGACCGACTGCGCGCAGCGCCTTCGTGAGGTTGTCCTTGTCGAATTCCTTGATGCCCGCGAAGTCGATCGTGCCGATGGCCGGGCGCTCCTGCACCTGCACCACCACTACGCCGCCTTCGGTGGCGATCTTCACGTCGTTGAAGAAGCCCGTCGCATACAGTGCGCGGATGGCCTCGGACGCCTTGTCGTCGGTGAACGTGTCGCCCTGCTTGATCGGCAGGTAGGCGAACACCGTGCCCGGCTCGACGCGTTGCAGCCCTTCGATGCGGATGTCCTGAACCACGAAAGGCGTCGTTGCTGCGTGGGCAACGAGTCCATGTGCGGCGATCGCCGCGGCCGCAACCGTTTTTGGAACCAAGCGATGAGGTCTAAACAACGTGCTTCCCCAATTATGTATAGCTGCATCAGGTCAGGCGGCCCGCCCACGGACGCCGCCAGACATCTTTAAAAATGGATTAACCGAGCCAGATCGTTGAACAACGCGATCGCCGACAGTGCGACGATGCAGGCAAGTCCCGCGCGCTGCAGTACGAGCTGCCAGCGGTCCGAGACGGCTTTGCCCGTTACGGCTTCAACCGCATAATATAACAGATGCCCCCCGTCCAATACCGGAATTGGGAGCAGATTCAATACGCCGAGGCTGATGCTCACGAGAGCGAGGAACGACAGGAACGCCGAAGGACCGAGTCTCGCGCTCTTGCCGGCATAGTCGGCAATCGTCACCGGGCCCGACAGATTCTTCAGCGAGGCTTCGCCCGTGATCATGCGGCCGAACATCCGCAGCGAATATACGGCGATGTCCCACGTGCGATGCGCACCGAGCCGCACGCTCTCGAGCGGCCCGTAGCGCACATCCACGGAAGGCGCCTGCGCCGAGAGCGCCGCGCCGATTCGACCCACTTCCTCACCCGTCTGCGCGTCGCGCTGCAACGCGGGCGTGACCGTGAGCGTGAGCGTCTGCTGCGCGTGCCCGGCAGCGTCGCCGCGCGCGACCGTGAGCCGCACGGGCTTGCCTGCACGCGCCTTCACGTAGGCGATGAAAGTGCTTGCGCTGTCCACGGGCCGGCCGTCGACGGCGCGCAGTTGGTCGCCCGCCTGCAGCCCGGCATGTTGCGCCGCACTACCCGCCTCCACGGCCGCCACCCTGAGCGTGTTGCCGCCCGCCTCGAGGCCGAGCTTCGCCATGAAGTCGTCGTCGAGATCCTTGCCGGTCAGTTGCGAGAGATCGAGCGGGAAATCGTAGGTGCCTTCGCCATCACGCGCGGCAAGGACGACATGGCCCTGGTCGAACGCCGTGCCGAGCAGCTTCCAGCGCAGGTCCGACCACGAACGCACGGGCTCGGTGCGGCTGCCGTTTGCATCGCTCACCGAAAGAATTGTTTCGCCGCCCTGGAAGCCGGCCCGAGCCGCCGCGGTTTGCGCGGGCGGCGCCGCGACGATGGCCTTCTGCTCGGTCACCCCGCTCGCGTAGACCACCGAAAAGAGCGCAATGGCCAGTACGAAATTGGCGATCGGCCCCGCCGCGACGATCGCGATGCGCTTGCCGACCGACTGGCGGTTGAACGCGCGCGGCAAATCGCTCACGGGAATCTGCTCGGGCGATTCGCGCTCGTCGAGCATCTTCACGTAGCCGCCGAGCGGCAGCGCCGCAATGGTCCACTCGGTGCCGCTCTTTTTGCTGACCCACTGGACGAGCGGCCGGCCAAAGCCGATCGAGAAACGCAGGACCTTCACGCCGCACAGGCGCGCGACGCTGTAGTGCCCGTATTCGTGCACGACGACCAGCACGCCGATCGCCACGACGAATGCGACCAGTTCGGTAAGCAGGTTCATGAGCGCCTCCTGGGCTGGAAGCAGCGCACCGGTGCGGAAGCGGCCCCGAGGTCAGGCTTGCGTGCCTGAGGGGCCGCCTGGGCCCTTCCGCAAGCCCCTCGCTGACCTGTCAGGCCGGCACCGGCAGGCTGTCGATGATGGTGTGAGCCGCGCGGCGAGCGGCCGCATCGGCTTCGAGCACGACTTCGAGACTCGACGCGTTGCGGTTCTCGAGTGCGTTCAGTACGGCATCCACCGTCTGGGCGATGGCCATGAAGCCGATGCGCCGGTTCAAAAATGCTTCCACTGCCACTTCGTTCGCCGCGTTGAGCGCCGCGCTCGCCACGCCGCCGGCGGCCAAGGCCTGCATCGCGAGTGCGAGACACGGAAAGCGTGCGTAGTCGGGCTTTTCGAACGTGAGCGTCGCGATCTGCGCAAGATCCAGCTGTGCGACGCCGGAGTCGACGCGGTCCGGGTATGCCAGCGCGTGCGCAATCGGCGTGCGCATGTCGGGGTTGCCTAGTTGCGCGAGCACCGAACCGTCGGCGTACGAAACCATCGAGTGGATCACGCTCTGCGGGTGGATCAGCACGTCGATGCGCTCGCCCGGCAGGTCGAACAGATAGTGCGCCTCGATCACTTCGAGGCCCTTGTTCATCATCGTGGCCGAATCGACGGAGATCTTGCGGCCCATCGACCAGTTCGGGTGCTTGCAGGCCTCGTCGGGCGTCACGTTCACGAGCGTCGAGGGCTCGCGGGTGCGGAACGGGCCGCCCGAGGCGGTCAGGATGATCTTCGTGACGCCGTCGCGCCCGGCGTTTTCGCGCGGGAAGCACTGGAACACGGCGTTGTGCTCGCTGTCGAGCGGCAGCAGCACGGCGCCGCTGTCGCACACGGCGTCGATGAAGATGTCGCCCGACATCACGAGCGCTTCCTTGTTGGCGAGCAGGATCTGCTTGCCAGCCTGCGCCGCCGCGAGCGTGGGTGCGAGACCCGCCGCGCCGACGATGGCCGCGACCACGGTGTCGCAGCCGTCGCTCTTCGAGACTTCGACGAGCGCCTGCGGCCCGTAGGTCACGACGGTCTTCGAGCCGGCCGCGCGCAGCTTGCGCTCGACCTGTGCGGCGGTGTCGGCGTCGCCGACCACGGCCACTTCGGGGGCGAAGCGCAGGCATTGTTCGACGAGTTTCTCGCCGTTGCGATGCGCAGTGAGCGCATAGACCGAGAAGCGTTGCGGATGACGCGCGACGACGTCGAGCGTGCTGTCTCCGATCGAGCCGGTGGAACCGAGCAGTGTGAGTCGTTTTTGCATATTCAAATCTCTAACCGGGCGTCCTGGCCAGGCGCCTTTAGCCGAGCAGCAGCATGGCAAGCGGCAGCACGGGCAGCAGTGCGTCGATGCGGTCGAGGACTCCGCCGTGGCCCGGCAGGAGCCCGCTCGAATCCTTCACGCCGGCCTGGCGCTTCAGCATCGACTCGAACAGATCGCCGATCACGCTGAACGCGACCAGCACCGTAAGTACGAAAAGCGCACGGCCGAGCCCGATCTGGGCGGCGAGCGCGGAATACAGCGTGGGTTCGAACGCGTGCAGCGCGATTGCCGCGCCGGACACCACCATCACAGCGGCCCAGCCGCCCACGGCGCCCTCCCAGGTCTTGCCGGGGCTGATCGAAAGCGCAAGCTTATGCTTTCCGAATGCCTTACCTGCAAAGTATGCGCCGATATCGGCCAGCCAGACCACGAGCAACAGGGACAAAACGAACGCCACGCCGGCCGTGCGCGCGGCCACGAGGGCGTGCCAGCAGGCCGCGAAGACGACGAGACCGGCGGCCAGCAGGAAGGCGCGCCAGGCGCCGGCGGCGAGCACCGGCTTGCGCAGCAGCACGTAAGGACCGGCGATGATCCAGAACACGCCCGCGGCCTGAAAGAGCGGCTGGGGCGCCGGCAGACGCGTGCTGAGCGCCACGGCGGCCGCCGCGATCACGGCGTAGACGATCGAGCCGGCCGCGCCCGCCTTCAGGAGGCGCGCCCACTCCCACGCGGCGAACACGACCACGACGCCGATCAGCGCGCCAAACGCCGCCACGGGCGCGAACAGCGTGATCGGCAGGAAGACTGCCAGCAGGACGAGCGCCGTAATGACGCGGGTCTTCAGCATGAAAGGGAATCGGCGTTCTGGGCGACGACCTGCGCGCTCGTGCGGCCGAAGCGGCGCTCGCGCTCGGCATACGACGCGATGGCGCGGCTGAGCGCTTCGGCGTCGAAATCCGGCCAGAACGTGTCGGTGAAATAGAACTCGGCGTAGGCGAGTTGCCACAGCAAGAAGTTGCTCACGCGCTGCTCGCCGCCCGTGCGGATGAAGAGGTCCGGTTCGGGCGCATAGGCCATGGCCAGATGCTGGGACAGCGTGTCTTCGGTGACGGGAACCGGCTGGCCCGTGGCTGCCGCTTCCTCGACCAGCTTGCGCGTGGCCTGCAGGATATCCCAGCGGCCGCCGTAGTTCGCGGCGATCGTGAGGGTGAGACGGGTGTTGCGCGCGGTTTTGGTTTCCGCGCGGCGAATCAGGTCCTGGATGCGCTCGTTGAACATCGACAGGTCGCCGACCACGCGCAGGCGGATGCCGTTCGCGTGCAGGCGCGCCACCTCGCGCTCGAGCGCGGTGACGAACAGGCGCATGAGGAACGACACTTCGTCGGTCGGGCGACGCCAGTTCTCGGAACTGAAGGCGAAGAGCGTGACGTATTCGACGCCGCGCTCCACGCACGATTCGACGACCGAACGCACGGCATCGACGCCGCGCGTGTGGCCTGCGACGCGAGGCAGGCGCCGCTGGGTTGCCCAACGGCCATTGCCGTCCATGATGATCGCGATGTGGCGCGGCACGGCCGCCACGTCGGGCACGCGAACGGTTGAGCTGGTATAGGTCATGGCCGTCGGACTGTAACTGCGATAAAAAAGGGAAGCCGCCGGAAGTCAGGCGAATCTGGAAGCCCTGAGGCCTCAGACCGTCATGATCTCGGCTTCCTTCGTTTGCACGAGCTTGTCGATCTCGGTCACGAAGCGGTCAGTCAGCTTCTGGACTTCGTCGCTGCCGCGGCGCTCGTCGTCTTCGGAAATTTCCTTGTCCTTCACGAGCTTCTTGAGCTGCTCGTTGGCGTCGCGACGCAGGTTGCGCACGGCGACCTTCGCCGTTTCACCTTCGTTCTTGACGACCTTCGTGAGCTCCTTGCGGCGCTCTTCGGTCAGTGCGGGCATCGGCACGCGGATCAGGTCGCCGTGCGTGGCCGGGTTCAGGCCGAGATCCGACTCGCGGATCGCCTTTTCGATGACCGGCACCATCTTCTTTTCCCACGCCTGCACGCCGATCGTGCGCGCGTCGACGAGCGTGAGGTTCGCGACCTGCGAAATGGGCACGGGCGAACCGTAGTAGTCGACCTGGATGTGGTCGAGCAAGCCGGTATGGGCGCGACCCGTGCGGATTTTCGCCAGATCGCTCTTGAACGCTTCGATCGAGCGCTGCATTTTCTGCTCGGCGCCCTTCTTGATGTCAGCCACAGCCATTTTGATACCTCCGAACCTTCATAACGGAACGGGCCCGCCTGCGCGCTGATGGGCGGCGCGGCCCGTGTTCGAACCTCTCGTGAAACGAGAGTTTACACGTGGACGAGCGTACCTTCGTCTTCGCCCAGAACGATGCGCTTGAGCGCACCCGGCTTGACAATGGAAAAAACCCGGATCGGCAGCTTCTGGTCGCGGCACAGCGCGAACGCGGTGGCGTCCATCACCTGCAGGTTGCGGCCAATTGCCTCGTCGAAGCTGATCGTCGAGTAGCGCGTCGCGGTCGGGTCCTTCTTCGGGTCGGCCGAGTAGACGCCGTCGACCTTGGTGGCCTTCAGCACGACTTCGGCGCCGACTTCCGAGCCGCGCAGCGCGGCAGCCGTGTCGGTGGTGAAGAACGGGTTGCCCGTGCCGGCGGCGAAGATCACGACCTTGCCTTCTTCGAGCTGGCGAATCGCGCGGGGGCGGATGTATGGCTCGACGACCTGGTCCATGCGCAGCGCCGACTGCACGCGAGCCTCGATGCCGGCGTGACGCATGGCGTCCTGCAGCGCGAGCGCGTTCATCATCGTGGCCAGCATGCCCATGTAGTCGGCCGTTGCGCGGTCCATACCGGCCGCGCCGCCCGCGACGCCGCGGAAAATGTTGCCCCCGCCGATCACGACTGCGAGCTGGGTGCCCAGACGCACCACCTCGGCCACGTCTGCCACCATACGTTCGATCGTGGCGCGATTGATGCCGAAGGCATCATCGCCCATCAGGGCTTCGCCGGAAAGTTTGAGCAGGACGCGTTTATAGGCGGGTGTGGGCATGGAGGTATCCAGGATCGCGCGCAAAGGCAATAACTTGAAACTGTAGGGGTGAAATACGGCTTCGGGCAAGCGCCGCCAGAAATAGCGAAGATTTCCGACGCCGCGCACGGCGGGGGACTACCATGCGCGTCGCCGCTACGCTGCCCGCCACGGCGGATTGCTCCGCCACGGCTTACAACTCAGCAAACTGCGGTGCTAACTGCGGTGCTGCAACAACTGCGGTTGCCGCCTGCCGCGCTGGGCGCGACGAGGCGGGCTGACCGGTCTTTATTGCTGCTTTGCAGCAGCGACTTGCGCGGCCACTTCGGCAGCGAAGTCGTCCTGGCGCTTCTCGATGCCTTCGCCCACCACGAAGAGGGCGAACTTCTGCACCGTCGTGCCAGCAGCCTTGAGCATCTGTTCGATCGTCTGCTTGTCGTTCTTAACGAACGGCTGGTTCAGCAGCGAGACTTCCTTCAGGTACTTCTGGACCGAACCTTCGACCATCTTCGCGACGATCTCAGCCGGCTTGCCCGATTCGGCGGCCTTCTGCTCGGCGATGCTGCGTTCCTTGGCGATCAGGTCGGCCGGCACGTCGTCCGACGACAGCGAGACCGGCTTCATCGCGGCGATGTGCATCGCGACGTCCTTGCCCACCTGCTCGTCGGCGCCCGTGTACTCGACCAGCACGCCGATGCGCGTGCCGTGCAGGTACGCAGCCAGCTGGTTGGCGGTTTCGAAACGCGCGAAACGGCGGATCGAGAGGTTTTCGCCGATCTTGCCGACCAGCGCGAGGCGCACTGCGTCGACCGTCGAGCCGTCCAGCGCCAGCGCCGACAGGGCGGCGACGTCAGCCGGGTTTTGCGTGGCGACGAGTTCGGCGATCTTCTTCGAGAAGCCGATGAAGTCGTCGTTCTTCGAAACGAAGTCGGTTTCGCAGTTCAGCTCGACGATCGCGCCGGCGCCGCCGCCAATGAACGACGAGATCACGCCTTCAGCCGTGACGCGCGAAGCGGCCTTGCTGGCCTTGTTGCCGAGCTTCACGCGCAGCAGTTCTTCGGCGCGCGCCAGGTCGCCGTCGGCTTCCGTCAGCGCCTTCTTGCATTCCATCATCGGCGCATCGGTCTTCGCGCGCAGTTCTGCCACCATGCTTGCGGTAATTGCCGCCATCATTCGCTCCTTGAGTCTGTCTGGTACACGCCGCCCGCCTTTCGACGCGGCCGGCAGAAATTCGTTTCCGTCTGAGCCTGCCGTGAAACGCTTTTTTACAGCTGCTTCTACAGGGCTACGGTGCCGCTCATATGACGCGGCAACGAAAGTCGCGGCTTAAAAAAAAGGGGCCTATGGAAAGCCCCCTTTTCTTGCCGGACACGGGGCAGCTTACGCCTCCGGGTTGACCTCGACGAACTCGTCGTCGCCGTCGTTGCCGCGCGCGGCGACAACCACGTCGTTGACCGCGTTCGCACGGCCTTCGAGGATCGCGTCAGCCACGCCTTGCGTGTAGAGCGCAACGGCCTTGCTCGCGTCGTCGTTACCCGGGATCACGTAATCGATGCCTTCCGGCGAGTGGTTCGTATCGACCACAGCGATCACGGGGATGCCCAGCTTGTTCGCTTCCGTCACGGCAATCTTGTGGTAGCCGACGTCGACCACGAAGATCGCGTCCGGAATGCCGCCCATGTCCTTCACGCCGCCGATCGACTTTTGCAGCTTGGCGATTTCGCGCTCGAACAGGAGCGCTTCCTTCTTGCTCATCTTCTCGAGCTCGCCCGCTTCCACGGCTGCTTCCATGTCCTTCAGGCGCTTGATCGAAACCTTCAGCGTCTTGAAGTTGGTCAGCATGCCGCCGAGCCAGCGCGCGTTCACGAACGGCATGCCAGCGCGTTGCGCTTCTTGCGCGATCGTGTCGCGCGATTGACGCTTCGTGCCGACGAACAGGATCGTGCCGCGATTAGCTGCCAGTTGACGCACGTACTTCAGCGCGTCGTTGTACATCGGCAGCGTCTTTTCGAGGTTGATGATGTGAATCTTGTTGCGATGACCGAAGATGAACGGGGCCATCTTCGGGTTCCAGAAGCGCGTTTGGTGACCGAAGTGGACACCGGCTTCCAGCATCTGGCGCATGGTAACTGCCATGTTTCAATTCTCCGCTAGGGTTTGGGTCTGAAGCCGGCTGCCGTATCGGTGCGCCCTCCCATTTCCGGAGATCGACGCGCCCGACACCCTGGGTGCGCCGGCTTGCGAGTGTGCTGCCTGAAGAAGATGCTTCCGAATGTTCTTCGCGCACCCGCCAGAATCCATCTTTGGCAAGGCGCTCCGCGGCAACGGCGGATTCAGCCTTTCCCACGAACCTCGAACGCGAATTCGAAGGATATGGGAAGCGACTTAGCCGAAGAGTATAGCACGCCAACTGCCCCTTACTCAAGACAGCTTTTACCCGCGGAATACGGCGCCGAGCGTGGGCGCCGGATCCCACCCCGCCTTCTCAAAAATCAGCGACCCCTGGCATTAGGTGCGATAATTCAATATTCGACTGCATTTCCGGGCGCATACCATGGCCATTTCGATCAAGAACGAACAAGACATCGCGCAAATGCGCGTCGCCTGCCGGCTGGCGAGCGAGGTGCTCGATTACATCACGCCGTTCGTCACCGCGGGCGTGACGACGGGTGAACTCGACCGCTTGTGCCACGAGTACATGACCAACGTGCAGGGCACGGTGCCCGCGCCGCTGAACTATCAGCCGCCGGGCTATCCGCCCTACCCGAAGGCGATCTGCACTTCCGTGAACGACGTGATCTGTCACGGTATTCCGGGCGACAAGGCGCTGAAGAACGGCGACGCGCTCAATATCGACATCACCGTCATCAAGGAAGGCTATTTCGGCGACACGAGCCGCATGTTCATCGTCGGCGAAGGCTCCATCCTCGCGAAGCGCCTCGTGCAGACCACCTATGAATGCATGTGGCTCGGCATCGACCAGGTGCGTCCCGGCGGCCATCTGGGCGACATCGGCCATGCCATTCAGCGCTACGCCGAAAGCCAGGGCTACAGCGTGGTGCGCGAATACTGCGGCCACGGCATCGGCACGGTGTTCCACGAAGACCCGCAGGTCCTGCACTACGGCCGCCCCGGCACCGGCATCGAGCTCGTGCCCGGCATGATCTTCACCGTCGAGCCGATGATCAATGCCGGCCGCCGCGACATTCGCACCATGCCGGACCAGTGGACCGTCAAGACGAAGGACCGCAGCCTCTCGGCACAGTGGGAACACACGGTACTCGTGACGGAAACGGGCTACGAGGTCCTGACGGTCTCGGCGGGCACGCCCGCGAAGCCGGCCATCGTCGCGCAGATGGCGGGCACGGCGGCCTGAGCGCCGGAAAAAGTGCCGGAAAGCGCTTCGTGGCGCGATCCGGCGCAAAATGGATGCACTCGTAGAAACCGGCCTGCGCGTCGGGACAGTACGCTCAACGCGAGCGATGCACCCGATGCGGACGCCGCCCGGCGCCCACAGCACGATGAGGCAGCCTGCCAGGCAGCCGACGCACGATCCGACGAAGCAACGCGGCCAGCCGCCCTCGCGAGGCCTGCCGCGCGCACGACCAGCCGCCCGCCCAACCACGCCAGACACGACCCGAGCCCATGAGTGTTCCCGCTGTCGCCGTTCCCGATACGTCGTCGCTGAAGTCCGACTACAAGGCCGCCAAGGCCCAGTTGCTCGAGCGTTTCAAGACCGCGACCAATGTCGACTCGCTGATGCGCGCCCTCGCCCGCACCACCGACGACACCTTGCGCAGCGCCTGGAACCTGTGCGAGCTGCCGGCCACGCTGGCGCTCGTGGCAGTGGGCGGCTTCGGGCGCGGCGAGCTCGCGCCCTGGTCCGACGTCGACATCCTCGTGCTGCTGCCGGATGACGAGCCGCTCGCGCCGCTCGAAGAACGCATCGAGCGTTTTATCGGCCTTGCGTGGGATCTCGGACTCGATATCGGCAGCAGCGTGCGCAGCGTCTCGCAGTGCCTCGAAGAAGCGGCCAACGACGTCACGGTGCGCACGTCGCTCCTCGAGGCGCGCCGCATCACGGGCAGCGCGACGCTGTTCGGCGACTTCGCGCAGCGCTTTCGCGACGCCATGGACCCGCGCGCGTTCTTCCAGGCGAAGGTGCTCGAAATGCGCCAGCGCCATGCGCGCTTCCAGGACACGCCCTATTCGCTCGAACCCAATGTCAAGGAAAGCCCCGGCGGCCTGCGCGACCTGCAACTGATCCTCTGGATCACCGAGGCCGCCGCCTTCGGCAGCAGCTGGAAGGAGCTGGACCAGCGCGGCCTCATCACCGGGCGCGAGGCGCGCGAACTGCGCCGCAACGAAGCATTTCTCAAGGCGCTGCGCGCGCGCCTGCATGTGATCGCGGGGCGCCGCCAGGACATCCTCGTGTTCGACCTGCAGACGGCCGTGGCCGAGAGCTTCGGTTACAAGGCCAGCAGCGCGCGGCGGGCGAGCGAGCAGCTCATGCGCCGCTACTACTGGGCCGCGAAGGCGGTCACGCAGCTGTCCACGATCCTGATCCAGAACATCGAGGCGCAGCTGTTCCCGAGCACGAGCGGCATCACGCGCACGCTCTCCGAGCACTTCGTCGAAAAGCAGGGAATGCTGGAAATCGTCAGCGACGACGTGTTCGAGCGCGAGCCTCACGCGATTCTCGAAGCGTTCCTGCTCTACGAGCAGGTGCCCGGCGTGAAGGGCCTGTCGGCGCGCACGCTGCGCGCGCTCTACAACGCGCGCGAGACCATGGACCAGCGCTGGCGCCGCGACCCGGAGAACCGCCGGCTCTTCATGGAGATCCTCAAGCAGCCGGCCGGTATCACGCACGCCATGCGGCTCATGAACCAGACGAGCGTGCTCGGGCGCTATCTGCTGAATTTCCGCCGCATCGTCGGGCAGATGCAGCACGACCTCTATCACGTCTATACGGTCGATCAGCACATCCTGATGGTGCTGCGCAATATGCGCCGCTTCGCCGTGGCCGAGCATGCGCACGAGTATCCGTTCTGCAGCCAGCTCATCGCCAATTTCGAGCGCCCATGGGTGCTCTACGTCGCGTCGCTGTTCCACGACATCGCCAAGGGCCGCGGCGGCGACCACTCGCAGCTCGGCATGGCCGACGCGCGGCGCTTTTGCCGTGAGCACGACATCACGGGCGACGACGCGGAGCTGGTCGTCTGGCTCGTGCAGCAGCACCTGACGATGAGCCAGGTCGCCCAGAAGCAGGACATCACCGACCCCGAGGTCGTGAAGCGCTTCGCCGAACTGGTCGGCACGGAGCGGCGTCTTTCGGCGCTCTACCTGCTCACGGTCGCCGACATTCGCGGCACGAGCCCGAAGGTCTGGAACAACTGGAAGGGCAAGCTGCTCGAAGACCTCTACCGCTCGACGCTGGCCGTGCTCGGCGGCGCCAAGCCGGACGCGCACTCGGAACTCAAGACGCGCCAGGAGCTGGCGCTTGCGCTGCTGCGTCTCGAGACCGTGCCGGAGCACGCGCACCGCGCGCTCTGGGACAAGCTCGACGTCGGCTACTTCCTGCGCCACGACGCCGCCGACATCGCCTGGCAAACGCGCGTGCTCTACCGCCACGTCGAGGCGCCGGAGCCGGTCGTGCGCGCACGACCGTCGCCGATCGGCGAGGCGCTGCAGGTGCTGGTCTATGCGCAGGACCGCCCCGACCTGTTCGCGACGATGTGCGCGTACTTCGACCGCAGCGGCCTGTCCGTGCTCGATGCGCGCGTGAGCACCACGCGTCACGGCTACGCGCTCGATAACTTCATCGTCGCCCACACCGAGGGCGACGTGCATTACCGCGATATCGCGAACCTCGTCGAGCAGGAACTCGCCGCGCGCCTGAAGGCGACGGGCAATGTACTGCCCGAGCCGTCGAAGGGCCGCCTCTCGCGCCTGTCGCGCACCTTCCCGGTGACGCCGCGAGTCGACCTGCGGGCCGACGAGCGCGGCCAATACTACATCCTGTCCGTGTCGGCGAACGACCGGCCGGGCCTCCTCTATTCCATCGCGCGCGTGCTCGCGGAGCATCATGTCGGCGTCCATGCGGCGCGGATCAATACGCTCGGCGAACGCGTGGAAGACGTGTTTCTGCTCGACGGTTCGGGACTTTCCGACAACCGCCAGCAGATTCACGTCGAAACCGAATTGCTGCGCGCGATCGCAGTGTGAATGACCCAAGCGAAATACCAGATCCATGCGAGCCAAACTGACAGCCAAACATCCGCGCCCGACCACTCCGGAACGCGCCCCCGTCCGCCGCGGCAGTACGACCGCGCGTAAGCCGGTGCGGCCGGCAGAGGCGCGGCCGGCGGACGCTCGGCCGGCATCGGCCGCGAAGACTCCTGCCGGGAAGCCCGTGCGCGCCTCCTCAACTGGGCGAGCCACGCCTCGCACCGGCGATAAGCGCCCGGGCGACCGCGCGGCGCGGCCGGCTCGCGAAGGCGGATTCGGCGACGAGCGCCGCCTGGCGCGTCGCACCGGCGATGAGGCGCGTGGATTTGCGCGCGGCCGTGACGAAGGCAGCGCACGCCCCTTTGCGCACCGCCCCGAAGGCGACGACCGACGCCCGCCGCGTAGCCGCGAGGAAGGTGGCGCACGCTCCTTCGCGCGCCGTGCCGAGGGTGATGACCGACGCCCGCCGCGTAGCCGCGACGAAGGTGGCGCACGCTCCTTCGCGCGCCGTGCCGAGGGTGATGACCGTCGTCCGCCGCGTAGCCGCGAAGAAGGCGGCGCACGCTCCTTCGCGCGCCGTGCCGAGGGTGATGACCGGCGCCCGCCACGCAGCCGTGAAGAAGGTGGCGAGCGCCGCTTCGAACGACGCACCGAAGGCGATGATCGCCGCCCCGCACGTGGCCGCGATGAAGCCGGTGCACGCCCCTTCGCGCGCCGTGGCGAAGGCGACGACCGCCGCCCGCCGCGTAGCCGCGAAGACGGTGGCGAACGCCGCTTCGAACGACGCACCGAAGGCGATGATCGCCGTCCGCCGCGCAGCCGCGAGGAAGGCGGTCCACGCCCCTTTGCGCGCCGCCCCGAAGGCGATGATCGCCGCCCGCCGCGCAGCCGCGAGGAAGGTGGCGCACGCTCCTTCGCGCGCCGCCCCGAGGGTGATGACCGCCGTCCGCCGCGCAGCCGCGAGGAAGGTGGCGAACGTCGCTTCGAACGGCGCACCGAAGGCGATGATCGCCGTCCGCCGCGCAGCCGCGGCGAAGGCAGCGAGGGACGCTTCGCCCGCCGCACGGACAGCGACGAGCGCCGCCCCGCACGCACTCGCGACGAGGGCACGGAGCGCCGTTTCGCGCGCCCGGTGAAAACCACCTCGCGCGATGACCGCGAAGGCGGCGGCCGCAAGACCGCCAGCCCGGTCAAATCAGCCGGGAAGCCCCCACGCCGCACCGATGACGCCGACTCCGCACCACGCCGCGCGCCGCGGGAAGAAGTCGACGGCGACAACACCCTGCGCCTGTCCAAGCGCATGTCCGAACTGGGCCTGTGCTCGCGCCGCGAAGCCGATGAATGGATCGAGAAAGGCTGGGTCTATGTGGACGGCGAAGTCGTCGACACGCTCGGCGCCAAGGTCACACCGAATCAGCGCATCGAAGTCGATCCGGCCGCGCTCGCCGCGCAGGCGCGCCAGGTGACGATCCTGCTGCACAAGCCCGTGGGCTATGTGTCGGGTCAGGCCGAGGACGGCTATGAGCCCGCCGCCACGCTCATCACCGGCGAGAACCACTGGGACGGCGACCACTCGGGTATCCGCTTCTCGGCAAAGCATCTGCGCACGCTCGCGCCCGCCGGCCGGCTCGACATCGACTCGACCGGCCTGCTCGTGCTGACCCAGGACGGTCGCGTGGCCAAGCAGTTGATCGGCGAGAGCTCGGACATCGACAAGGAATACCTCGTGCGCGTCACCTACAACGAGATCGAGACCGAAATCGACCAGCACTTCCCGCCCGAGTTGCTCGCGCAACTGCGCCACGGCCTGTCGCTCGACGACGTGCCGCTCAAGCCCGCGCAGGTGAGCTGGCAAAACGGCGAGCAGTTGCGTTTCGTGCTGCGCGAAGGCAAGAAGCGCCAGATCCGCCGCATGTGCGAACTGGTCGGCCTCAAGGTCGTGGGCCTCAAGCGCGTGCGCATGGGCCGCGTGTTGCTCGGCGCGCTGCCGCAGGGCCAATGGCGCTATCTGGCCGCCGACGAAGCGTTCTAACGCCACATCGGGCCACATCGGCGCCTGACACCGCGCCAAATGAAAACGGGAGCCATCTGGCTCCCGTTTTTCTTGATGCTTCGATTTTCAGTTGTCGCTGTTCGGGTCGAGTTCCGGAAACAGGACATCGGTGAAGCCGAACTTCGAGAAGTCGGTAATGCGCATGGGGTACAGCTTGCCGATCAGGTGATCGCATTCGTGCTGGACGACCCGCGCGTGAAAGCCCTCGGCCACCCGCTCGATGGGCGTGCCGTACTGATCGAAGCCGTCATAGCGGATCATCGAATAGCGGCTCACGGCGCCGCGCATGCCCGGCACCGACAGACAGCCCTCCCAGCCCTCTTCCATGTCGTGCGAGAGCGGGTGGATGACCGGGTTGATGAGCACCGTTTGCGGCACGGCCGGCGCCTCGGGATAGCGCTCGTTCTGCTCGAAACCGAAGATCACCACCTGCAGGTCGACGCCAATCTGCGGGGCGGCGAGTCCGGCGCCGTTGGCTGCGTGCATGGTGTCGAACATATCGGCAATGAGTTCGTGCAACTCGGGCGTGTCGAAGTGATCGACCGGCCTCGCTATGCCAAGCAGGCGCGGATCGCCCATTCTGAGAATTTCGCGAATCATGTCGTGTGCCCCTCCAGGCGCTTGCGCATTCCTTCTTCGTCGAGCACCGGCACGCCGAGTTCCTCGGCTTTTGCGAGCTTGCTGCCCGCGTCGGCGCCCGCCACCACGTAATCGGTCTTCTTCGACACCGAGCCGGCGACCTTCGCACCGGCTGCTTCCAGCATCTCCTTCGCCTCGTCGCGCGAGAGCGTGGGCAGCGTACCCGTGAGCACCACCGTCTTGCCGGCCAGCACGCCCACCGGCGCCTTCGGCGCGGGCGGGCCTTCCGCCCATGTTACTTTGCCCGGCGCGCGCAGCTGCTCGATCACTGTGCGGTTATGCTCTTCCGCAAAAAACTCGTGGATCGCGAGCGCGACGATAGGGCCCACATCGTTGACTTCGAGCAATTCTTCGACCGACGCGCTCATGATCGGATCGAGCGAGCCAAAGTGCTTCGCAAGATCCTTCGCCGTCGATTCGCCCACGTGCCGGATACCGAGCGCGTAGATGAAGCGCGCCAGCGTCGTGGCCTTGGCCTTCTCGAGCGAGTCGAGCAGGTTCTGCGCCGACTTGTCCGCCATGCGCTCGAGCTGCGCGAGCGTGCCGAAGCCGAGATTGAACAGATCGGCGGGCGTGCGCACGAGGTTCTGGTCGACCAGCTGGTCGATGATCTTCTCGCCCAGGCCGTCGATATCGAGCGCGCGGCGCTGGGCGAAGTGCCAGAGCGCCTGCTTGCGCTGCGCCGGACAGAACAGCCCACCCGTGCAGCGTGCGATCGCCTCGTCGGGCAGCCGCTCGATGCGCGATCCGCAGACCGGGCATTCGGTCGGCATCACGAATTCGTGGGCGTCGGCCGGACGGCGGTCCATGAGCGCGCTGACCACCTCGGGAATCACGTCGCCGGCGCGCCGCACGATCACCGTGTCGCCGATGCGGATGTCCTCGCGCCGCACTTCGTCTTCGTTGTGCAGCGTGGCGTTGGTCACGGTCGCGCCGCCGACGAACACCGGCTCGAGCCGCGCCACCGGCGTAATCGCGCCCGTGCGGCCGACCTGAACGTCGATCGCCAGCAGCTTCGTGAGCGCTTCCTGGGCCGGGAACTTGTGCGCGAGCGCAAAGCGCGGCGCACGCGAGACGAAGCCGAGCGCGTCCTGCTCGTCGCGGCGGTTCACCTTGTAGACCACGCCGTCGATGTCGTACGGCAGGCCGTCGCGCTTCTCGCCCATGGCGCGGAAGAAGTCCAGCAGGCCTTGCGCGCCTTTCACGACCGCGCGCTCGGCATTGACCGGCAGGCCCATTTCCGCGTACCAGTCCAGCAGCTCGCTATGGGTGGCCGGCATCGGCTCGCCCTCGAGCACGCCAATGCCGTAGGCGAAAAACGACAGCGGCCGCTGCGCCGTGATTTTCGGATCGAGCTGGCGCAGGCTGCCCGCCGCCGCGTTGCGCGGGTTCGCGAATTCCTTGTGGCCGGCGTCGCGCTGACGCTGGTTCATGCGCTCGAAGTCGCGGCGGAACATCAGCACCTCGCCGCGCACGTCGAGCACCTTCGGCACGCGCTTGCCCTTCAGGCGCAACGGCAGCGAGCGGATCGTGCGCACGTTCTCCGTGACGTTCTCGCCGGTCGCGCCGTCGCCGCGCGTGGACGCCTGGACGAACACGCCGTCGACGTAGCGCAGCGAGATGGCGAGGCCGTCGAACTTGAGTTCGGCGGCGTATTCGACCTCGACGACGCCGGCGCCCTCGATCTTGCCGAGCGCGTCGGCCACGCGCTTGTCGAACGCGACGATGTCCTCGTCGGCAAAGCCGTTGTTGAGCGACAGCATCGGCACGTCGTGGACCACGGGCTCGAAGCCTCCGGCGACTTCGCCACCCACGCGCTGAGTGGGCGAATCGGGTGTGATGAGGTCGGGGTGCTCGGCCTCGATCTGCTGAAGTTCGCCGAACAGCTTGTCGTATTCCGCGTCGGGCAGCTCCGGCTGGTCGAGCACGTAGTAGGCGTGATTCGCACGCTCGAGTTCGGCGCGCAACCACACCGCGCGCTGCGCAGCGGTGGCTTCTTCGGGAGGACGGGCGGGAGTACGGACCATGCCTTGGGCAACTCGCTGTGAGAAATGATTTCGGACGTCAGATTATCTCAGGAAGCAGCGCGTGTCGCATCGGCCGAGCGGCCATCTTCGTGCGCCGCCGAACGGGCCTCGCCAGCGCCCTGGCCGAATGGCGAACGCCGCTTCCGTCGCATTGCCGCCCAGGTCCAGCAAGACGAACCCGAATGCACTGCAACACGCGTGCCGATGCCCGCTACGCTGTATCGCCTGCGCGCAAAAAAGGCGCGGCGCCCTTAGGGCGTCGCGCCTCGTCTGTTGGTCGCCTGCAGGCGCGCGGCGTTACTGGCTGAACAATCGCCGCGTGGCCGGCGAGCCGGCCGGAATGCCGGCCTGCTCCAGCTTCGCGTAAAGCGTCATGAGCTGCTTGTCGATCGACTGCAGCACCGATTCCGGCAGCGGCCGGCGCTGGTCGTCGACCACGCGCCCGCCAATGCGCTCGGCGAGCGACTTCGCGTAGTCGCACATCAGGCGGAATGGCAGGATGTCTTCGTCGGCCACGGGCACGTCGAGGATCAGCGTGATCAGCTCGCCGCCCTTGTACGTGAGGTCGTCGCGCAGGAAGTTGGTGTCGCCGAACTGCAGCATGAAAACCGGGCTCTGCTTCGCGTCGAGCTTCACGAAGCGCGTGCCGTCGCGCGAAAGCAGCAGGCCGTCCTGCGCCGCCACCGCCTGCACGTAGTTTGCCGACCAAGGCGCGCCATCAGACATCACATTGACGGAAAGCTGCGCGTCGCATTGTGCCGCGAAGCCGTCCAGCTCGCGCGCCATCGCGACCGTCTCCATCATGTCCGGGAACTCGGGCGCGGCGTCGAGCGCGTCGGCGAACTGCTGCACGCCGGTCACGAATTCCGAGAACTCGAGTTCGTTGAGCGGGCCGTTGCGATTCGCGAGTTGCGCAGCCGCGCGCAGTTCTTCGTAGCGCACGCCGCTCTGGAGCAACTCCCAGCCGTCGCCCCCTTCGGGCTTGCCTTCGATGTGAACCGGCTTGCTGCCCGCGCGGCGCAGCCGCTGCGCAAACGGAATCACCCGCTCGCCCGCCACCGGCGCACCCAGCCGGATCGGCACGATGCAGTCGATGCGACGGTCGACCACGGCGGGCGGCGCCGAAGAGATCGTCGTGGCGGCCGGCATGACCGGCTCGATGCGCTCGGCTTCGTCGGCGTCGTCCTTTGCGGGTTGCGGGGCAGCCGCACTTGCAGCCGGCGCCTTGTCAGCGGCCTTTTCGGCAGCCTCCTCAGCACCGGATTCGGCCTCCGGAAAGCCGTTGGGCGTCGTCGTTTCCGCCTGGATGTCGGCCGGCGTGTCGAGCGGCGCCGCGGTCCCGAAACCCGGCTCCACCCGCTCGGCTTCCGTGTTGCCCGCGAGCGACGGCTCGCGGCGCGACGGCGCATGCGCCGGTTCGATGAACGGGCTGGGCTCCTGGAACTCGTCGCGCTGCGGCGCTTCGACCGCCTCTTCGGGCATCGGGCGCGGCATGCGCCGGCGCACCCTCGCGCCCTGCCACGCGTTGTACACCACCACGCCCCCGACGACCACGGCGCCCGCGCCGATCAACCCGAGAGTCAACTCATCCATGCATGCTCCATCAGCAATTCTTATTCGACGGCGCGCGCATTGCGCGCGGCGGCTGTCACCGATGGCGCCGCCGGCCGCGCCATCGCGCGCCGTCCGTTAGACCGTATAAATCGATTAGACCGTATTTTGGGCGAAACCCGCCGCAGTTTCCATGTCGACCGCGACGATGCGCGAAACGCCCTGCTCCTGCATCGTCACGCCAATGAGCTGCTGCGCCATCTCCATGGCGATCTTGTTGTGCGAAATGAACAGGAACTGTGTTTTGTCCGACATCGCGCGAACAAGGTTCGCGAAGCGCTCGGTGTTCGCGTCGTCGAGCGGCGCGTCCACTTCGTCGAGCAGGCAGAACGGCGCCGGGTTGAGCTGGAACATCGCGAACACGAGGGCCGTGGCCGTGAGCGCTTTCTCGCCGCCGGAAAGCAGGTGAATCGTCGAATTCTTCTTGCCGGGCGGTTGCGCCATCACCTGCACGCCGGCGTCGAGAATCTCGTCGCCGGTCATGATGAGCTTCGCCTGACCGCCGCCGAACAGGCGCGGGAACAGCTCGCCGAAATGACGGTTCACTTCGTCGAAGGTGCCCTGCAGCAGCGTGCGCGTTTCCTGGTCGATCTTGCGAATCGCGTCTTCGAGCGTTTCGATCGCGCTCGTAAGGTCGGCCGACTGCGCGTCGAGGAAAGTCTTGCGCTCCTTCGCCGCGGCCAGCTCGTCGAGCGCGGCCATGTTCACGGGGCCGAGCGCCGTGATTGCGTTGTTGATGCGCGTGACCTCGCCTTGCAGATACGACGGCTTCATATCGGCCGTGAGCTTTTCCTGCAGCGCGGCCTCGTCGACGCCCGCGGCCTGCAGCTGCTCGACGAACTGCTCGCCGTTCAGGCGCGCGGCCTGCTCCTTCAGCTGAAGTTCGGTGATGCGGTCGCGCAGCGGCTGCAGTGCGCGCTCCGCGGCAAGGCGCGTTTCGTCGGCGGCGCGCAGCTTCGCGCTCAGGTCGTCGAGTTCGGCGCGCGCGGCGCGCAGCGTGTCTTCCTTCTGCGCGCGAATTTCCAGCGCGTCCTGCAGGCCCGTGTGCGCAGTCTGCTCGTTGATCGTTTCCAGTTCGGCGCGCGCGTCTTCGAGCGACGCCGCTACGCGTTCGCTCTGATCGTGCGCGACCTGAATGTTGCGCTTCAACTCCTCGATGCGGTTCGCCATGTTGCGCGCGGCAAAGCGTGCGTCGGCCGCCGAACGCTCGAGGTCGCGCGCCTCATTGCGAGCCGCGCCGAGTTCCTCGTCGAGCGACTCGAAGGCGAGCTGGTTGTCCTCGAAACGGGCCTGCAGTTCGGCGAGTTCCACATCGTGGCGCTCGAAATTCGCTTCCGACTCCGCGCGCAACGCGCGCTGCTCTTCGATCTGCGTGCGGATCTCGTCGAGCTCTTCGCGGATCTGCGTACTGCGCGCGGTGTAGCGCTCATGCGCCTGGGTGAGCTTGAGCACGTCCATCTGCAGCGCATGCACGCGCTGGGTCGCGCGCTCGGCCTGCTGGCGCACATCCGTGAGCACCTGGGCGGCCTGGGTGTGCGCCGCTTCCGCGCGCACGACAGCCGTGCGGGCGTCGTCGGCGAGCAGCGTCTGGGCGCGCACCTGGCGCTCGAGATTCTCGATTTCCTGCTGACGCGCGAGCATGCCGGCCTGCTCGGTGTCGGCGGCGTACAGCTGCACACCCACGCGCGTGACCATATGACCGGCCTTCACGACGAACGCACCGCTGCCGGGCAACTGCGCACGCTGGGCGAGCGCCTCGGCGAGATCGTTCGCAACGTAGGTCGAGCCGAGCCATTCGGTGAGCACCGCGCGCAAGCCCGCATCGTCGATGCGCACGAGCGAGAGCAGCGGCGTGAGGCCCGCGGCCGCTGCGGGCGCCTGCCCCGCGGCCGGCGGCGAGTAGAACGCGAGCTTGGCAGGCGGAGCATCGCTCGCGAAGGCCTTCACCCAGTCGAGGTTCGACACCTCGAGCGCGGCGAGCCGCTCGCGCAGCACCGATTCGAGCGCCGTTTCCCAACCCGCTTCGACGTGCAGCTTTTTCCACAGCCGCGGCAACGCGCCCAGTTCGTGACGTTCGAGCCACGGCTGGATCTTGCCTTCCGTCTGCACGTTTTCCTGCAACTGCTTGAGTGCAGCGAGACGGGCTTCGAACTGGTGAATCTGTGCATTTTCCGCCTGCACGCGCTCGTGCGCGGCGCGGCGTTCCGCGTCGAGGCGCGGTACTGTTTCCTGAGCGTCGCCGAGACGCGCCTGCGCTTCGTGCAGGACTTCCTCCTGCTCGGCCAGCTGCATACGCAGCTCTTCGAGCTGGGCTTCGTCGGGCGCGTCGAGGCCGCCTTCCTCCGACTTCAGACGCTCGTGGCGCTGCTGAAGCTGCTGGAGCAGCTGGTCGGCGTTGCGTTGATGCGCGGCTTCGAGCTTGATGGCCTGCTCGGTGCGCGCGATGCCCGCGCGCTCGTCGTTCAGTTGCGCCTGTGCGTCGCGCCAGCGGTTTTCGAGCGCGGGCAGCGCTTCCTGCTTCGCCGCCGCATCTTCCTCGGCCAGCGCCGCCTTTTCCTCGGCGATCGCCAGCTGTTCTTCGGCGTCTTCGATATCGTCCTGCGCCTTCTGCGCCTGGACTTGCCATTGCTCGCGCTGCGCGGTGAGCGCGGCGATCTGCGCCTGCACGCGGTTGCGCGACTCGACGATGAACTTGATCTCGGCCTCGAGGCGGCTCACCTCGGCGTTCGCCTCGTAAAGCGCGCCCTGCGCGCCCTGCATGGCGTCGCTCGCCGAGTAGTGGGCCACGCGCAGCGTTTCGAGTTGCGCTTCCACTTCGCGCAGCTGCGCGGTATGGCGCTCCAGGTCGATCTGCGCCTGCTCGATCGCGCGCTGCTGGCGTTGCTGCTCGCCCGCTGCCTCGTTCTTGCGCAGGAGCCACAGGAGGCGCTGCTTTTCCTCGCCCTCGGACTGCAGCTCGCGGTATTTCGTGGCGACGACCGCCTGGCCCTCGAGCTTTTCCAGGTTGCTGGACAACTCGCGCACGATGTCCTCGACCCGCGTGAGGTTCTCGCGCGTGTCGTGCAGGCGGTTTTCGGTCTCGCGGCGGCGTTCCTTGTATTTCGAAACGCCCGCGGCTTCTTCGAGGAACACGCGCAGCTCTTCGGGCTTCGCCTCGATGATCCGCGCGATCATGCCCTGCCCGATGATCGCGTAGGCGCGCGGGCCGAGGCCCGTACCGAGGAAGATGTCCTGGATGTCGCGCCGGCGCGCCGGCAGGTTGTTGATGTAGTAGCTCGAGGTGCCGTCGCGCGTGAGCACGCGCTTCACGGCGATCTCGGCATACTGGCCCCACTGGCCGGCGGCGCGGCCATCGGCGTTGTCGAACACCAGTTCGACGCTCGCGCGGCTGCCCGGCTTGCGCGCGGTGGAACCGTTGAAGATGACGTCCTGCATCGACTCGCCGCGCAGCTCGGACGCCCGGGATTCTCCGAGCACCCAGCGCACCGCGTCGATGATGTTGGATTTCCCACAGCCGTTTGGCCCGACCACCCCGACGAGTTGGCCCGGAACCTGGAAATGCGTGGGATCGACGAATGATTTGAAGCCAGCGAGTTTAATCGAGGTCAGACGCACGGCGATATCGCTGTTTGAATAGTGGTGAACGGGACCGCCCGTGCCGTACCTCGCTTGCCGCCGCGCATCCGCAATCGATCGCGCGACGGCGGAGTGCGCACTGGGCAGCCGCCACGGCTCGCCGTACGAACGCGCATGCACGCGTGCGGCCGACGGGAATCAGCGGCAATCATACCATCGCACGCGCGCCATTCCGCGCGCGGGAAGGCCCTGGGCCCGTCCCGCCGCCTGCGTTACCGTCGCCGTTGCCGCCGCCGTTGTCATCGTCGCCGCCGGGGCCGTTGCCGTCGGCGGCGTCCGCGTCATCGGTGCGGCTCGCGTCGGCGTGGGTCATGACGCTCGCATCGGCGCTCGCGTGCGCGCCGCGCTTGCGCGCATCCTGTGCCCGGTGCACCCAGCTCGACAGCAGGGAAGCCAGCACGATGCACGCGCCGCCCGCCCATTCGCGCGGGCCCGGCGTCTCGCCGGCGAAGAGCCACGACGTGAGCGCCGTCACGACGATCTCGAACAGCATGATGATGGAGGCGCGGTTCGCCGGCACGCAGGCGAGCCCGTACTGAACGAGCATGTTGTTGCTGCCGAGCACGATGCCGAGCGCGAGCACGAGCAGCACGACGCGCGCGAGATGCTCGCCCGCCGGCGCGGTCGACATCGGCTCGAAACAGGAGGTCAGTGCGCCGAACAGCGCCGCGCCCGCGAAGATCACGGCCGTGCGCATCTCGGGCTTCATGTGCGGCAGCACGCGGCTCGTCTTCACCACCAGCACGTTGCTCATCGCGAAACCCATGCCGCCGATCAGCCCCGCCCATTCGGCCGCGTTGGCGGGCAGCGGCACGCCGAGCCGCGGCGACCAGAGCATCAGCACCGCACCGAGCAGCGAAAGCGCGGCAAGCGCGCCGCCCGCCCAGTTCAGGCGCTCGTGCAGGATGAAGTGCGCGAAGATCGCCGTCCACGCCGGGGTAAGATAAAAGAGCAGCAGCACGCGCATCACTTCGCCGTGGATGGCGCCCCACACGAAGCCGACGTTGGTCACGCCCGCGGCGAGTCCGAGCATCGGCAGCACCCAGTGCCAGCGCACGCTCGCGAGCGAGCGCCAGCGCAGCACCAGCACGAAGAGGCAGCCGGCCGCGCTCGTTGCCGCGCTCGAGGCCGTACCGGTGAGCCCGGCGGCCGCCAGCATGCGTAGCGGATACCAGACAAAACCCCAGACGGACGCGCCAATCATGATGGCGAGCGTCGGCCAGGCGGCGCGCAAGCCCGTGCTCTGGCTCATGGCTCGCGCTGCCCTTGGGCCGGCCGCGCGTTCGCCGCGCCTGCGCCGCGGTTCGAAACGTCGTTCGAAGATTTCATGCTTTTCCTTTATTGTGTCGCCCGGCCGGCACCGGCGGCGCCGGGGCGGGATCCGGCCGGCGCCCGCAGCAGCAGCGGCGCCACGCTATAATCGACCGCTTGCAGCCGCAAGGCCGCGCCGCGCATCCGTTTTTTCGCCCAGCGCGGTGCAAACGGCTCGCCGGCCCGCAGTGGCCACTCCAATCCTGCGCGCCACGCCATCCGTCTTTCGCTCACGCCTGTCCAGCCCCAAGTGAATCCGCTACTCGACACCCTTCAGTCCTACCCCTTCGAAAAGCTGCGTGTGCTCTTCAAGGACGTCACGCCGAACGCCGGCCTGCGCCACATCAGCTTCGGGATCGGCGAGCCGAAACACCCGACGCCGGCGCTGATCCGCGACGCCATCGTCGCTTCTCTCGACGGCCTCTCGTCGTACCCGGCCACGGCGGGCACCCCGGCGCTGCGCGAGTCGATTGCGAACTGGGTGAAGGCGCGCTACGGGCTGCCGGCCATCGATGCGAACACGGAAATCCTGCCTGTGTCCGGCTCGCGCGAGGCGCTGTTCGCGCTCGCGCAGGCCGTGATCGACCCGACCGCGGGCGTGAAAGACCCGGCAAAGCGGGCGATCGTACTCTGCCCGAACCCTTTCTACCAGATCTACGAAGGCGCCGCGCTGCTGGGTGGCGGCGAGCCGTACTTCGTGAACAGCGATCCGGCCCGCAACTTCGCCTGCGACTATTCGCAGGTTCCCGAAGAAGTCTGGGCGCGCACGCAGCTGCTGTACGTGTGCTCGCCCGGCAATCCCACGGGTGCCGTGATCACGCTCGACGACTGGCGCGAGCTGTTCGCGCTCTCCGACCGCTACGGCTTCGTGATCGCTTCGGACGAGTGCTACTCGGAGATCTACTTCGACGAAGCCACGCCGCCGCTCGGCGGTCTCGAAGCGGCGCACAAGCTGGGCCGCGGCTTCGAGCGCCTCGTCATGCTGTCGAGCCTTTCGAAGCGCTCGAACGCGCCGGGCATGCGCTCGGGCTTCGTCGCCGGGGACGCCGCCATCCTCAAGCAGTTCCTGCTGTACCGCACCTATCACGGCTCGGCCATGTCGCCGGTCTGGCAGTCCGCCAGCATCGCGGCCTGGGGCGACGAGGCGCACGTGCGCGAAAACCGCGCGAAATACGTGCGCAAGTTCTCGACCGTCACGCCCATGCTCGCCGACGTGCTCGACGTGAAATTGCCCGACGCCGCGTTCTATCTCTGGGCCAACGTCGCGCGCACCGGCCTCACGGACACCGCGTTCGCCCAGCGTCTCTACGCCGACTATAATGTGACGGTTCTGCCCGGCTCGTTCCTCGCGCGCGAGGCGCATGGCACGAATCCGGGTAAAGACTTCGTGCGCATGGCGCTCGTCGCCGACGTCGAGGAGTGCATCGAGGGCGCGCAGCGCATCGTCGAATTCTGCCGCTCGCTCAAACCGTAAAGCCTTTTTCGTGCGCGCCGGGGTCCCGCACCTCGCGGCGCGCAACACAGCTTTCAACCATCAATCTCACGAAATCACCACCATGTCGCAACAACTTCAGCAGATCATCGACACCGCCTGGGAAAACCGCGCCGACTTCTCGCCCAGGTCGGCGCCGAACGACGTGCGCGAAGCCGTCGCCCACGTCATCGCCGAGCTGGACAAAGGCGCGCTGCGCTGCGCCGAGAAGAAGGACGGCGACTGGGTCGTCAACCAATGGGTGAAGAAGGCCGTGCTGCTGTCGTTCCGCCTGGAAGACAACGCACCGATGCCCGCCGGCGGCTACAGCCAGTTCTACGACAAGGTACCCTCGAAGTTCGCCAATTACACGGCCGAAGACTTCGCCGCGGGCGGATTCCGCGTCGTGCCGCCGGCCATCGCGCGCCGCGGCTCGTTCATCGCGAAGAACGTCGTGCTGATGCCGTCGTACACCAACATCGGCGCGTATGTCGATGAAGGCACGATGGTCGATACGTGGGCCACGGTCGGTTCGTGCGCGCAGATCGGCAAGAACGTGCACCTCTCGGGCGGCGTCGGCATCGGCGGCGTGCTGGAGCCGCTGCAGGCCAACCCGGTCATCATCGAAGACAACTGCTTCATCGGCGCGCGCTCGGAAGTCGTGGAAGGCGTGATCGTCGAAGAGAACTCGGTCATCTCGATGGGCGTGTACCTCGGCCAGTCGACCAAGATTTACGACCGCGAAACCGGCGAAGTCTCGTACGGCCGCATCCCGGCGGGCTCGGTCGTGGTCGCGGGCAACCTGCCCTCGAAGGACGGCTCGCACAGCCTGTACTGCGCCGTGATCGTCAAGAAGGTCGACGCGAAAACGCGCGCCAAGGTCGGCCTGAACGAGCTGCTGCGAGGCGACTGATGGCGAAGTCGGCCAAAACCGTCGTCTACGGCATTCCGAACTGCGACACCGTGAAGAAGGCCCGTGTGTGGCTCGAAGAGCACGGCGTCGAGTTCGAGTTTCACGACTTCAAGAAAGCGGGCGTCTCGAATGCGCTGGTCCAGGACTGGGTCAAGGACGTGTCGCTCGATCAGCTCATCAACAAGCGCGGCACGACCTGGCGCGGCCTGTCGGATGTGCACAAAGCCGAAGCCGACACGACCGCCGGCGCGATCGCGCTGATGATCCACAAGCCGTCGATCATCAAGCGGCCCGTCGTCGTGGTGAACGGCCGCGTGAAGACGCTCGGCTTTTCCGCCGACCAGTATGCGGAGCTGTTCGCTTGAGCGCCGCATGAGACCGGTGCGCCTGAACTGCCCCATGGCAGGTCGGGCACACGGTCATGACAAGTTGTTGCCGGCCCCTGCTCCATCAGCGGCGCCGGCATTTTTATTGAAAGTGGTCTTTTTATGTCCGCCACCCTCGCCCTTACCGAAGCCCTGATCGCGCGCGCGTCCGTCACGCCCGACGACCAGCACTGCCAGCGCATCATGACCGAACGCCTTGGCGCGCTCGGCTTCGCGTGCGAAACGATCGAATCCAACGGCGTGACCAACCTGTGGGCCGTCAAGCGCGGCACCGCGGGCGCGCAAGGCCCGCTGCTCGCCTTCGCGGGCCACACCGACGTCGTGCCCACCGGCCCCATCGAGCAATGGAGTTCGCCGCCGTTCCAGCCCTCTCATCGCGACGGCATTCTCTATGGCCGCGGCGCCGCCGACATGAAGACCTCGCTCGCGGCCTTCGTGGTGGCGAGCGAAGAGTTCGTGGCGGCGCATCCGCAGCATCGCGGCGCCATCGCATTCCTCATCACGAGCGACGAAGAAGGCCCGGCCACCGACGGCACCGTGAGGGTCGTCGAGGCGCTGCAGGCGCGCGGCGAGAAGATGGATTACTGCATCGTGGGCGAGCCGACGTCGACGCATACGCTCGGCGACTGCGTGAAGAATGGTCGCCGCGGCTCGATGTCGGGCAAGCTCGTCGTGAAAGGTGTGCAGGGGCATATCGCCTATCCGCATCTCGCGAAGAACCCGGTGCATCTGCTGGCGCCCGCGCTCGCCGAACTCGTCGCCGAAAAGTGGGACGACGGCAACGAGTACTTCCCGCCCACCACGTGGCAGGTCTCGAACATGCACAGCGGCACCGGCGCGAGCAACGTGATTCCGGGCCACGCCGATGTGATGTTCAACTTCCGCTTCTCGACCGCGAGCACGGTGGAAGGCCTGCAAAAGCGCGTTCACGCAATCCTCGACAAGCACGGCCTCGAGTACGACCTGCACTGGAGCGTGAGCGGACTGCCCTTCCTCACGCCGCGCGGCGCGCTCTCGAATGCGCTCGAAAAAGCGATCCACGACGAAACCGGCGTCACGACCGAGCTTTCGACCACGGGCGGCACTTCCGATGGCCGCTTCATCGCGCGCATGTGCGAGCAGGTGGTGGAGTTCGGGCCGCCGAACGCCAGCATCCACAAGATCGATGAGCATATCGAAGTGAAATTCATCGATCCGCTCAAGAACGTCTATCGCCGCGTGCTCGAACAGCTGATCGCCTGACCGGCCCTCCGAACACGCTCTGGAGTCCAGAACATGACCCATCCGCTCGCCGCCACTTTCGCCACCGTTCGCGACCTGCTGCGCTACGGTGTCTCGCGCTTTTCGGCCGCGCAACTCGCGTTCGGCCACGGCTCGAACAACGCCTACGACGAAGCCGCGTACCTGATCCTGCACACGCTGCATTTGCCGCTCGACCTGCTCGACCCGTTTCTCGACGCGCGCCTCACGAGCGAGGAAATCGACAAGGTGCTCGGCGTGATCGAGCGTCGCGCGACCGACCGCGTCCCCGCGGCCTACATCACGCAGGAAGCGTGGATGCACGGCCTGCGCTTCTACGTGGATGAGCGCGTCATCGTGCCGCGCTCGTTCATTGGCGAGCTGCTCGCAGATGGCCTGCAGCCCTACGTGGAAGATCCCGAGCAGGTCACCGCGGTGCTGGAGCTGTGCACCGGCTCGGCGAGCCTTGCGATTCTCGCGGCGCACGCATTTCCGAACGCCGACATCGACGCCGTCGATCTGTCCGCGCCCGCACTCGAAGTCGCGCGGCGTAACGTGCACGAACACGATCTCGACGAGCGCATCGCCCTCTTCGAAGGCGACCTGTACGCGCCGCTGCCCGAGCGCCGCTACGACGTGATCATCACGAACCCGCCGTACGTGAACGCCGACTCGATGCAGGCGCTGCCGCCCGAATACCGCCACGAGCCGGAAATGGCGCTCGCGGGCGGCGCAGACGGCATGGACATCGTGCGCCGCATCGTCAAGGACGCACGCAACTGGCTCACCGACGACGGTGTGCTGGTGATCGAGATCGGCAACGAGCGCGAGAACGTGGAAGCGGCGTTCGGCGGCCTCGATCTCGTCTGGCTCTCGACGAGCGCCGGCGACGACCAGGTCTTCCTGATTCAGGCCTGCGACCTGCCGGTCTGATCGTCCTGTGCGTCTTGTCCGAGCGAGCCGCGGCGCCCGAGCGCCGTGTCTCGCCGCGTGCAAGACCGGGACGATCGCCGTCATCGCAGCGGGTTCGGTAAGATTGAACCCTCCGGCCGTGCGCTTCCCGGCGCGGGCCGGCACTGCGTCCGGCTGAAGGAGCGTCCCACGCATCTATGCGATTCGACTGGTCACACCTCGGCACGCTGCTCGCGATCATCCATCTGCTCGGACTGATCGCAGCGTGCCACGCCATCCTCAACACGCGCACCTCGCAAGGCGCGATTGCCTGGGCCGTCTCGCTCGCGACGATGCCCTACCTCACGCTCGTCCCGTATCTCTTTCTCGGCCGCAGCAAGTTCGCGGGCTATGCGGACGCGCGGCGCCTGCGCAACGAAACCCTGCGCTCACGCGCCCACGCGCCCGACTGGGACAAGCTCGTCTCCGCGGGCGAATGGCCCGCCGACGATCTGGGCGTACGCGTGATCCGCACGTTCGCGCGCCTGGGCGGGATGCCGCTCGTGCCAGGCAACGCCGTGCGCACGCTCGTGAACGGCGAAGCGACCTTCTCCGCCATCTTCGATGCGATCGAGCAAGCCCGGCACTACGTGATCGTGCAGTTCTTCATCGTGCGCGCCGACGCGCTCGGCGACATGCTCAAGGACGTGCTGCTCGACTGCAGCAAACGCGGCGTGCGCGTGTACTTCCTGTACGACAGCATCGGCTCGTTCGACCTGCCCGCCAGCTACGTGCACGAGTTGCAGGACGGCGGCGTGGAAGTGCACCCGTTTTCGACGAAGCGCCACTTCGTGAATCGCTTCCAGCTCAACTTCCGCAACCACCGCAAGATCGTCGTGGTAGACGGCCAGCACGCGTTCGTGGGCGGCCACAACGTGGGCATCGAATACCTGGGCGCGAACGCGCGCCTTTCTCCGTGGCGCGACACGCATATCGAGCTGCGCGGACCGGCGGTCGCCAACGTGCAGTTCGCCTTCACCGAGGACTGGTACTGGGCCACCCAGCAGCTTCCTGGCTGCGAGCCGCCGACGGTCGTGCCGCAGGACGGCGACGACATGTATTGCCTCGTCCTGCCCACCGGGCCGGCGGACCGCCAGGAGACCTGCTCGCTATTCTTCGTCGAGGCGATCAACGCCGCGAAAAAACGCCTGTGGATCACGACGCCCTACCTCGTGCCCGACGAGGCCGTGTTTTCGGCCCTGCGCCTCGCAGCGCTGCGAGGCGTGGACGTGCGCATCATGATCCCGAGCCGGCGCGACCATTACGTGGTCTTCGAGGCGTCGATGCTGTACGCCTTCGATGCGGTGCGCGCGGGCATCCGCATCTTTCGCTACAAGCCGGGCTTCTTGCACCAGAAGGTCGTGCTGATCGACGACGTGGCTGCCGCCATCGGCAGCGCGAATCTGGACAACCGCTCGTTTCGCCTGAACTTCGAGATCATGGTGCTGACCGTTCATCGCGGCTTCGCGGCCGAAGTCGAAGCGATGCTGCTGCGCGATTTCGACGAGACGTTCGAGATCGATCGCAGCGAGTACCGCGACGCGCCCGCGTGGCGCAAGATCACGATGCATCTCGCGCGCCTCTTCGCGCCGATTCTCTAGCGCGCCTGTGCCGCCCGGCTGCGCTCAGAGCTGCTTTTCGATGTCCGCCGCAATGGCCTCGGGTTTCGTCATCGGCGCATAGCGCTTCACCACGTCGCCGTTGCGATCGACCAGAAACTTCGTGAAATTCCACTTGATGGCGCCGAGCCCGAGCAGCCCCGGCGCCTCGCCCGTGAGCCAGCGATACAGCGGATGCGCGTTCGCCCCTTTCACGTCGATTTTTTCGAACATCGGGAACGTGACCCCGAAGTTCTTCTCGCAGAAGCTGCCGATCTGCGCGGCGTCGCCGGGTTCCTGCTTGCCGAACTGGTTGCACGGAAAGCCGAGCACCGCGAGCCCGCGCGCGGCGTACTGGTCGTAGAGCGTTTGCAGACCCGCGTATTGCGGCGTGAAACCGCATTCGCTCGCGGTATTGACGATCAGGAGCACCTTGCCCGTATAGCGCTCGAGGCTCACCGGCTCGCCGCCGCCGAGCGGTTGCGCCGAAAACGAATAGATCGATGTCATCTGGCTCTCCCGTGGAAAAGCGCCAGTCTACGTGAGAAAACGCGCAATTAGCACTCGACCAGACGGCCAGCCGTCCGGCCAATGTCGGCTGCAGCGCGCCCAGGCTGCGCGCCCCGGTCTGCGCGTCCCGGTCTAAAATAGCGCCTTCTTTCGTTTTCTTCCCGCCGGCGCCGTCGTGATCCGCTTCAACCAATTCAGTCTTGCCCGCGGCACCAAGCCGCTTTTCGAACAGACCTCGTTCACGCTGAACCCGGGCGAAAAGGTCGGTCTCATCGGCGCGAACGGCGCGGGCAAATCGACCCTGTTCGCCGTGCTGCGCGGCGAGCTGCACGCGGACGCCGGCGACTTCTCGTTGCCGCCGTCCTGGCGTATCGCCCACGTCGCGCAGGAAACTCCGGCGGTCGACCGCACCGCGCTCGACTACGCGCTGGACGGCGACGCCGCGCTGCGCGACATCGAGGCCCGCATCGCCGCGGCCTCGGCGGCGCACGACGGCGCGGCCGAGGCCGAAGCACACGGCGCCTTCGCGGACGCCGATGGCTACACCGCCCCCGCGCGAGCCGAAGCGCTGCTGCTCGGCCTCGGCTTCACGCTCGAACAAACGCGCCAGAGCGTCTCGAGCTTCTCGGGCGGCTGGCGCATGCGCCTGAATCTCGCGCAGGCGCTCATGTGCCGCTCCGACCTGCTGCTGCTCGACGAGCCCACGAACCATCTGGATCTGGACGCGATCGTCTGGCTCGAAGACTGGCTGCACCGCTATCCCGGCACGCTCGTCGTGATCTCGCACGACCGCGAATTCCTCGACTCGATCTGCAACGTCACACTGCATCTGGAGAACCAGCAGATCAAGCGCTACGGCGGCAACTACTCGCAGTTCGAGATCCTGCGCGCGCAACAACTGGCGCTCCAGCAAAGCGCGTATGAAAAGCAGCAGCGCACCGTCGCCCACCTGCAAAGCTTCATCGACCGCTTCAAGGCCAAGGCCACCAAGGCGCGCCAGGCGCAAAGCCGCGTGAAGGCGCTGGAAAAGATGGAGCTGATCGCGCCGGCGCACGCCAGCTCGCCGTTCACGTTCGAATTCCGCACGCCCGACTCCGCGCCCAACCCGATGCTCGTGATGGAAGACGTGCGCTGCGGCTATCGGGCCGAGGACGGCAGCGAAACGCCCATCGTCGAGCGCGTCACGCTATCGATCCAGAACGGCCAGCGTATCGGCCTGCTCGGTGCGAACGGCCAGGGCAAGTCCACGCTCATCAAGACGCTCGCAGGCACGCTCGCGGCGCTCGCCGGCGAGCTGGGCACGGGCAAGGGCCTGCAGATCGGCTATTTCGCGCAGCACCAGCTCGAAACGCTGCGCCCGGACGACTCGCCGCTCCAGCATCTCGCCCGGCTCGCGCCCGACACGCGCGAGCAGGAGCTGCGCGACTTCCTCGGCGGCTTCAACTTCCCCGGCGAGATGGCCACGGCGCCCATCGCGCCGTTCTCGGGCGGTGAAAAGGCGCGCCTCGCGCTCGCGCTCATCATCTGGCAAAAGCCCAACCTGCTGCTGCTCGACGAGCCGACCAACCACCTCGACCTCGAAACGCGCCATGCGCTGACCATGGCGCTCGCGCAGTTCGAAGGCACGCTGATCCTCGTGTCGCACGACCGGCATTTGCTGCGCGCCACGACCGATCAATTCATGCTGGTGGCGAAGCACCGTCTGCAGCCGTTCGACGGCGACCTCGACGACTACCGCGACTGGCTGCTGCAGCACGCGGCCGAGCAACGCGCAGCGCTCAAGGAGGCCGCTTCCGGCACGGCGGATGCGGCAAATGGTGCAGCTGCCGCCGATGGCGTCAACCGCAAGGAACAGCGCCGCCAGGAAGCCGAGCAGCGCCAGAAGGTTGCGCACCTGAAGAAGCCGTTACAGGCGAAAATCAGCAAGATCGAAACGGAAATGGATGCGCTCAACAGCGAAAAGAGCACGCTCGATGCCTTCGTCGCCGACCCGGCGAGCTACGAGCCTCAGCAGAAGAGCCGCCTGACCGAAGCGATTCGCCGCCAGGCCGAAGTCGCCGCGCGCCTCGAAACGCTCGAAGCCGAATGGCTCGATGCGCACGAGGAACTCGAACAGATCGGCTAGCGCAGCGCTGAGTCACCATCGCGCCATCAGGCGCTTTCGCCAGGTATTTTCGCCAGGGAGCCACGAGTGTCGTCACCCGCCGCATTGCAGGGCCTTCGCGTACTGGATCTGACCCGCCTTCTGCCCGGGCCCGTGGCCACTTTGCGGCTCGCGGAAATGGGCGCCGATGTCCTGAAAATCGAGCCGCCCGGTGCCGGCGACGCGGCGCGCGTGATGATGCAGAGTGCAGTGGACGAAGTGGCCGCGCGCCCCGGTGCGTTCTATCGCCTCGTCAATCGCGGCAAGCGCGAAACGCGCGTCGATCTGAAGACCGAGAGCGGCCGCTCGGTGTTGCTCGCGCTCGCGCGCGACGCCGACGTCCTCGTCGAAAGTTTCCGGCCCGGTGTGATGGACCGCCTCGGCGTAGGCTACGAGGCCTTGCGCAAGGTCAATCCGAAACTCGTCTACTGCGCGATCACGGGCTACGGCACGACCGGCCCGTTCGCCGGCCATCCGGGCCACGACATCAACTATGTCGCCTATTCGGGCGTGCTCGACCAGTTGGCCACGCGAGACGGCGTGCCGGTGCTGCCCAACTTCCAGATCGCCGACCTGCTTGGCGGCGCGCTCAGCGCGGTCACGCAGATTCTCGCGGCGCTCTGGCATGTGGCGCGCGGCGGCGAGGGTCGTTTCGTCGATGTTTCGATGGCGCATGCAAGCTACGCGCACAACGTGGTCGCCCAGGTCGCGCTGGCCAACGACGACGCCGCGGCGCTGCAGCCGGGCGGCGGTCTGCTCAACGGCGGCGTGCCCTGCTACAACCTCTATCGCACGCAGGACGGGCGGTGGCTCGCCGTGGGCGCGCTCGAACTGAAGTTCTGGCAGACGCTGTGCCGGGCCATCGGCCGCGACGACTGGTCCGAGCGTCACTGGAGTCTCGGTCAGGCGATCGGCGGCGCCGATGCCGCCGCGCTCACACGCGAGCTGGCAGCCATCATCGAGTCGGAGTCGCTGCAGACCTGGATCGACCGTCTGGAGGCGATCGACACCTGTGTTTCGCCCGTCCTCACGCCAGGCGAGGCTTCGCGCCATCCCCTCTTCAATGCCGAAGTGCTGCAGGCCATGATGGACGAATTGGCCGCGAGACAAACGCAGCAGGCCGCGCCCGGTATGCAGGCGGCGCCTTTTCAGCCGGGCGGTCAGCCGCCGGACACGCATGCCGTCCAACCTGCCCGGCCGGTCCAACCCGGCCAACCTGCGCAGCCCGGCCAGGGCGCCGACACATCGGGCGCGCCTGGCGGCAAAAAGCCCTTCACTTACGGGCCTTGGGGCTAGCCCTCGCCGTCTCCCGCATCATCCGTGGGCACAATGAAAAATGGGCGCTTCGCAGCGCCCACTTTTATTTAGCGTCGCGGCAGCGTTTGCCGCGGCGTCCGTTCGTCGTCGTACATCACGTATTTGCGGCCTTCCACGTGGTGCGCAATGGTGCTGCGCACTTCGGCCGCCGTCACGTCTTCCGCCACGACGCGGCGCGAAATGCGCCCGTCGCCGTCGATCCACTCGACGATGCGGCACGTGCTGCCCCAGGGTTGCATGAGCGGCTCGGACACCCGGCAGCCGCGCACGACGATCGAACGACCGTCGAAGGACGTATCAGTCTGTTTCAAGTCGCTATCCTTTTCCGCTCGACACGGGTTGAACACCGCGCCAAGGATAGGGAAATCGCAGTCTGAAATGGTTACAGCCGGAACCAGGGTTGTTACTAATCATTACGCGCCAGTACAGGCCGTCGGCGCGCGCGGCGTGCTCAATCCAGCTCGCGTATCCGGTCGATCGCTTCTTCGAGGCGCTCCACGGCAATCACCTGTAAGCCTTCGATCGGCTGCTTCGGCGCATTGGCGCGGGGAATCAGGGCGCATGAAAAACCGAGCTTCGCCGCTTCCTTCAGACGATCCTGGCCGCGCGGCGAGGGTCGGATCTCGCCCGCGAGGCCGACTTCGCCAAAAACGATCAGACCCTTGGGCAACGCCTTGTTACGCATCGAAGAGTGAATGGCGAGCAGCACGGCCAGATCGGCGGCCGGCTCCGTGATCTTCACGCCGCCCACGGCATTGAGGAACACGTCCTGATCGAAGCACGCGATGCCGGCATGGCGATGCAGCACCGCCAGCAGCATGGCAAGCCGGTTTTGTTCGAGACCGACGGCGAGGCGCCGCGGATTCGGCACGTGCGCCGTGTCGACGAGCGCCTGCACCTCGACGAGCAGCGGCCGCGAGCCTTCCTGGGTCACGAGCACGCAGGAGCCCGGCACGCTCTGCTCGTGCTGCGAGAGGAAGAGCGCCGACGGATTCGCCACGCCGCGCAGGCCTTTCTCGGTCATCGCGAACACACCCAGCTCGTTGACTGCGCCGAAGCGGTTCTTGAACGCGCGCACCAGCCGGAACGACGAATGCGTGTCGCCCTCGAAATACAGCACGGTGTCGACGATGTGCTCGAGCACCCGCGGCCCCGCGAGGTTGCCCTCCTTCGTCACGTGGCCGACCATGATGATCGCCGTGCCCGACTGCTTCGCGATGCGCGTGAGCTGCGCCGCGCACTCGCGCACCTGCGCGACCGAGCCGGGTGCGGAAGTCAGCGCTTCGGAGTAGATCGTCTGGATCGAGTCGATGACCGCGACGTCGGGCTTCTCGGCCTCGATCGTCGCCTGGATCTTTTCGAACTGGATCTCGGCGAGCAGCTGCAACTCGCTCGCCATGGAGCCGGGGTCGAGCAGCGCCAGTCGTTGCGCGCGCAACGCGATCTGCGCCGCCGATTCTTCACCGCTTACATAGAGCGCGCGACGCTCAGCGGCGATCTGCGCGAGCGACTGCAGCAGCAGCGTCGATTTGCCGATCCCGGGGTCGCCGCCGATCAGCACCACGCCGCCCGCCACGAGGCCGCCGCCCAGCACCCGATCGAACTCGCCTACGCCGGTCGTGAAGCGCGGCACGTCGGACGCCTCGATATCGGCGAGACGCCGCACCGGGGCGCTCTTCGCGAGCGACTGGAAGCGGTGGCTGCTCGCCGTTTCGGCAACGCCTTCCACGAGCGTGTTCCACGCGCCGCACGCGGGGCACTGGCCCTGCCACTTGGGCGCCTGCCCGCCGCATTCGGTACACGTATACAGTGTCTTGACCTTCGCCATGCTCTTTGCCATGGCGTTATTCGGCCCGCACGGGAACACGCGGCGCAACGGCGCACATCAGCTCGTAGCCGATCGTGCCGCAGGCTTTCGCGACGTCGTCGATCGGCAGATTGTTGCCCCACAGTTCGACGCGCGCGCCCACGCCCGCGGTGTGCACTGGCGTGAGGTCGACGGTGAGCATGTCCATCGAGACGCGGCCCACCACATGCGTGAGCACGCCGTCGACGATCACGGGCGTGCCTTCGGGCGCGACGCGCGGATAGCCGTCGGCATAACCGCACGCCACCACGCCGATGCGCATGGGCTTGCGCGCCGTGAAGATCGAGCCGTAGCCAACGGTCTGCCCTTCGGCCACATGCTGCGTGGCGATCAGTTCCGACGCGAGCGTCATGGCCGGCTGCAGACCGGTGCCTTCGAGCGCCGAGGCGAAGCCCGATGGCGACGCGCCATAAAGAATGATGCCGGGGCGCACCCAGTCGAAGTGCGTCGAAGGATGCCAGAGCGTGGCGGCCGAATTGGCGAGGCTGCGCGCGCCGGCAATGCCTTGCGCGCCGCGCTCGAACGTCTCCATCTGCTCGCCGACGCCGCGCGGCGTGTCGGCGTCGGAGAAGTGCGTCATCAGCGTGATCTGGCCAATGCCCGCGCAGGCGCGCGCACGCTCCCATGCGGCACGGTACTTCTCCGGCGTATAGCCGAGCCGGTTCATGCCGCTGTTCATCTTGAGCTGGATGTTGACCGGCTTCGACAGACGCGCCATTTCGAGCATGCGCATCTGCTCGTCGCTGTGCACGACGGTCGTGAGGCTATAGCGGTCGATCACGTCGATGTCGGTCGGCCGGAAAAAACCTTCGAGCAGCAGGATCGGCCCGGCCCAGCCGAGTTCGCGCAGCTTCACGGCCTCCTCGAGGTCGAGCAGGCCGAAACCGTCGGTTGCGCGCAGGCCGGGGAACGCGCGCGCAAGCCCGTGTCCGTAGGCGTTGGCCTTCACCACGGCCCAGATTTTCGACTTTGGCGCGTACTTGCGGACGACGGCGAGGTTATTGGCGAGAGCGGCGGTGTGAATCGTTGCTGAGAGGGGGCGCGGCATGGGAGATTTTTTCGCAAAGACGCTTTCGAATCAGGAGCTTACAGGGTGTTTTCAGCACCCCGCAGGCCCGCCTGACGGGCGCTCAAGGATTGTGCTAGTCCGAATGCACCTATTTTCGTGATATAAAGCCCTGCGCACAACCCATTTCGAACGTAATAAGCCCGGATGCCTCCCACCCGTCCGGGGCGGACGGACCGCAGCGAGGAAAGCATCGCATCAGATGAAAAAAGGCTTTTACACCATCATGGCCGCGCAGTTTTTTTCGTCGTTGGCCGACAATGCGCTCCTCATCGCTGCAATTGCACTGCTGAAAGACCTCAACGCCCCGAACTGGATGACGCCGCTGCTCAAGCTGTTTTTCGTCCTCTCCTACGTCGTTCTTGCCGCCTTCGTCGGCGCCTTTGCAGATTCCCGCCCCAAGGGCCGCGTGATGTTCATCACGAACACGATCAAGGTCGTGGGCTGCGCCATGATGCTGGCAGGCACCCATCCCTTGTTGGCCTATGGCGTAGTGGGTTTCGGCGCTGCGGCATATTCGCCCGCCAAGTACGGCATCCTGACCGAACTGCTGCCGCCTGAGCGCCTCGTCGCCGCCAACGGCTGGATCGAGGGCACGACAGTCGGCTCGATCATCCTCGGCACCGTGCTCGGCGGCGCGTTGATCAGCCCCCACATCGCCTCGCATGTCCTGCGCCATACGCCCGGCGCGATCAGCACGCCCGCCGAAGCCGCGATGGTCGTCATCATGGTGATTTACGTAATCGCCGCCCTCTTCAATCTGCGCATTCCCGACACCGGCGCACGCTACCCGCGCCAGCAGCACGGTGTCATCCGCCTCATCACCGACTTCGCCGACTGCTTCAACACGCTCTGGAACGACAAGCTCGGGCAGATCTCGCTCGCGGTCACGACGCTCTTCTGGGGCGCGGGCGCGACTTTGCAATTCATCGTGCTCAAGTGGGCCGAAGTCTCGCTCGGCATGTCGCTCTCCGAAGGCGCTGTGCTGCAGGCCGTGGTGGCCGTCGGCGTGGCGGCCGGCGCCGTGATCGCGGCCGCGCGCGTGCCGCTCAAGAAGTCGCTCTCGGTGCTGCCGGTCGGTATCATCATGGGTCTTGCGGTCATGCTGATGGCGTTCTACACACGCCATCTCTTTCCGCCGCATTGGGGCCTGCATATCGGCCACATGCGCATTCCCGGCTACCTGATCTTTGCGTACCTCTTCCTCATGTTCGTGGGCGGCCTTTCGGGCTTCTTCGTCGTGCCGATGAACGCGCTGCTCCAGCACCGCGGCCACGTGCTGCTCTCCGCGGGCCACTCCATCGCCGTGCAGAACTTCAACGAGAACCTCTCGGTGCTCGTGATGCTGTGCCTCTACGCCGTGCTCGTCTGGCTCGACGTGCCGGTGACCATCGTGATCGTACTGTTCGGCACGTTCGTCTGTCTGATGATGTGGCTCGTGATGCGTCGCCATCAGGCGAATCAACGCTCGTTCGACTCGGTCGCGCTGATCGGCGAAAATCACAGGCATTGACGGGCGTGCCTGTGCGCACACCATCCGGCCGCCACGTCTGCTGAATCGATCCTTCCTCCCTGCGCACGCGCGGCACGTCTTGTCGACCCGGCCGCGCGCGACGCGCACCTGACGCTGCCATGACTTCACCGATTTCCAACGTTCTCACGATCGCCGGCTCCGACTCGGGCGGCGGTGCGGGCATTCAGGCCGACCTCAAGGCGTTCTCCGCGCTCGGCGCGTACGGCGCGAGCGTCATTACGGCGCTCACCGCGCAGAACACGCGCGGCGTCACCGCGATCCACGCGCCCGACGCGAGTTTCGTCACGGCGCAGCTCGACGCCGTGTTCGACGACATCCGCATCGACGCCGTGAAGATCGGCATGCTCGCCAACGCGCAGATCGTGCGCGCCGTCGCCGACGCGCTGCGCCGCCATCAGCCGCCGCGCGTCGTGCTCGACACCGTGATGATCTCGAAGAGCAATCACGCCCTGCTCGCGCCCGAAGCCGTCGCTGCGCTGCGCGACGAGCTGCTGCCCCTGGCAGGCGTCGTCACGCCGAATCTGCCGGAAGCCGCGGCGCTGCTCGGCGTGCCGCCCGCCGCAGACGAAGCCGCGATGGTCGAGCAAGGCGAAGCGCTGCGCGCGCTCGGTGCGCAGGCGGTGCTCATGAAAGGCGGGCATCTGGGCAGCGCGGACAGCCCCGACTGGCTCATCGAAGCCAGTGGCACGCTGCGCCTGGGCGGCCCGCGCGTGCCAGTCACGAATACGCACGGCACGGGCTGCACGCTCTCGTCTGCGATTGCCGCACTGTGGCCGCAGCGCGGGACGCTCGCAACGGCCATTGGCGAAGCCAAGCAGTATCTGACGGCCGCGCTCGAGGCCAGTGAGCGGCTCGACGTCGGTCATGGCGTCGGACCCGTGCATCACTTCTGGCGCTGGTGGTGAGCGTGCTTATTGACGTGCAAATGCCGTGGCGCGCGCAGGCCAGTCGTCGGGAACGATGAAGCCGCGTGACTGTTCGCGGTAGCCGCCTGCGCTGTCGGCCGTGAATGCCGCAACTAGCACGGGGTCGTCTGGCCGGGCTAACGCGTCGAGTAAGGCGTTGGGGTCGACGCAGGGCGCATCCGCCAGCCTGCGCGGCGCGAGCCACGCGAGCCTCGGCAGCACGCTCCAGCCATCGGCAGCCTGTTGCCCGGCGAAAGCCAGCCAGTCCGAGCGCGTCACCCACCAACCGCGCCCATGATCGGCGGCAAGCTCGGGGGCGTCTTCCACCCGTGACGGCGCCGCCTCTCCCGCCCGGTAGAAAAGCCAGCCTTTCACGAACATCTGCGCGAGCCACTGGCCTTCGTAGCCCAGCGAGGCGAATTCTTCGTGTGCGCTCAACCGCAGTTGACGGTCGCGTAGATGCGTGAGTTTCAGATCAAAGCGATCGCGTAGATTCGGCCCGACGAATTCGGCGAGCGATGCGCGTGCGTCATCGCCCGGTCCTGCGTGCAGGTAGCACTTCACCGCCAGTTCCCAATGCAGACGTTCGCCGGCGCGCGTGCGCACGAGAAAATCGCACTCGCCGAGCGTGAGCCCCGCACGCCGCAGCGGCACGTTCTGCGCGACGAGCTGCGCCGCCGGTCCATGCGCGAGAAACCATCCCAGCAAACTTTCGGCGTAGCGGCCGAGGCGGTGCGTCGGCGCGGCCATGAGCGCTTCGTGCAGCCGCGCCGGATCGCGATCGAGTTGCGCGAGCCAGTCGCGTGTGGCGCGCGCTTCATCGGCATCGGCGCACCATTGCGCCAATGGCGCGAGCGGTGGTTGCGCACGCAACAGATCGGCGCTGAAGAGCAGCCACGCGAGATCGCGCACGGCCGGATCGGCGAGGCGATCGAGTATGTCGTGGTTCGCGCCGGTAGCGGGCACGCGCTGAGACCCAACATCATCTTGCGGCCCGCCGTCGCCCCCGGCACATTGGGCGCCGGACACGTTCGCGGGCCGCGCGGCGTTCATTGCTCGCCGCCGGACGCTGCACGCCAGGTGTCGCGGGCGAGACAGAGGTCGGTCCAGGCCTTCGCCTTGTCGTGCAGGCTGCGCAGCAAATAAGCGGGGTGATAGGTGACGATGACGGGCACCCCCTCGTACTCGTGGACGCGTCCGCGCAGCGACGCGATGCTGCCATCGGTCTTGAGCAGGCTTTGCGCCGCGAAACGTCCGAGCGCGACGATGATCTTCGGCTTCACGAGCGCCACCTGGCGCTGCAGATACGGCTCGCAGCGCGCGACCTCGTCGGGCTCAGGATTGCGGTTGCCAGGCGGGCGGCACTTGATGACGTTCGCGATATAGACGTTCTCGCCACGGGCGAGCGAGAGTGCGCGCAGCATGTTGTCGAGCAGCTTGCCGGCCTGGCCGACGAAGGGCTCGCCCTGGCGGTCTTCGTTCTCGCCGGGCGCCTCGCCGATCAGCATCCAGTCGGCCGCGCGATCGCCCACGCCGAACACGGTGTTGGTGCGCTTCTCGCACAGGCGGCAACGCGTGCACGAGGCCACGCGTTCGGCGAGCGCGTCCCAGTCGAGCGTCGCGACATCGTTGCGCGGTGCGCCGCCAGCCTCCGCCGGCTCGGCGTCGTGAGGCAGAACCGGCTGGGCCACTGAGTCGAACCAGGCGAAATCTTCGTCGGTGAGGGGCGGCGGTTCGTCGGATGAATGCGATGCGGGCGTCGATGGCGACGCGGCGCGCGCAACGGGCTGCGGTGCTTGCGAGCGCTCCGCGGCGGCCGGTTGTGCTTCGGCTGGCTCTGGCGCAGCGACCGGACGCGTCGATTGCACGACCGGCACCACCGGCGCCGCCGGTGCCTCGGCTTGCGCGCGTGTCACCGCGGACGACGGCGCAACGGTCACATTTTCGCGAGCCGCTTCGAGCGGCGCGGCACCCCGCGCCCCTTTACGCACCCAGCGCGGCGCGAGCCCAAGCTCTTCCAGCGCGATCTCATCGAGCGACATCCGCGCCCTCCCCTGCAAAAGAAAAACGCATCACGAGTGCGTCCTCGCGGCTGTGATGCCGGGCCGGATAGTAGTTCTTGCGGCGGCCGATCGTGACGAAGCCGAACTGTTCGTAAAGCCGGATTGCCCGGTGATTCGACGGCCGGACTTCGAGCAGCAGGCCTTCGAGACCCTGCATGCGCGCGATGCGCACCGCCTCGCGCAGCATGGCGAGCCCGGCGCCCGCCCCCTGCGCCTGAGGCGCGACGCACAGATTCAGCAGATGCATCTCGTCGACCACGGGCATCAGCACGCAATAGCCGATCAGCGTGCCGGTGACGTGGCGCATGCACAGCCCGTAGTAGCCATTGCGCAGCGAGTCCTCGAAGTTGCCGCGCGACCACGGAAACTCATAGGCGGAACGCTCGACGATCGCGACTTCGTCCAGGTCGCTTTCGGTCATCGGCGACAGGTAGCGGTCGGTCATGAGCACACCGCTCATTGCGCGCCCTCGCCACCCTGGGCGGCAGCCTTCGCGGCGAGGCGCTCGGCCGTGGTCTGCGCGACCTTGTTGCGCACGTATTCGGGCGCGGCCTGGTCGGCGGGTTGGGTGCGGCCCGCGCGATACGCGCGCAACGCCGCGTGCGCCAGCGGCAACGCGTGCGGGAGCGCCTCGGCGTCGATCGTGCGCGCGGCGGCGGCGGCCGTCAGGCGCGCGCCGAACGCGGCGGCGGCGTTGCCCGCCAGCGTGAACGGCGCGTCGGGCGCGGCGATGTGCTCCGGCGAGTCGAGCGATGCGGCCTGCAGCGTGCGCCAGTCGCCGGCTGCGGCGTCCCAAGCGTAGTCGGCCCAGTAAGCTTCGTCCATGCGCGCGTCGAGCGCGGCCAGCACGCGGGTCGCGGCGGGATCGCGCAGCCGCGCGCTCTCGGCGCACACGAGCAGCGTGCCCACGGGCACCACCGGGATGTCGAGGCCGAACGCGAGCCCTTGTGCCACGCCCGTCGCCGTGCGCAGCCCCGTGAAGGAGCCCGGGCCCGCGCCGAACGCGATCGCGTCGCAGTCGGCGAGCGTGAGGCCGGCTTCGTCGAACAATTCGCCAATGGCCGGCAGGAGCCGCGTGCTGGAGACGGCGCCCGTGGCTTCGTGGCGCACCCAGACGCTGACTTCCGAGCGCGACGCGGAGGCGGTCTCGCCACCAGTTGAGGGAGAACGATCTGCGTCGCCAGGGGCGACGCGAAGCAGCGCGACCGAGCAATATTCGGTCGAAGTATCGAGGGCAAGCAGCACGGTTTCGGTCATGAGCGCTATTGTAATGCCCCGCCCCCGCGCGGGCCCAGGGCTCTCGCCAACTGGCGGATGCACAGGCGTCATGGCCTC
Organism: Paraburkholderia sp. BR10937; assembly: GCF_040965695.1. Classification (NCBI taxonomy): domain Bacteria; kingdom Pseudomonadati; phylum Pseudomonadota; class Betaproteobacteria; order Burkholderiales; family Burkholderiaceae; genus Paraburkholderia; species Paraburkholderia sp. BR10937. Next base: position 51,214 of record NZ_JBFRCL010000053.1, read on the forward strand.
CTCTGGCTCACCCGTGCCCGGCGCGAGTGGAGGAATCGCTCCAGCTTTTCCGGAGTTTGCGCTGCTACCATCGGCGCGCTGACCTGAACCACTATGCGGAGGAAACAATCATGAGCGACGTGAACACCCAGTTCGCCCAAGCCCAGCAAGACGTGCAGCAACTGCCGGAGCGCCCCGGCAATCTGACGCTGCTGCGCCTCTATGCACTCTTCAAGCAGGCCACCGAAGGCGACGTGCACGGCGACAAGCCCGGCTTCACGGATATCGTCGGCAAGTACAAGTACGAAGCGTGGGCCGCGCTGCAAGGCACCGCGCAGGAAACGGCCAGGCAGCAATACGTCGAACTCGTCGAATCGCTCAAGAGCGGCGCCACGAGCTGAACGCGCGCAACTGACAAGGCGCGCGTGACGAGTTGAGGCGCCCGGCCCACTGCGTCACACCGCCGCACCCGTGCCCTCGCGGTGCGTCGCTCTGGCGCGCCGCAACAAAACGAGATATACTGCGTGCTGCGTTGCGCTCCGGTCGCTCGTTCGATCAGCACAACGCCACGTAGCGTTAAGCTCCAATCCAGTTTAGAACCTGTCCCCCCCTGCCATGGCCCTGTTTTTCGGGCCGTCAATATCAGGCTGGCGGCTGGCCAATCCCGGCCTGAGCCGCACCCAAAACAGCTTCTAACGAAAAATCCGCCATTATGGGCGGATTGCCCCCGTTTTTCGATTTGTTCGCAAAATCCGACGACTTGGGTATGCCGATTGGCGCCGACGTTCTATTTCCTGTGTAACAAGGATTTTCATGACTTCGAGCAATACCCAAAGCCCCCTGGACGCCATCGCCGATCAGGCCCTCGGTCTTTCCGCCGCCGCCGACGCTTCCGCTGAAGCCCCCGCGCAGGCTGCCGATGCGACCGACGGTTCGGCGTTCGCGTCGCTCGGTCTGTCGCCGGAGATCGTCTCCGCGCTGATCGCAGCGGGCTACAAGGCCCCGACGCCCGTGCAGGAACGCGCCATTCCTGCCGCCATCGCCGGCCGCGACCTGCTGGTCTCGAGCCCGACCGGTTCGGGCAAGACCGCAGCGTTCATGCTGCCCGCCATCGAGCGCTTCGCGCAGATCCAGAAGGCCCAGGCCGCCCAGCCGCGCGAGCCGCGCCCGCAAGGCGCGAACGGCCAGCAAGGCGATCGCCGCCAACGCCGTCCGCAACCGGTGGCACGCCCCGGACTGCTCGTCCTCACGCCTACGCGTGAGCTGGCGATGCAGGTGACCACGGCCGCTTCGACGTACGGCAAGCACCTGCGCCGTCTGCGCACGGTCAGCATTCTCGGCGGCGTGGCATACGGCCAGCAGCTGATGCTGCTCGCGAAGAACCCCGAGATTCTCGTGGCGACCCCGGGCCGTCTGCTCGATCACCTCGAGCGCGGCCGCATCGATCTGTCCGAACTCAAGATGCTCGTGCTCGACGAAGCCGACCGCATGCTCGACATGGGCTTCATCGACGACATCGACACGATCGTCGCCGCTACGCCCGAAACGCGTCAGACGATGCTGTTCTCGGCCACGCTCGACGGCAAGATCGCTTCGATCACCGGCCGCCTGCTGAAGGACCCGGAGCGTATCGAGATCGTGCGCAAGGTCGAAGCAAACTCGAACATCGCGCAGACCGTGCACTACGTGGACGACCGCGATCACAAGGATCGCCTGCTCGACCACCTGCTGCGCGACGAGAGCCTCGACCAGGCCGTCGTGTTCACGGCCACCAAGATGGACGCCGACCAGCTCGCCGGCAAGCTCGCCGACGCCGGCTTCGAAAGCGCCGCGCTGCACGGCGACTTGCCGCAAGGCGCGCGTAACCGCACGATCCGTGCGCTGCGCGAGCGTCGCGTGCGCGTGCTCGTCGCGACCGACGTGGCGGCGCGCGGTATCGACATCCCCGGCATCACGCACGTCTTCAACTACGACCTGCCGAAGTTCGCCGAAGACTACGTGCACCGTATCGGCCGTACCGGTCGTGCAGGCCGTTCGGGCACGGCAGTGAGCCTCGTGCATCACGCCGAGCAAGGCGCCCTCAAGCGTATCGAGCGCTTCGTGCGTTCGCCGCTGCCGGTGAACGTCGTGGAAGGCTTCGAGCCGCGCAAGGCGCCGCCGGCCAACCGTGGTTTTGGCGGCCGCGGTCGCCCGGGTGGCGGCAATGGCGGTGGCCGTCGCTTCGGCAACGGTAACGGCAAGCCGGGTGGCTACGGCGCCCGTGGCGGCAATGGCGGCAACGGCGGCGATCGCAACGGCAACAGCTGGGGCAACAAGCCCGAAGGCTCGCGCGGCGGCTACGGTGCCCGCGAAGGCGGCTACAACTCGGGTTCGCGTGAAGGCGGCTTCGGCGGCGGCCCGCGCGGCGGCGAAGGCAACCGCGGCGGCGGCTACGGCCAGCAACGCGAAGGCTACGGCCGTTCGCGCGAAGGCGGTGGCGGTTACGGCGCGCGCCGTAACGACGGCCCGCGTGGCGCACGTCGCGACAGCTAAATCGCCTAAAACGGCGCGGCGCGGCCTTCGAGCCGCCCCGCCGCCGTAGCGAAATACCAAGGACCGGTGTTCAGGCACCGGTCTTTTTTTATCCCCGCGCAAATTTCACGATACGAAAAATTTTTTTGCTTTGTAAAAAATCGTGCTGCGTGGCACAAAGGGACCCATTGCAAGATGGAAAATAACGTTTCACATCTCAAAACAAATCACATAACCGATTGAATTTATTCAAATAAAAAACCTCGAAAAAGCCCGTTGCCTGCCTGTCGCCGGTCGATCGATTTGCCTAGACTCTTATATAAGAGTTCGTGAAACGAAACGCCCAAACCCAGAACCCCGGCGCTTGCGTTTCGCGCGATTCAGCGGTTCAGCCGTTTCGTTTCAGCGATCCACTCATCAGGCAAACGAAGGAGCCCACCATGTCGACTCGTCAACAGCAAGCTCAGCAACTCCAACAGCAATGGGAAACCGATCCGCGCTGGAAGGGCATCAAGCGCAACTACACCGCTGAAGACGTGGTGCGCCTGCGCGGCTCGCTCCAGCCGGAGCACACGCTCGCGAAGCACGGCGCCGAAAAGCTCTGGAACGGCGTGAACACCGAGCCTTTCATCAACGCACTGGGCGCGCTCACGGGCAACCAGGCCATGCAGCAGGTGAAGGCCGGCCTCAAGGCGATCTATCTCTCGGGCTGGCAGGTCGCGGGCGACGCCAACCTCGCCGGCGAAATGTACCCGGACCAGTCGCTCTACCCGGCCAACTCTGTGCCGCAGGTGGTCAAGCGCATCAACAACACGCTCACGCGCGCCGACCAGATCCAGTGGTCCGAAGGCAAGAACCCCGGCGACGAAGGCTATGTCGATTACTTCCAGCCGATCGTGGCCGACGCGGAAGCCGGCTTCGGCGGCGTGCTCAACGCGTTCGAACTGATGAAGGCGATGATCGAAGCGGGCGCCGCGGGCGTGCACTTCGAAGACCAGCTCGCCTCGGTGAAGAAGTGCGGCCACATGGGCGGCAAGGTGCTCGTGCCGACGCGCGAGAACGTCGCCAAGCTCACGGCCGCGCGTCTGGCCGCCGACGTCTGCGGCGTGCCGACCGTGCTGCTCGCCCGCACGGATGCGGAAGCCGCCGACCTCGTGACCTCGGACATCGACGACAACGACCGCCCGTTCCTCACCGGCGAGCGCACCGTGGAAGGCTTCTTCCGCACGAAGAACGGCCTCGAGCAGGCGATCTCGCGCGGTCTCGCCTACGCGCCGTATGCCGACATGATCTGGTGCGAGACGGGCAAGCCGGATCTGGAATTCGCGAAGAAGTTCGCCGAAGCGATCCACAAGCAGTTCCCGGGCAAGCTGCTCTCGTACAACTGCTCGCCGTCGTTCAACTGGAAGAAGAACCTCGACGACGCGACGATCGCCCGCTTCCAGCGCGAGCTGGGCGCGATGGGCTACAAATTCCAGTTCATCACGCTCGCGGGCTTCCACTCGCTCAACTACTCGATGTTCAACCTCGCGCACGGCTATGCACGCCAGAACATGAGCGCGTTCGTGGAACTGCAGCAGGCCGAGTTCGCCGCCGCCGAGAAGGGCTTCACCGCCGTGAAGCATCAGCGCGAAGTGGGCACCGGCTACTTCGACGCCGTGACGCAGACGGTCGAGCGCGAGGCTTCGACCACGGCGCTGCACGGTTCGACGGAAGACGAGCAGTTCTTCGACAAGAAGGTGGCGTAAGACCACCGGCCGCCGCGCTCGAACGGGCAGCCGGCACGCGTACCTTGGCGGGGCGCGCCGGCCGCCTGCCGACGCGGCCCGGCCGCTTGCCGCAGGACGTTCAGGGAGGAAGCGGTAAAGGACACAGGTCGCGCGTGCTGGACAGAATCCGGCCCGCGGCTCGCCCAGCCAACGCAGCGGGCGAGCATGGCCTCGTGCTTCATCGCGAATCCACGCGAACACGCCCGCTAGCGATACACGATCACCGGAATCTTCGTATGGGTGAGCACGCGCTGCGTCTCGCTGCCGATCAGCAGGCTGCCGAGCCCGCGACGCCCATGCGAGGCCATGAAGATGACGTCGCAGCCGCCCGCTTCGGCGGCTTCGATGATGCCGAGATACGGCGAAGGATGCACGCTCGTGCGGCTGTCGCAGATCACGCCCGCGTTGCGCGCCGCCGCCTCGATTTCGTCCAGATGCACGCGCGCCTCTCGCTCACTGCGCGTCTGGAAGTCGCCGGGCGGCTCGATCACGACGTCGGCATAAGGCGAGTACGGATATTGCGGCAGGCACGCGTAGGCCGTCACGCGCGCGCCCACGGTACGGGCGAGGTCGATGGCGCCGTCGATCGCCTTTTTCGACAGTTCGGAACCGTCCGTCGGAACGAGGATGTGCTTGAACATGGCGCCCTCCGTGGTCTATCGGATTACGGGCAAGGCTAGGGTCAAAGTCAAGGGTGAAGCCGCGGGGCAAAGACTCGGCGGGCGTCTCGCGCAAGCAAGCGCCTGGGCCCTAAAGTCGATTGTAGTGCGCGAAAAATCAGTGCAAGCCGTGCGTGCGGGTCATTCCGGATATCGGAAACACGCACGGCGCCCCTATCCCCAGTAACCGGGTTGACCGTAGGTATGCTTGAGATAGTCGAGAAAGAGGCGCACGCGCAGCGGCAAATGGCGGCGCTGCGGAAACACGGCGTGAATGCCGATGGGCGGCGCGGCGAACGCGTCGAGCACGGTCACGAGCCGGCCCGCCGCAATGTCCTCGCCGACTTCCCACCACGAGCGCCACGCCAGACCGTGGCCCGCGAGACACCACTCATGCAGCACGGCGCCGTCCGAGCATTCCATCGTGCCCGCCACGCGGATCGACACCACCTTGCCCTCTTGCTGGAACGCCCAGCCGCGCTGCTGGTTCAGACTCGCGCCGAAGGCGAGGCAGTTGTGGCGGGCGAGGTCGGCGGGCGTTTCGGGCTCGCCGCGGCGCGACAGATACGCAGGCGCCGCCACGCACACGCGGCGGTTCTCGCCGAGCTTGAGCGACACGAGAGACGAATCGGGCAATTCGCCGAGGCGCACGGCGCAGTCGAAGCCTTCGTTCACGAGATCGACGAGCCGGTCCGAAAGATCGAGCGCGATGCTCACGTCCGGATGCGCAACCGTGAAATCGGGCACGAGCGGCGCCACGTGGCGACGCCCGAAGCCCGCCGGCGCGGACACGCGCAGGTGCCCGCTCGCTTTCACGCCGCCCTCGGACACACTCGCCTCGGCGTTCTGCATGTCGTGAATGATGCGCTGGCAGTCCTCGAGGAACGCCGATCCTTCGAACGTGAGCGTGATGCGCCGCGTGGTGCGCACGAGCAGCTTCACGCCGAGGCGCTCTTCGAGCGCGTCGATGCGCCGGCCGATGATGGCGGGCGCCACGCCCTCGGCCTGGGCGGCGGCGGAAAGGCTGCCCTTGGCAGCCACGGTGACGAAGGTCTCGATCTGCTTGAAGCGGTCCATCGGCGGACACTGCGCGCGCTGGGCGACAGAAACAGTGGAAAAGAGAAGGTAGGCCGACAGATTAGGTGGGTAAAAGTAAAAGATCAAGTGATCAATCCCGCCTTTTTCAGTGATACGACTCATGAATACAATCGACCTCGACCTCTGAAGATGGAGTGCAAGGCTATGTCGGCCACAACGACACCCTCAACGACACGATTTCCCAAGGCAGTTGTCTTCGACGCGTACGGCACGCTGTTCGATGTGCATTCGGTCGTCGCTGCCGCCGAGCAGATGTTCCCCGGCCAGGGCGAAGCGCTCTCGCAGTTGTGGCGCCTCAAGCAAATCGAGTACACGCAGCTGCGCACGCTCTCGGACCCTGCCGGCGCGCGCTATCGCCCGTTCTGGGACATCACGCTCGACGCGCTGCGCTACGCCGCGCGCCGCCTGAACCTGCCGCTCACGGGCGCGGGCGAAAAGCGCCTCATGGACGAATACGCCTGCCTGTCGGCTTTCCCCGACGTGCTGCCCGTGCTGCGCCGCCTGCGTGAGCCACGCGAAGACGGCACGCGCATGGGCCTGGCGATCCTCTCGAATGGCAACCCGCAGATGCTCGACATCGCGGTGAAGAGCGCCGGCATGAGTGGCCTCTTCGACCATGTGCTGTCGGTCGATGCCGTGCGCGCCTACAAACCGGCCGCCGCCGCATATTCGCTCGGCACGGGTGCCTTCGACGCCGCGCCACGCGAGCTGGTGTTCGTGTCGTCGAACGGCTGGGACGCCGCGGGCGCCGGCTGGTTCGGCTACACCACGTTCTGGATCAACCGCCAGCGCTTGCCCGCCGAAGAGCTCGGCGTGGCGCCGCATGGCACTGGCAGCGGCATGGCAGAACTCGCCGCCTTTCTCGAAACCGCTGCGCCCGAACGACAAGGCCGCACTCGCCCCAGCCCGGGCGCATGACGGACACGCCGCTCGCCGCAGCCACAACAACCACACATTCACAAACTGACCGACCAAGGAGCAAGCAAATGGCGAACACATTGCAGCTGCCGCAAGGCATGCAGATCACGGCTGACATCCAGCCCGGCTTCGAAACGATCCTCACGCCCGAAGCGCTCGAACTCGTCGCGAAGCTGCACCGCGCGTTCGAGCCGCGCCGCCAGGAACTGCTGAAGGCACGCGTCGAGCGCACGAAGCGCCTCGACGCCGGCGAGCGCCCCGACTTTCTTGCCGACACGAAATCGATCCGCGAAGGCGACTGGAAGATCGCGGCGCTGCCGAAGGATCTCGAATGCCGCCGCGTGGAAATCACGGGCCCGGTCGAGCGCAAGATGATCATCAACGCGCTGAACTCGGGCGCGGATGCGTACATGACCGACTTCGAGGACTCGAACGCGCCGAACTGGGAAAACCAGATCGTCGGCCAGCTCAACCTCAAGGACGCGGTGCGCCGCACGATCTCGCTCGAACAAAACGGCAAGACCTACCAGCTCAACGAGAAGACCGCCACGCTGATCGTGCGTCCGCGCGGCTGGCACCTCGACGAGAAGCACGTGACGGTGGACGGTCAGCGTGTGTCGGGCGGCATCTTCGACTTCGCGCTCTACCTCTTCCACAACGCGAAGGAACTGATCGCGCGCGGCAGCGGCCCGTACTTCTATCTGCCGAAGATGGAAAGCCACCTCGAAGCGCGCCTGTGGAACGACGTCTTCGTCGCAGCGCAGGAAAGCGTGGGTATTCCGCGCGGCACGATCCGCGCGACGGTGCTGGTCGAGACGATCCTCGCGGCGTTCGAGATGGACGAAATCCTCTATGAACTGCGTGAACACAGCTCGGGTCTGAACGCCGGCCGCTGGGACTACATCTTCTCGGCGATCAAGAAGTTCAAGAACGACAAGGACTTCTGTCTTGCCGACCGCGCGCAGATCACGATGACAGTGCCGTTCATGCGCGCCTACGCGCTCGAACTGCTCAAGACCTGTCACAAGCGCAACGCACCGGCAATCGGCGGCATGAGCGCGCTCATCCCGATCAAGAACGACGCGGCCGCCAACGACAAGGCCATGGGCGGCGTGCGTTCGGACAAGGCGCGTGACGCCACCGACGGCTACGACGGCGGCTGGGTGGCGCACCCGGGCCTCGTGCCCATCGCGATGGAAGAGTTCGTGAAGGTGCTCGGCGACAAGCCGAACCAGATCAGCAAGCAGCGTGCGGACGTGAACGTTGCGGGCAAGGATCTGCTCGACTTCCGTCCCGAAGCGCCGATCACCGAAACGGGCCTGCGCAACAACATCAACGTGGGCATCCACTACCTCGGCTCCTGGCTCGCGGGCAATGGCTGCGTGCCGATCCACAACCTGATGGAAGACGCGGCGACCGCCGAAATCTCGCGCTCGCAGGTGTGGCAGTGGATCCGCTCGCCCAAGGGCAAGCTCGAAGACGGCCGCAAGGTCACGGCCGAACTCGTGCGCGAACTGATCCCGCAGGAGCTGGACAAGGTGAAGGCGTCTGTCGGCGGCGACACGAAGCCGTACGAGCGCGCCGCGCAGATCTTCGAGCAGATGTCGACGTCGGAAAACTTCGTCGAGTTCCTGACACTGCCGCTGTACGAAGAGATCTAATCGCTCGGCACGTCTAACGAATTGCCGATGAAAAAGGCCCGGAGGGCGTGAGCCCGCCGGGCCTTCGTGCTTTCATGCGCCGCGCCTTGAGCGATCAGCGCGTGCGCCGATGCGCGACCCAGTCGCCGCCAGCGATCTCGGGGCGCCCGGCAATGGCGGCGGACGCCACCGGATAGTAGACGCAAGCAATGCGTTCGCCCTGCACCTCGATATCCACTTCCTGCGAAACGAACAGATTGTCGACACCCGGATACACCTGCTCGATTTCGTCGAGCACGGCGAGGAGCGCGTCGTCGATTTCGTAGACGTCGCCGACGACCGTCGATTGCGCATCGGCCGACCCGGCCAACATTCCAGGGTAGCTGCCGAAGTCGAAGAGCCGGCCGGCGAGCGTGGTGAGACCGAGGTGCCGCGGGCGCGCGATCGCGTTGCGATCCGCCGCGAGGTTGATGTCGTTGATCTCGCCCGCGCGCAGCGTGCCGTAGACGAACACGTATTTCATGTCTTTTCTCTCCTTCAGGGCGGCTCGCGCCACACGAGCACGCTGTCGATTCGCCCACATTATGCCCGGCCATAAACGCGTGCGGCCCAGGCCCCCGAGCGCGAGACGTCTACAATGGGTGCACTAATCGCCACACTCGTCGCCGAACCCGCCGCCGAACCCGTCGCCCTGCCCGTCATGCCTGAGGATCTGCCCCACTTCGCATCCAGCGACGCCCGCAACGATGCGCTGCCGCGCGCCGAACTCGTCGATATCCCGCCCGAGTTCGCGCCGACACCCACGCATCCGATCCGCGTGCGCTCGCGGCCCATGCCGGCCGGTGTGTGCATCGCGCAGCACACCCATGCGTGGGCGCAACTCGCCTACTCGTCGCGCGGCGTGCTGCGCATGGCGACGCCGGGCACGACGTGGATGGTGCCGCCCTCGCGCGCGATCTGGGTGCCGCCTCACATCACACACGAAGTGGCGATCGTCGAGGACGCGTTCCTGCGCACGCTCTACGTAGACGAATCGGTGATTCCGCCCGGCCTCGGCGCGTGCCGCGTGGTGGAGGTCTCGGGCCTGCTGCGCGAGACGATCGCGGCCCTCGACGAGCGCGGCATTCCCACCGCGCGCGAGCGCCTGCTCGGCGCGCTGGCGCTCGACGAGATCACGCGCTCGGCGCCGCTGCCGCTCGCCGTGCCGATGCCCGAGGAAAAGCGCCTGCGCGCGCTGTGCGAAGCGCTGCTCGCCGACCCGGCGGGACCCGGCTCGCTCGAATACTGGGCTGCTCACGTGGGCGCGAGCACGCGCACGATCGCGCGGCTCTTTCGTCAGGAACTCGGGGTGAGCTTTTCGCACTGGCGTCAGCAGGCGATCCTCGCGCGCGCGATCCCGCTGCTCAATCAGGGACGCCCGATGGCCGCCGTGGCGCAGGAACTCGGCTACCAGAGCCAGAGTGCGTTTTCGGCGATGTTTCGCCGCGCCTTCGGCGAGAGCCCGCGCGCCTTCATCGCGCGCGGCACGGGCGATCGCGACTACGACGAACCGGAAGATTCCGTGGCCGCCGGGCGCGACGACAACATGGCTTGAGCGAGTGACCGGCCAGCTTCAGACGAGGCGCGTCATGTGGCGAATCGAGCCGAGGCGCGCAAGTCTCGGACCCGCCACGCGATATCCCATGCGCAGATAGAGACGCGCGGCCGGGTTATCGACGAACACGCGCAGCTGCAGCTCGCGCAGGCCGCGCTCGCGGGCCCACTGGTGCGAGATGTCGAGCAGGAACGTACCGGCGCCATTGCCGCGATACCCTTGGGCGATCTGCACGTCGCGAATATGCAGCGAGTCGCCCTCTTGCGTCACGCGTAGCACGCCAATCGGCTCGCCGTCGAGTTCGAGGATGAAATTCTCCGACTCGCGATAGCTCGCCAGAAAGAGATCACCGCGCCAGACGAGGTGATGCCGCAGATAGTAGCCACCCATGTTGTTGCGCGTGAGCGTCTCCGCGAACTCGAAATCGTCCATGGTGGCGCGGCGCAGCTGAAACGGCGACGGGATGTCGTTCGGTGCGAACATGTGGGCAAGCGAGGAAACCAGGTTTCGACAACGCTACGATAACGCGCGGCCGCCGGCAATCGCAGATTGTCCGTACGGCCAACGAAATGAAGGATGGGATGGACGCGGGAGAAACGTCTGTGGAAAAAGAAAAAGCCCGTTGGACGTATCCAACGGGCTTCGTTCTGGCGGAGCGGACGGGACTCGAACCCGCGACCCCCGGCGTGACAGGCCGGTATTCTAACCGACTGAACTACCGCTCCAGCTTGCTGCTCACCGGCGGGCGTCGGTCGATTCCCGCTGGCGGCGTCGCCACACTGCTCGCAGTGCTACTGCTTTGGCGCCGCATTTT
>NZ_JBFRCL010000054.1:0-61971 GCF_040965695.1 Paraburkholderia sp. BR10937
CTTCGAGCAGAAAGGTCAGGTGACTGGAAAGCATCGCGCCGAAAAGTTAACAGCTCGGCGCGTCGTTTACAACACCTTCTCGCCATCAAAACAACAATGCCGTTCAGGCTTAACTGAACGGCATTACGACCTTCGGGTCGGCTTTTTTCATGATGACGTACGCCAGGCTCAGTGGTTCAGGCGGCCGAGCAGCAGGAACTCCATGAGCGCCTTCTGCACGTGCAGGCGGTTTTCCGCCTCGTCCCAGACTACGCTCTGCGGGCCGTCGATCACCTCGGCGCTCACTTCCTCGCCGCGGTGCGCGGGCAGGCAGTGCATGAACAGCGCATCGGCGTTGGCGCGGGCCATCATCGGCGCGTCCACGCACCAGTCGGCGAAGGCCTGCTTGCGCGCTTCGTTTTCGGCCTCGAAGCCCATGCTGGTCCAGACGTCGGTCGTGACGAGGTCGGCGCCGTCGCAGGCGTCGTGCGGGTCCTCGAGCACTTCGTAGAACGGCTTGCTTTCCGGCGCGACCAGCGCCGGATCGAGCGGATAACCCGGCGGCGTGGAGATGCGCAGCTTGAAGCCGAGAATCTGCGCGGCTTCGATCCACGTGTAGAGCATGTTGTTGGCGTCGCCGACCCACGCCACGGTCTTGCCGCGGATCGGACCGCGGTGCTCGTAGTACGTGAAGATGTCGGCCAGCACCTGGCAGGGGTGGTACTCGTTCGTGAGACCGTTGATGACCGGCACGCGCGAGCTTTCGGCGAAGCGCTGCAGGATGTCCTGGCCGAACGTGCGGATCATGATGATGTCGACCATGCGCGAGATGACCTGCGCCGAATCTTCGATCGGCTCGCCGCGGCCGAGCTGCGTGTCGCGCGTGTTCATGAACACCGCGTGGCCGCCCAGCTGGAAGATACCCGCTTCGAACGAGAGGCGCGTGCGCGTGGAGCTCTTCTCGAAGATCATCGCCAGCGTGCGGTCGTGCAGCGGGTGATAGGTCTCGTAGTTCTTGAACTTGCGCTTCAGGATGCGCGCGCGCTCCAGCACATATTCATATTCGTCAAGGGAGAAATCCTTGAACTGCAGGTAATGGCGTATGGTCCGGGAGGTCATGAAACAAAAACGGCGCCCGATCCGGCCTCGAACTGCAGGATTGGGCCGGCGACGCCGCTGCGGTTGGTGGTAAGTCAAAGCAGCATAAAGGATTTTGCGCATTTTGACGAGTTGCACAAAATTTAGGCAGTGCGCCCTGGCGCACGATGGGCGGCGCTTTCGCGACGGCTTTCGTGTCTGTTTTGCGGGCAGCTCGCGGGCCCGGATGCAGCCTTTCAAGTGCCTTGTGTGCACTGCGTCAAAACGGTCAGTGCGCTATAATCCCAGAGATTTCTTAGGCACGACAAACGGGCCCTGAACGTGTGTGACGGCAAGGTGGCAACACGTCGCGGCCGCGCCAGGCAAGCCCGCGGGAGCGGCCTGTGCGCTGACTGGCAGTGCGCCGCGAAATCGTCCTGTCGATCCCGTTGCGAGACCTGCTTGTGACACGCATCGGCGGCGATTTTCGAGACTTCACGCCAGGCGGGGTGCGCGGCAGCCGTTCCCTATCCATCGGACTGTCCATGCGTGTGGCAGCGGGCGATCCCCGCGGCCGGTGTTCCGCGGTACCCGCGCGGGCGCAGCGCTCGTGCCGCCGTTACACGCTGCAAACGCACCCAGCAGCTACACACACAGGTACTCCTGCATGGCCGACGAAGCTCCAACCGAATACTTCATTCAAGGGATCACCAGCGCGGGGAAGAAGTTTCGTCCGAGTGACTGGTCGGAGCGCCTCGCCGGGGTGATGTCGAGCTTTGGTCCGAAAGCGTCGGCCAATGCTCGCGGCCCGAACGCCTATCTGCGCTACTCGCTCTATGTGCGCCCGACGATGATCGGCGACCTCAAGGTCGTCGTGCTGGACTCGCGCCTGAAGGACGTCGAGCCGATGGCCTTCAATTTCGTGATGAACTTCGCGAAGGACAACGACCTCGTCGTGACCGAGGCGTGCGAACTGCCTCACGACCACGCCACGGAGCAAGCCAACCTGCGCTGACAGCGCGGCGACGGCCACGGACGGACCCGCCTCGGCGGGTTTTTTTGCGCCCGGTAGAAACAAAAAAACCCGCCGAAGCGGGTTTTTTGTGATGCAGCTCGAAGAGGGCGCTGCCAGCCATAGCCGGCAATCCGGATCTCTTTACTGCGCGGCTTGCATTGCCTTGACGGCAGCAGCCAGGCGGCTCTTATGGCGAGCGGCCTTGTTCTTGTGAACGATCTTCTTGTCGGCGATGATGTCGAGCGTCTTGCCCGATGCCTTCAGAACTTCAGCGGCCTTAGCCTGGTCGCCGGCGTCGATTGCCTTGCGAACAGCCTTGATGGCGGTGCGGAACTTCGAGCGCAGTGCCGAGTTGTGCGAGTTTGCCTTCGCGGCCTGACGGGCGCGCTTGCGTGCTTGTGCGGAGTTTGCCATTGCGATTCCTTGTGATTGCGGAGCGTGGTGCGACCGACGCTCTTTGCCTGGATTTGAACGACCGGCAGTGTTGCCTCAGACGCTCAAAACGGTATTTGCCGGCCGAGTTTTGCTCAACCAGCCGCGCCTTTTGTGCCAGAGCGGGTTCTACCTCTTTTCTGCCCCCTTTCCAAGACGCGTTTCGAGCCCTCCGGGAGAACTCGAATCGATGATTATAGCAACAGAATCATGAGAGTGGCAATCGCGACGCGATAGCGAAGCCAGACGCTGCGGGACGTGAACGCCTTTCACGCGTCACGGTCACAATCAGCGCGCTTTGTCTTTGCACCCGCTCGCCTGCGGCGTCGCGCGGGGTTGTGCGCCGACCTTTGCGCTGCGCATCCGCGATGGAGCGGACGACGCCCGTATAATGACCGCCCCATGAATCTATTCCGAGCCCTGCTGACAGTCAGCGGCTTCACGCTGCTGTCGCGCGTGACCGGTCTGGCCCGAGAAACGCTGATTGCGCGCGCCTTCGGTGCGAGCCAGTACACCGACGCTTTCTACGTCGCGTTTCGTATTCCCAACCTGCTGCGCCGCATCTCGGCGGAAGGCGCCTTTTCGCAGGCGTTCGTGCCGATTCTCGCGGAGTTCAAGAACCAGAAGGGGCACGACGCCACGCGCGCGCTCGTCGATGCCACCTCGACCGTGCTCGCCTGGGCGCTCGCGATCCTCTCGCTGCTCGGCATTTTCGGCGCGACGTTCGTCGTGATCGTGGTCGCTTCGGGCCTGAAGAGCGACGGGCAAGCGTTTCCGCTCGCCGTCACGATGACGCGCATCATGTTTCCCTATATCGTGTTTATCTCGCTGACGTCGCTCGCGTCCGGCGTGCTCAACACGTACAAGCAGTTCTCGCTGCCCGCGTTTGCGCCCGTGCTGCTCAACGTCTCGTTCATCACGGCGGCCGTGGCCTTCGCGCCGCACATGAAGCAGCCGGTCTACGCGCTCGCGTGGGCCGTGATCGTGGGCGGCGTGCTGCAGTTCATCGTGCAACTGCCGGGCTTGAAGCGTATCGACATGATGCCGCGCATCGGCCTGAACCCGCTCAAGGCGCTCGCGCACAAAGGCGTGAAGCGGGTACTCGCGAAGATGGTGCCCGCCATGTTCGCCGTCTCGGTCGCGCAGATCAGCCTCATCATCAACACCAATATCGCATCGCGTCTCGGGCCCGGCGCGGTGTCGTGGATCAACTACGCCGACCGCCTGATGGAGTTCCCGACCGCGCTGCTCGGCGTGGCGCTCGGCACGATCCTCCTGCCCAGCCTCTCGAAGGCGCACGTCGATGCCGATCCGCACGAGTACTCGGCGTTGCTCGACTGGGGCCTGCGCGTGACGTTCCTGCTGGCCGCGCCTTCGGCCGTCGCGCTCTTTTTCTTCGCCGAGCCGCTCACCGCCACGCTCTTTCACTACGGCAAGTTCGACGCCACGTCCGTCATCATGACGGGCCGAGCGCTCGCGGCGTACGGCGTGGGGCTCGTCGGCCTCATCCTCATCAAGATCCTCGCGCCCGGCTTCTACGCGCGCCAGGACATCAAGACGCCGGTCAAGATCGGTGTGGGCGTGCTCATCGCCACGCAGATCAGCAACTACCTCTTCGTGCCGATCTTCTCGCACGCGGGCTTGACGCTCTCGGTCGGCCTCGGCGCCTGCATGAACGCGCTGCTGCTGTTCATCGGGCTGCGCCGCCGCGGCATCTATATGCCGTCCTCCGGCTGGGCGACGTTCTTCGTGCAGTTGCTCGGGGCATGCCTCGTGCTGGCCGGGGCGATGCATTGGTGCGCCATCAGCTACGACTGGATCGCACTGCGTCATGCGCCGCTCGAACGCATCGCGTTGCTCGGTGCGTGCCTCGTCCTGTTCGCGGCGCTATATTTCGGTATGCTTTGGCTGATGGGCTTCAAATACGCGTACTTCAAGAGGCGGGCGAAGTGACGACGATGACTACGCGGGTTCTGGATTATTTCAGCGCGCTCGTTGCCGACGACGAGAGCCTGCCGCTCACCGAGGCGGCACTTGCGATCGCGCAGGACGCTTATCCCGATCTCGATCTGCAAGGCACGCTTGCCGAGATCGACGAACTCGCGCTGCGTGTGCGCCGCCGCATGCCCGAAGGGGCGGACGTGCGCCAGCAGGTTGCCGTGCTCAACCGCTGCTTCTTTCGCGAGATGGGTTTCGCGGCCAACCTCAACGACTTTCTCGACCCTGAAAACAGCCATCTGAACGCCGTGCTCAAACGCCGGCGCGGCATCCCCATTTCGCTGGCGGTGCTGTATCTGGAAATGGCGACCCAGCTCGGCCTGCCGGTGAAGGGCGTGTCGTTTCCGGGGCATTTTCTGCTGCGCGTGGCGTTGCCCGAAGGCGACGAGATGCTCGATCCCACCACGGGCCGCACGCTCACCGAATCCGACATGGTGGAGATGCTCGAACCGTTCGTGGCCAACGCCGGCGATTCCGTGGCGCGCGCGCTGCGCATGCTGCTCGAGCCGGCCACCCGGCGCGAGATCGTCGCGCGCATGCTGCGCAACCTCAAGTCGGTCTATCTGCAGACCGAACGCTGGCAGCGCCTGCTGGCCATTCAGCAGCGGCTCGTGATCCTGCTGCCGGAGAACATCGAGGAAGTACGCGACCGCGGGTTCGCTTATGCGCGGCTCGACTATCTGCGCCCGGCGCTCGAAGACCTCGAACACTATCTCGACGAGCGCCCCGATGCGGAAGACGCGACCGTCGTCGAGTCGCAGTTGCACGAGTTGCGCCAGCGCACGCTCGATAACGACTGAAGCCCGCAGCCTGGCCGCAGAAAAAAGCCCGCGATTGTCGTCGCGGGCTTTTTTATTGCGCGGGGGAGGGCGCGCCGTTACTTCGGCTGCATGCGGATCGCGCCGTCCAGACGGATCACCTCGCCGTTGAGCATCGGATTCTCGACGATCTGTTTGACGAGCATCGCGTATTCATCCGGCTTGCCGAGGCGCGGAGGAAACGGGACCATCGCGCCGAGCGCGTCCTGTACCTCCTTGGGCATGCCGAGCAGCATCGGCGTTTCGAAGATGCCGGGCGCGATCGTCATCACGCGGATGCCGCTGCGCGACAGGTCGCGCGCGATCGGCAGCGTCATTGCGACGACGCCGCCCTTCGACGCAGCGTAGGCCGCCTGGCCGATCTGGCCGTCGTAAGCGGCCACCGACGCCGTGTTGACGATCACGCCGCGCTCGCCGCCCTCGCCAGGTGGGGTCTGGGCGATGGCGGCCGCCGCGAGGCGGATCATGTTGAAGGTGCCGATCAGATTGACCGAGATCGTCTTCGAGAACGTATCGAGCGGATGCGGGCCGTCCTTGCCCACGGTCTTCACGGCGGGCGCGATGCCCGCGCAGTTCACGAGGCCGCGCAGCGTGCCGAGCGCGGTGGCCGCGGCCACCGCGCGCGCGCCGTCGTCCTCGTCCGCCACGTTGCACTTGACGAACGCGCCGCCCAGTTCCTTCGCGAACGCGTTGCCGGCGTCCTCATTGAGGTCGGCGATGACGACCTTGCCGCCTTCGGCCGCGATCAGACGCGCGCTGGCCGCGCCGAGCCCCGACGCGCCGCCGGTGATGAGAAATACGTTGCCGCGGATCTGCATCTTTCGTCTCCTGTTGTTGTGGCCATGCTGTCCCGCGTAGAGAGGCAACGCGCGAGACTCACCAAAAACAAAACGGGCCGGCTGGCGTCGCGTCCCGAACCACCTCGGGAGTGCGGCGCCAGCCGGCCCGCAGGCAAACCAGCAAGTGTGCCGAAACCGGCCTCGGGTCGTTTGACCCGCTTACTTGAGCGCTTCGAACGCGCGCTCGCGAATTTCGTCGACGCTGCCGAGGCCCGAGATGGCGCGATACTGCGGCGCCTGCAGGCCGTTTTCCTCACCGCGCTTCGCCCAGTCGCTGTAGTAGGCGATGAGCGGCTTGGTCTGGGCGACGTACACGTCCAGACGCTTGCGCACCGTTTCTTCCTTGTCGTCGTCGCGCTGGACGAGCGGTTCGCCCGTCACGTCGTCCGTCATGTCCACCTTCGGCGGATTGAACTTGACGTGATACGTGCGGCCCGAACCCGGGTGCATGCGGCGGCCGCTCATGCGCGTGATGATTTCGTCGAACGGCACGTCGATCTCGAGCACGTAATCGATCGCGACGCCCGCCTGCTTCATCGCTTCGGCTTGCGGCAGCGTGCGCGGGAAGCCGTCGAACAGGTAGCCGTTCTTGCAGTCGGGCTCCTGAAGGCGCTCCTTCACGAGATTGATGATGAGCTCGTCAGTCACGAGCTCGCCGGCGTCCATGAATCGCTTCGCTTCGAGGCCAAGCGGCGTACCGGCCTTGACGGCCGCGCGCAGCATGTCGCCCGTCGAGATTTGCGGAATGCCGAACTTTTCCTTGATGAAGGTTGCCTGGGTTCCCTTGCCCGCGCCCGGGGCGCCCAACAGGATCAAACGCATGTGAACAATCTCCGATCTGTGTGAATTCTTGCGGCGCGGCGGCTGCCCCGCACGCGCGGTGGGGCGGCATCGTCAGCGTCGTGCGTCTCCTCGCCCGTTCGCTCACGGCCGTCGAGGCAGCGCTGGCGGGGGCGACGGCACGTCCCACGCGGCTTTCGCCCGGTGTTCATGACCTGCACTGGACACGGGGCAGCGCTGCAAGACGGTGCCGAAAAGCGGGGAAACCCCGACGCACAAAGGCTTTAGACGGCTCGCGCAAACAATTGATTATGCCATGGGATTTTTGCCCCACGGACGGAATTAAGGCCGGTATAACGCCTGCACACGGGCGAGGTCGGCGGGGGTGTCGACGCCCGGCGCGGGTGCCTCGGTCGTCACGAGCACGGCGATGCGCTCGCCGTGCCACATCGCGCGAAGCTGTTCCAACGCCTCGACCTGCTCGATCGGCGAATGCGCGAGCAAGGGGTAGCTGCGCAGGAATTTCGCGCGGTACGCGTACAGCCCGATGTGGCGATAAACGGTCGCGGGAGCCGGCGGGGCGGGCATTGCGCCGAGATCGAGGCGCGCCGGCGACCAGTGCGGCTGCCAGGCGTCGCGGGCCCAGGGAATCGGCGCGCGCGAGAAGTAGAGTGCAACGCCGCGTGCGTCCAGCACGACCTTCACGACGTTCGGGCTGAAGATTTCTTCGGGCGCCGTGATGGGATGCGCGGCGGTGGCGATCGCGCATTCGGGGTGCGCGGCGAGGTGCGACGCAACGTCGCACACGAGCGCGGGGTCGATCAGCGGCTCGTCGCCCTGCACGTTGACCACGATCGTCTCGTCGCTCCAGCCGTAGTGCTCGGCGACTTCGGCGAGGCGGTCGGTGCCCGACGGGTGGTCGGCGCGCGTGAGCACGGCCTCGAAACCGTGGCCACGGGCCGCGTCGAGCACGCTCTGGGCGTCAGAAGCGATCAGCACCTGCTGAGCGCCGGAATCGCGCGCGCGCTCGGCCACGCGCACCACCATGGGCTTGCCGCCGATGTCGGCGAGCGGTTTGTTCGGCAGCCGCGTGGACGCGAGACGCGCCGGGACGACGGCGATGAAGGGTTGCACGGGAGCGGTCATGGCCAGTTGGAGCTAGGACAGGAAAGGGGATTGGGAAACCGGTTCGGGAAACCGCCTTGGGAGACGACTGCGCGCCGGGGGCGGCGCGCGTGATCCGGTTTCGAGCCGGTAAGACGAGATGAGCGGAGTAAGCGGCGCGCGCGGCGCCGCCCGCACGCCTTACGCGGCGCTCGGCCCGTGCGGATCGACCGGCGTGCCTTCCACGGTTTGACGCGCTTCGTCGACGAGCATGACAGGAATGCCGTCGCGGATCGGGTAGGCGAGCTTGTCGGCGTTGCAGATCAGCTCCTGCGCGGCGCGGTCATAGCTGAGCGGGCCCTTGCAGATCGGGCAGACCAGGATTTCAAGCAGACGAGCGTCCACGAAGTTTCTCCACAACCAGGGTAATGAGGCGATGATCGAGCGCGGCTTCAACGGGGACGACCCAGATGCGCGCATCGTTCCAGGCCCCCAATTTTACTGCATCCTTTTCGGTGACCAGGATCGCGTCGGCGGTGACGTCGGCGAACGGGTTGCTGGCGTAGGCGTAGTGGTCGGGCAGCGGCAGGGTTTGCGGCGCGAGGCCGGCCGCGCGCAGCGTCGCGAAAAAGCGCTCCGGCGAACCGATGCCGGCCGCCGCCACGATGCGCAGCGCGCCCTGCGATTCCTGTGTGCCTGCGCCTTGCCCCGCTGCGGCCGCGCCCGCGGCAAACTGCGCGAGCGGACGGCGCAGCGCCGGATTGGCGAGATGCCAGGCGTCGCCGGGTTCGAGCTTGAGCGCGAACGTATTGGGCCACGCCGGCAGCGTACGCTCGAACGGATTGTTCACCAGCGTGGCGTCGCGCCGGCGCGAGAGCGGCTCGCGCAGCGGGCCCGCCGGCAGCAGAAAGCCATTGCCGCCCAGGCGATGGTCGAACACCACGACCTCGACGTCGCGCGCGAGGCGATAGTGCTGCAAGCCGTCGTCGCTCACGATCACGTCGACGTCGCTGTGGGCGCCGCACAGCGACGTGGCCGCCGCCACGCGATCGGGCGAGACCCAGACGGGCACGCCCGTGCGGCGGGCGATCAGCAGGGGTTCGTCGCCGCACAGGCGCGCGGGCGTATCCGCCGTGACGGGCGTGGGGCGGGCGA
The DNA here is from genome assembly GCF_040965695.1 of Paraburkholderia sp. BR10937. NCBI lineage: Bacteria > Pseudomonadati > Pseudomonadota > Betaproteobacteria > Burkholderiales > Burkholderiaceae > Paraburkholderia > Paraburkholderia sp. BR10937. The sequence continues at coordinate 9,198 of NZ_JBFRCL010000054.1, forward strand.
TTTTCGCGCCGTACCCGCGCGAGACCACGCCCGGCGAGAAGCCGGCGGCGCGCAGCGCCTCGACGAGCGCGATCACGGTGGGCGTCTTGCCCGTGCCGCCCACGGTCACGTTGCCGACCACCACCACGGGCACGCCCACGCGCTCGCGCTTGAGCCAGCCCGCCGCAAAGGCGGCGCGGCGCGCACCGCTCACGGCGGCGAACACGGCGGCGAGCGGCGTGAGTGCCCAGGCGAGCGCGCCGCGGCGTTGCCAGGCGTGCGCAAACTGCGCTTCGAGGCGTTCCTTGAGACTGGAGACGGGGCCGCTCATCGGCATTTTGCGCGCGAAGCGCCGCACGCGGCATGCGGGAAGCAGACAGGCAGGGCGGACATCGGGTCGGTTCTCCGGTTCCAGGTGAGCTGAGCGACAAACAAGACGGCAGACGAATGACCTGCGCAGTCGAGCAACCGGCGCTTCGCGTGACGCGGCACAGGCGCTCGTGAACCCGGCACTCTAGCGCGGGTAGGCGTTACGCGGCAAGTTGCCGGGCCGTACGCAACTGTCGGTTGCCTGCAAGCCGCGCGCAACGCCCAAAAATTCGCCGCCTGTGGATAACTTTGTGGAGAAGTAGGTCCCGGGAAGGCGCAAAGGCCCATTCTTCGGCCTCTCCATCGGCCTGTAAGGATGTCATATTGATAAAAAACGTATAAAAATCAACGGGATGAGGTGTTTTTCAGCGTTTGCGCGCTAGCCGCAGCCATCATGCCGCATGACAGCGCCGATGTGGACACTTCGCGAGGCTTGCGGGCCGGGTCTCATTCGTGCTGGACTACCGCCCCCCGAACGGTCTATCGTCTGTCCGGCCAAGGTTTCTCCGCACCCTTACGCATGCTATCCGACCGTTTTTCCGCTTCCTCCGCGCCTTCGGGCGACGTCGTCGTGCCGGTCTCGGCGCTCAACCGGGCGATCGCCTCGATGCTCGAGCGCACGTTCCCGCTGGCATGGATTTCCGGCGAAGTTTCCAACTTTACGCGCGCCGCGAGTGGACACTGGTACTTCTCGATCAAGGACGCCCAGGCGCAGATTCGCTGCGTGATGTTCCGCGGCCGCGCGCAGTACGCCGAATTCACGCCGCGCGAAGGCGACCGCATCGAAGTACGCGCGCTCGTCACGATGTACGAGCCGCGTGGCGAACTTCAGTTGAACGTCGAGGCCGTGCGGCGCACCGGCCAGGGCCGCCTCTACGAAGCCTTCCTGCGGCTGAAGGCGCAACTCGAGGCCGAAGGGCTCTTCGACCCTGAGCGCAAACGCCCGCTGCCCTCTCATCCGCGCGCGATCGGCGTGATTACGTCGATGCAGGCCGCCGCGCTGCGCGACGTGCTCACCACGCTGTGCCGCCGCGCGCCGCACGTGCCGGTGATCGTCTATCCCGCGCCGGTGCAGGGCGCGGGCTCGGCAGAGAAGCTGACGGCGATGCTGGCGACCGCGAACGCGCGCAACGAGGTGGACGTGCTCGTGCTGTGCCGCGGCGGCGGCTCGATCGAGGACCTGTGGTCGTTCAACGACGAGGCGCTTGCCCGCGCGATCGCGGCCAGCGCCATTCCCGTGGTGAGCGGCGTCGGGCACGAAACCGATTTCACGATCGCCGATTTCGCCGCCGACGTGCGCGCGCCGACGCCCACTGGCGCGGCCGAGCTCGTCAGTCCGCAGCGCACGCTGCTCCTGCGCGACCTCGACCAGCGCCATGCCGCGCTGGCACGCGATTTCGGCCGTCTGCTCGAGCGCCGCGCGCAGCAGCTCGACTGGCTGGCGCGCCGGCTCGTTTCGCCCGTCGAGCGGCTTGCGCAGCAGCGCACCCACTTGCGCCAGCTGACGATACGGCTCGCCTCGGCGGGCTCGCGTGCTAGCGCCGAGGCGCGTGCGCGCCTGAACGTCGTGCAGATGCGCTGGCAGCGCGCGCGGCCCGACGCCGCCGCGCAGCGCGTCCAGCTGGAGTCGCTCGGCCGGCGTCTGGACGGCGCCTTCGCGCGCCAGCGCGAGCGCGAAGCGGCGCGCGTTTCGGAACTCACGGCGCGGCTCGAAGTGCTGAGCCCGCAGCGCACGTTCGAGCGCGGCTACGCGGCGCTGCTCGACGCGCAAAGCGGCGCGGCCGTGCGCTCGCCCGCCACGCTCAAACCGGGCAAGCGCCTCACCGTGCATCTCGCCCAGGGCAGCGCCGACGTCGCGCTCGCCGATGTCCAGCCGCGCCTCGCCGACGGTTTCTGACCCGGGTTCGCAGTCGGCATATCGGGCCCGTTGCTTGCTGCTCAGCGAGGCACCGGCGCCATCGCCCGATCGCTTCGCCTCGACCAACAATCGTGGCGACGAGCGATTGTTGCAGTCTCGTTGCAGGAAGTTTGCACGCCAGTTGCGCGGAGATTGCAACGCGATTGCAGCCGTCTTGCCTGCGTGCAAGTCCGGCATGGAAAGCGTTGTTCGAGCGTCGTTGCATCGGCGAAAAACCGCATCGCGGTTGATTCGGAAAAGCCCCGCGCAAACGATATCCGGCATAAAGGCCGCTCGTTTGCGGGGTTATTCCAACTCGCCTACAATCGAGTGCTCCATGCCGGCGAATATGTAGAACTTCACGCAGAACTCCCCATAACACGACGAAGGAACCGCATCATGTCATTTACGCTCCCGCCGCTGCCGTTCGCGAAGAACGCCCTCGCTCCGCACATGTCGGAAGAGACGCTCGAGTTCCACTACGGCAAGCACCACCAGGCTTACGTCACGAATCTGAACAACCTGATTCCGGGCACCGAGTTCGAAAAGCTCTCGCTCGAAGAGATCGTCAAGAAGTCGTCGGGTGGCGTGTTCAACAACTCGGCGCAGATCTGGAATCACACGTTCTTCTGGAACAGCCTCTCGCCGCAAGGCGGCGGCGCACCGTCGGGCGCGCTCGGCGACGCGATCAACGCGAAGTGGGGCTCCTACGATGCGTTCAAGGAAGCCTTCACGAAGGCTGCCGTGGGCAACTTCGGTTCGGGTTGGACGTGGCTCGTGAAGAGGGCGGACGGCTCGCTCGACATCGTGTCGACCAGCAACGCCGCCACGCCGCTCACGACCGACGCCAAGGCGCTCCTCACGATCGACGTGTGGGAACACGCTTACTACATCGACTACCGCAACGCGCGTCCGAAGTTCGTCGAAGCGTTCTGGAACATCGTGAACTGGAACTTCGCAGCACAGAACTTCGCGTAATACGAAGCCCTGCTGAATGCGCCGCACTGGCTGCGGCACATGCAAAAAGCCCTCGATGCGAATCGAGGGCTTTTTGTTTTGCGCGAAGCGTTTTACACAAACGGATTTACACAAACGCGGCGATGGTTTCCTGCGTCGAGCGCACGTGGCCCATGTGGCGGAACAGCTTCTCGAACGAGAAGTGATGCATCTCTTCGTTCAGGCCCGAGGTGGCGTCTTCGACGAACACGAGCTTGAAGCCGAGATCGAACGCCGCGCGCGCGGTGGATTCGACGCCGAAGTTCGTGGCGATGCCGCCGATGACGATGGTGTCGATGCCGCGGCGGCGCAGCTGCTGCTCGAGGTTGGTGCCGTAGAACGCGCCCCATTGGCGCTTCGCGACGATCACGTCCTCGGGTTGCGCGCCGATCCCGGGCACGAGTTCCGAGGCTTCGGCCGGTGCGGGCGGGGTGTCGGGCGTGCGGCCGGGCGCGTCGGCGGGCAGCGCGAGCAACTCGTTCAGGAGCACGTGCACCCAGACGACGGTGCCGCCCTTGGCGCGCAGCGCGTCGGCGAGCGGTTTGGCGTTGGCCACGACCTGCGCGCCGCTATAGGGCGCGATCTGACGGCCTACGATGCCGTGCTGAAGGTCGATCATCACGAGCGCCGTGGTGCGCGCGTTCAGCGAAAGTGCTTGCGTCATGGTTCACCTATATGTGAGGATGGCTTCACATAATCATACACGAATGTGAAGGGGGCTTCAGATATGGCGGCAGACCCGCTCGCGCGCAAGGAGGCGCAAAAGGAAGCGGCACGCGAAAACGCCCGGCGCGTGCCGCGCCAGGAACGCGCGGCGCGCACGGTCGACGCGCTGCTCGAGGCCGCGGGCGAAGCCTTCGCCGAGCGCGGCTTCGAAGCGGCGACGATGACGCAGATCGCGCAGCAGGCGGGCGTGTCGGTGGGCGCGGCGTATCAGTACTTTCCGAACAAGGAGGCACTGGCCCTCGCGCTGCGCAAGCGCTATGGCGACGAAATGGACGCGCGCTGGAGCGCGCTCATCGCCGCGCACGACGATGCAGGCAAGCTGCCGCTCGCGCAGCTGGTCGAGCGTCTGTTCGACCTGATGGTCGATCTGATGCACGACTATCCCGCGTATTTGCCCCTGCTTTCCGTGCCGCTCGGCTTCAAGCGCGATGCCGCCGTGCGCAATCTGCTGCGCCAGCGTTTCACGTCGCTCTTCCTGCGTTATCAGCCGGCGCTTGCGTCCGATGAGGCGTATCGCGTGGCCGAAGTCATGCTGCAGGTCATCAAAAGCCTCAACCCACTATACGCCGCGGCGAAACCGAAAGAGCGCAAGCTGCTGGTCGCCGAGTACAAGGGCGTGCTGGCGGCGTGGCTCGCCGTGCGGCTCGCGTGAGCCCGCGAGCCGCGGACACCGCGCGCTAGCGCAGTAACGGGTCGTCGCGCGACTCGAGCACGCGGTCGATCAGGCCGTACTCGGCGGCCGCGTGGGCCGACATGAAGTTGTCGCGGTCGCTGTCGTGCGCGATCTGCTCGATGCCGCGTCCGGTACGCGCGGCGAGTATCGCGTTCAGGCGCTCGCGCAGGTACAGGATCTCGCGCGCCTGCAGCTCGACATCGGCGGCGGTGCCCTGGCCGCCCCCCGAAGGTTGATGGATCATGATGCGAGCGTTCGGTAGTGCGAAGCGTTTTCCCTTTGCTCCCGCGGCGAGCAAAAACGATCCCATGCTGGCGGCGAAACCCGTGCACAGCGTCGAGACATCGGGCTTGATGAATTGCATCGTGTCGTAAATGGCGAGTCCGTCGTAGACCGAACCGCCCGGCGAGTTGATATAGAAGCTGATGTCCTTGTCCGCGTTCTCAGCTTCCAGAAAGAGCAGTTGTGCGACCACGAGGCTCGCGCTTTGTTCGGTCACCGGTCCGACGAGGAACACGATGCGCTCGCGCAAGAGGCGCGAGTAGATGTCGTAGGCGCGCTCGCCGCGCCCCGAGGTTTCGATCACGGTCGGGACGAGATTGAGCGCGCTCGGCGGCAATGCTGCATGATTCAGTACAAAGGATGGCATGACGGGCCTCGTAGTTTTTCCGTTGACGGCGCGATTGCGCCGCTGCTGCCATGACGCCCGGCGCGGCCCGCGCGTGACGAAAATATTTTTGCGTGGGGCTGTCACGCCGGCCGCGTGCCGGACGTCATGAGGGAAACGGGCGGGAGCGAGCACGCATGGCGAAGGAGCGAAGCGAATGACGCAGGCGATCGACACAATCGCAGGAACGAGTCTGGAGGGCGCTGGGCGCAATGAGGCTGCGACCCCAGTGAGCGACGAAGCCGGACCTGGCGCCGCAGCGTGGAGCGACGCGCGCCGCGCTGCCGCCTTCGGCGAGGCGCGCGGGCGGCTCATTGCGCTGGCCGCACGCGTGCTGGGTAGCCGTGCGGAGGCCGAGGACGTCGTGCAGGACGCGTGGTTTCGCTGGCGCGACGCCGACGCACAAGCCCTGCGCGTGCCGCAGGCGTGGCTCGCCACGGTCACCGTGCGCCTTGCGATCGACCGGCTGCGGCGTTTGCGTCGCGAGCAAGCGGGCGAACACGAGGCCGCGTGGCTCGACGACGCGGCGCCTTCCGCGGAAGAGGCGGGCTTGCGCGCGCGGCGGTTCTCGGACGCTCTGCTGCTCCTGCTCGAAAGGCTGGGACCGCTCGAGCAGGCGGTGTTCGTGCTGCGCGTGGCCTTCGACTGCGACTACGCGCAGATCGGCGCGCTCACTGGCTGCACGAACGAGCATTGCCGGCAGATCGTGCGGCGTGCCCGCGTTCGGCTCGCCCGCGAGGCCGCGCCGCAGGCGGCGCCAGCAGACAAGGTGCAGCACGCGCGCACGGTCGAGCGTTTGCGTGACGTACTGCATGCACAGGATCGCGTGGGATTGATGGATCTGCTGGGGGTGACGGCAAACGCGCTGGTCGCGGCGAGCGTGGCCGAAGCGGCTCACGGCCATGTCCCCCAGGAGGCGCCCGCTGCGCACGTTCTGCGTGCCGAAGCGCTGGCGCTGGACGGCGAGCCGGGCGTGGCGCTCGTCGCGCAGGACGGCGCGCTCGCCGCCTGGCTGCATGTGCGCGACGACCGCGACGGGCTGCCCGAGCCGGTCGTTTGTGTCACGGCGATGGAAGAAGGGAGTGCGGGACCGGCCAACCGGCTCCAGGCGGCCAACCGGGCTTTCGGTGGCGAGGCGGTGCGCAAGATGCTGGCCCGGCTCGCTTCGAGCGACGGCGCGGCGTGCGTGTCCACGCTCAGCGTCACCGCTCGCGCGTCCACCACACACGGCTGCGCGACGCTACACACGCAGCCGCTCGTCCTCGCGTGAACCCAGCCTCAGCCTGAACGCACGCTAACCGCGCAAGGCGGCGTCCCAGTTGATATCGACGCACAGCACCTGCACGCCGTGCTCCGTCTGCACGGCGACCGAGGCCGTGACGCACAGGTGCGCCTCGTTGATCGACAGATAGGGCGGTGTGAACTGCACGCGGCCCGGCGCCTTCATGGCACCGATGAAGTAAGGCCGCCGTTCCCAGCTTGCGCCCTCGGAATGCAGCAGCGGCCGGAAGCGCTTGGCGCGCTGCGACGTGCGGCCGTCGGGCAGCACGTTGTCGCCGATCTGGCGGCCCGACGCGTCGAGCAGGAAGCAGCGCGCCGTGTCGTCGAGGCCGAGCAGCGGCAGCGTGGCGTCGCTCATGTTCGCGCCCTCGGCAAGCTGCTTTGCCGCCGCTTCGATGGCGCTCACGTACGGCGCGAGGCGCGCCGACTGCGAACGCTCGCGCGCGGCCACGCGCTCGCGCAGGCGTGACGAAAGATCGTCCATGAGCTGCGCGGCCTTGGCCGGCGGCACCGGCTCGACGTCGGGCCGCGCGAAATACGCGCCCTGCACGAAGTCGGCGTTGCTTTCCAGCGCGATCAGCGCGTCGCGCTCGGTCGAAAGGCCGCCCACGAGTACGAGCTGGCCCGACTCGTGCAGCATCGAGACGAGCCCCGGCAGCACGCGCTCGATATGCGCGTGGCGGCTCGCCTGGGCGAGCAGGCTGCGGTCGAGCGTGACGATGTCGGGCCGCACCTGCCACACGCGGTCGATGTTCGAATGCTTCGCGCCGAAGCCATCCAGCGCGATCACGAAGCCCGCCTTGCGCAATCCGTCGATGATCTCCGCGAAGCGCGAATTCTCGCCGCCCGCCTGTTCCGACACTTCCAGCACCACGCGCTGCGGCTGCAGGCCGAGCGCCTTGAGGCCGGCGAGCAGGGCGTCGCCGTAGCTCGTGTCCATGAGCGCGGCAGGGTGCAGGCTCAGAAAGAGCCATTCGTCATGCGAATCGAACGCGTTGAAGTTGCCCAGATGCAGCGATTCCGCGAGACGCCCCAGTTCGAGCAGGTCGCCGCGGCGCGCCGCCTGCGTGAACACCTCCTGCGAGGGCGCCTGCTGGCCTTGCTCGTCGTGCGCGCGCAGCGACGCGTGATAGCCGATCGCGCGCCGGTGCGCGACCGAAAACACGGGCTGGAACACGCTGAAGACGGTGTAGCCGCCGTACAGCACGGTGCGACGGGCGCCTTCTTCGCCAGCGATGGGGCGAGACTGGAAGCCGGGGGGATCGATGTCGATCATGCTGGTCATTTCGTTTCGATGGCGCGCGGGACGGACGTGACGGGCGGGACGCGTGAGCGTCAAGTTTACAGGATAGGGCAGCAAAAAGTATGCGAGTGCCTGGTCCCGTGGCCATAGGCCCGTGCGAAGGCGCACGCGCCGTTTCGGGATGGTATGCGGGTTGGTGCGCGAACCCGGGCGCCGCACGGCCACGAGGCGTGCCGCACCTTTGCGGTGCGTGCGCCAGCGGCGAAGATGCGACCGCAACGACCGAGGCCCCGGCTTGTCAGGTCCGCTCGGACGGATCGGTCTTCCTGGCGGTGCGGCGCAGGTCCGGCGAGAGCTGCGCGAAGATCCACGACGAACCCGCCGTGATGATGCCCACGCAAATGAAGGTCGCGTGGAACGCCGGAATCACGTTCTCGCCTGTCTTGTGACCCATGATGCCCGTGAAGGTGGTGAGCAGCGCGCCCGCGACGGTCACGCCAAGGCTCATCGAGAGCATTTGCACGAGCGAGAAGAGGCTGTTGCCGCTGCTCGCGCCGCCCGTGCCGAGATCCTTGAGCGTGAGCGTGTTCATCGCCGTGAACTGCATCGAGTTCACGGCGCCGAAGATCGCCAGTTGCGCGATGCGCATCCACAGCGGCTCGTGGGGCGTGGAAAGCGCGAAGCTCGCCATCATGAGGCCCACGAGCACCGTGTTCGAGACCAGCACGCTGCGGTAGCCGTAGCGCATGATGAGACTCGTCACGAGGCGTTTGGAGAACATGCCCGCGGCGGCCGTGGGCAGCATCATGAGGCCGGCCTCGAAGGCCGTGTAGCCGAGCGCCACCTGAAGCAGCAGCGGAATCAGATACGGCATCGCGCCGCTGCCGATGCGCGCGAACAGGTTGCCGAGCAGGCCCACGCTGAAGGTGTGGATCTTGAAGAGATCGAGCGAAAAGATCGGCCGTGGCGTGCGCACCGCATGCAGACCGTAGGCCACGAACGCGGCGAGCGAAAGGATGAAGAGCACGAGCACCGTGGCGTGCTGGATGCCGAACTCGCTGCGCCCGTCGAGCGCGAACGAAATCGCGAGCATGCCGATCACGAGCAGCAGGTAGCCCGGCAGGTCGAAGCGCGGCGTGTCGGGGTTGCGGCTGTCGGGCATGAAGATGAAGGTGGCGATGCAGCCCACCACGCCCACCGGCACGTTGATCAGAAAGATCCAGTGCCACGAGGCGATCTGCACGAGCCAGCCGCCGAGCGTCGGGCCGATGAGCGGGCCGATCAGCCCCGGAATCGCCACGAACGAGAGCGCGGGCAGATAGCGTTCGGCGGGAAACGTGCGCAGCACGGCAAGCCGGCCGACCGGCAGCAGCATCGCGCCGCCCACGCCCTGCGCGATGCGCGAGACCACGAGCTGGTTCAGCGTATGCGCGCTCGCGCACAGGAGCGAGCCGACCGTGAACACGAAGATCGCGCCGAGGAACACGCGCCGTGTGCCGAGCTTGTCCGCGAGCCAGCCCGAGACGGGGATCATCACCGCCATCGTGAGCGAATACGCGATCACGACTGATTGCATGCGCAACGGTAGTTCGCCGAGACTCCTCGCCATCGCCGGCAATGCCGTGTTGACGATGGTCGAATCGAGGGTCTGCATGAAGAAGCCGGTGGCGACGAGCCACAGCATCACGGACAACGAGCGGGGCGACACAGCGGTGCTGGACGCAGCGGTGGATTCGGACATGGGCGAGGAGAGGGGCGCGCAGGCAAGCGCCATTGTAGGGAAAACGGCGTTCCCACGCAGACGGCCGGGCCCGTTGCCGCTGATGTGGCGCAGGCGGCGTGAGCGCCGGGGCGTGCCGCGCCTCGCGCGTTTATCCGTCGAGGCGCGCCGCCGCCGCGAAAAAGGCCTGGGCGCGCGGGTCGAGCGTGAGCGCCACGTTGATGCGAATCCACGGGCTCGGCTCGCCTTGCGGGCGGAAGTGGCTGCCCGGCGAGACCGCCACGCCGAGCGGCTCGCCGCAGGCGGCGAGGCGGGTGGAATCGTCCACGTGCGGCACGCGTGCCCAGACGAACTTGCCGCCCGTTTGCGCATAGCCGCGCGCCGCGCTCGCCGCGGTGGCCGCGGTGGCCGACGCCGCGCTGCCGAACAGCTCCCACCCGTGCGCTTCGAGTGTGCGCGTGGCCGACCCTTGCGCCTCGGCGATGCGCCGGCGCAGCCGTTCGAGGTATTTGCGGTACGCGCCGCGCTCGAGCAGCGTGGCGGCCACGGCCTGCGAAAAGCGCGAGCCGCTGATGCTGGTGAGCGCCTTGATGGCCGCGAGATCGCGCACGATCGCCGGGTTGGCCACCACGTAGCCCACGCGCAGCGCCGAGGAGAGCGTCTTCGAAAGCCCGCCTACATAGACGACGTGCTCGAACTGGTCGAGCGCCGCGAGCCGGTCGGTGGGGTCGGCCTGGAAATCGGCGTAGATGTCGTCCTCCACGATGGTGAAGCGGTGCTCGCGCGCGAGCTGCAGCAGGCGGAACGCGACAGGCGGCGAGATCGTCGAGCCGGTCGGGTTGTGGAACACGGTGTTGACGAAGAACGCGCGCGGATGGTGCTCGGCGAGCATCGCGTGCAAATGGTCGAGGTCGGGCCCGCTTGCCGTGCGGCGGATGCCCACGAGGCGCACGCCGTGCAGTTTGAGCAGGCCGTACAGGTTGTAGTAGCCGGGATCTTCGACGAATACCGTGTCGCCGGGCTTGAGCATGTAGCGCATGAGCAGGTCGAGGCCTTCGCTCGCGCCCTCCGTAATGAGGATCTGCTGCGTCTCGGCGACGATGCCAAGCGGCGCGAGCCGGTTGCACAGATGCTCGCGCAGCGTGGCGTCGCCCGTTGGCGTGCCGTAGTCGACGAGGCTCGCCGGGTCGCTGCGCGACACATGGCGGATCGCCTGGCCGAGCGCGTCGATGTCGCGCCACGCCTGCGGGATCGAGCCGCTGTCGAGCTGCAGCAGCTCGCCCGCGCGTTCGAGCTGGCTGAGCAGGTGGCCCGATTCGTCGGCGGCGTTCGAGAGGTCGCAGGTGCCCATGCCGGAGAGTCCCGCGCGCGCGCGCTCGCTCACGTAGAAGCCCGAGCCGTGGCGCGAGTCGAGATAGCCGAGCGAGACGAGCCGGTCATAGGCCTCGATCACCGGAAAGCGGCTTATCGCATAGTCGGCGGCGAACTGGCGGATCGACGGCAGACGTGAGCCCGGGTGCGCGGCGCGCGAGCGGATCCACGTCTGCACGCCGCTGACGATCTGTTCGGTGAGCGGCACATCGCTCGCGCGGTCGAGTTCGAGTTTCATCTGGGTCTCGCTGGGTAGGGCGCTTGAGGCTGCGGTTTGAAACGGCAGTGACTGTTCGGTTTTTTGACTGCACAGTTCCAGATGAACTGTTCGGAACTGTACATGGGATCATACGTCACTGATCGCAATAATGCTCCTACCGGGAAGGCGCTTCAAGTCCTCGTCAGCCAGCCTTCCGGTGGCCGTCCGAGGGGGACTCGGCGGCCAGTCTGCAAGGAGCATGGCAATGCGCGAAATCCGAATATTCGAACTGGAACACGGCGAGCCCGTCGAAACCTGGCGGCTCGCGCAGGCAATGCAATTGCATGTGAGCGAAGGCGAACTCTGGCTCACGATCGCGGGCGACGCCGGCGACTACTGGCTGCGCGCCGGCGAGTCGATCGGGCTCGCCGCGGGCGTGCGCGTGCACGTGAGCGCGGGCCACGAAGGGGCGCGTTTCGTGCTGGCGCTGGGCGGCGCAAGCGCCGCCGCGCCAGCTTGGACGGTGGCGCCGGTCGACGTGGAACGCGTGCGCGCGGCGGGCGCGAGCGGTGTGGCGGCGCGCATCGGCGAAACGTTGCGTGGCTGGGCGCAGCGCGGGCAGTGGGGTGTGCGGGCGGCGGGTTGAGCCGGGTTGACCTTGTTGTTCGTGCTACGCGATGTGCCGAGCGGCTTGCGTCGTATTGCCTGCCATTTCCCCCACGTAGCGTGCGCGCGGACGGATCAGCCGGCCATCGGCGGTCTGTTCGAGCGCATGTGCGATCCAGCCCGTCACGCGCCCCGCGGCGAACAGCGTGAACGCGGCGCCGCGCGGCAGCCCCAGCACGCGCTCGATGGCCGCGAGCGCGTAGTCGAGCGTCGGGCGCGCGCCGCTCGTCTCGGCCACGGCCTGGGCGAGCGCATCGACTTCGTCCATCGGCGAGCGCGCCGGCGCGCGTTGTGCGAGCAGGTCCAGCAGCAGGCGCGCGCGCGGGTCGCCAGCGGGATAGAGCGGGTGGCCGAAGCCGGAGAGCGGCACAGCCGTGCCGAGTTCGTCGGGCGCGAGACGGTCGGCAAGATAGCGATGCAGATCGTCGGCGCGCGCGGCTTCGTCGAAGAGCGCGGCGACGCGCGTGGTCTCGCCGCCGTGGCGCGGCCCGGCCAGGGCGGCCAGGCCGCCCGTCGCCGCGCCGAACAGATGCGTACCGGTGGAGGTGATGCAGCGTACCGTGAACGTCGAGGCGTTCAGCTCATGGTCGGCGCACAGCACGAGCGCGGCGCGCAGCAGGTCGGTTTGCGCGCGCGAGCGCACTCCCCACGCCTCGCCTAGTTGACGATGCAGCGGCTCGTTCGACGGCGCGGCGGACACGAGCGCCGCCGCGAGCAGGCGCATGAGCATCGCACCGGTGTCGATTTGCGCGTCGCGGCCCTGCGCCCAGATGCGCGGCATTTGCGCGGCGGCGGCCGGCAACAGCACGAGCGCGCGCTCCAGCGGCGTGTGCCCGCTCCAGATCTTCAGCCATGCCGACCATTGCGCGGCCGCGATGGGCGCCTGCGGCGCCTGTAGCACACGGCGTGGCGCGCATTGCCACAGCAGCGCCGCGACCTCCTCGAGCGAGGCCTGACGCGCGAGCGCGATGGCGTCCTCGCCGCGATAGAAGAGCATGCCGTCGGCGATCAGCGTGATCGACGATTCGAGCACGGGCACGCCCCAGTCGAGCACCTTCTGCGCGACCTTGCCCGCGCGCTTGCCGTCGGCCTTGCGGCGCGCGAGGCGGCGCACCTCGGCGGCGTCATAGCGGTTGTGGCGGCCATGGGGCGAGGGCGCCGAGGCGATGAGTCCGCGGCTCACATAGGCGTAGAGCGTGGCGCGACTGATGCCGAGTTCGGCGGCGGCTTGCTCCGCGGTCATATAGCTGGACATGGTGGTTCGTCTCCAGGAACCGGAGAAATCAATCTATGTTGATCATGATAATCAAGATTGATCCGGGATTCGAGCGGCGCGACGATGCGTGACATCACTGCGGCTCGTTTTCTCTTCGCTTCCCTTGCAGAAGGACTGCACGCCATGACGCCACGCGACGCGCTCGAATACCTCTGGATGCTGGCGGGCTGCGACCCTTCCGCGCTCGACTGGCTCGACGTCGAAGGCGTCGAGCCGGGCCTGCCCTCGATCTTTCGCGTGGGCACGCTTGCGGCGGCGAGCATCGGCGCGGCGGGGCTCGCCGCCGCGCAACTGCACGCGCTGCGCACGGCCCGGACGCAGCGCGTGGCGATCGACGTGCGCCGCGCGCTCGCCGCGTTTCGCAGCGAGCGCTATTTGAGCGTGGACGGCCAGCCGCCCATGGATCTGCGTCATCCGGTGACGGGTCACTTCCCGACCGGCGACGGTCGCTGGGTCCAGCTGCACGCGAACTTCCCGCATCACCTCGCGGGCATCCTGCGTGTGCTCGAATGCGCGGACGAGCGCGACGCCGTGGCGCGCGCGATCCTTGGCTGGGAAGGCGCGGCGCTCGACGACGCGCTCGCGCAAGCGGGCCTGTGCGCCGCGCTCGTACGCGCGCCGCGCGAATGGGCCGCGCACGAGCAAGCGAAGGCGGTGGCGAGCCTGCCGCTGTTCGAGATCGAGCGCATCGGCGACGCGCCCGCCGAGGCGCCGCGGGCGGGCGCCGGCGCGCGTCCTCTGGAAGGCGTGCGCGCGCTCGACCTCACGCGCATCATCGCTGGGCCGGTGGCGGGGCGCACGCTCGGTCAACACGGCGCGGACGTGCTGCTCATCAACGGCCCGCATCTGCCGAACATCGCGCCGCTCGTGATCGACAACGGCCGCAGCAAGCGCTCCGCCACGCTCGACCTGCGCGACGCAGCTGCGTGCGAGCAGCTACGCGCACTCGCGCGCGACGCCGACGTGTTCGTGCAAGGCTACCGGCCAGGTGCGCTCGCCGCGCGCGGCTTCGCGCCCGAGGCGCTCGCGCAGGTGCGGCCCGGCATCGTGTGCGTGTCGATCAGTGCGTATGGGCATCGTGGGCCGTGGCGCGAGCGGCGCGGCTTCGACAGCCTCGTGCAGTCGGCGAGCGGCATCGTGTGGGCCGAGAGCGTCGCTGCAGCAAGACACGGCAGCGCCGCAGCAGGCGCGCCGCCGTTCACTACGGCTCGCCCGCTGCCGTGCCAGGCGCTCGATCACGCCACGGGCTATCTGGCCGCGTTCGGCGCGATGGTCGCGCTCGCGCGGCGCATGCGCGAAGGCGGCAGCTGGCACGTGCGCCTTTCGCTCGCGCAAACGGGCCGCTGGCTGCAGACGATGGGCACCCTCGAAGACGGCCAGCAGGCACCCGAGGTGGGCGCCGCCGATCTCGCCGATTGTCTGGAGGAAATGGCTTCGCCGTTCGGGCGCGTGCGCGCGGTGGCGCCCGCCGAGCGGCTCGAACTTACACCTGCGTTTCATGCGCGCCCGCCGGTGCCGATCGGCAGCGATGCGCCGGCATGGAACGACTAGACGCCGGCGCGTTTTCGCGCGCTACTTGCGTAGTTCCGCGACGAAATCGTAATAATCGTTGCGGCAGTAGGTATCGGTGAGTTCGATGGCGCGCTGATCGGCGGTATAGCCCACACGCGTGATGAGCAGCAGCGCCTCGTTGGGCGCGATGCTCATCTGTCGCGCGATTTCCTCGCTCGCGTTCACGGCGCGAAAGTGTTGCAGTGCGCGCACGATCGAAAGCCCGCGCTGTTCGAGAAAGCTGTAGAGCGAGTCGCCGATCGCGTTTGGGTCGGGAATCAGCGCGGCGGGGAAGGTGGAGTTCTCGACGGCCATGACGATGCCGTCGGCCAGACGCAGGCGCTTCAGGCGCGTGACGGCCGCCGCCGGCGAGAGCCCGAGCTGGATTACCTCGTCGCGGCTCGCGGGCTGGATTTCGCGTGAGAGCCAGCGCGAGCTCGGCGTGAAGCCGCGCTGGCGCAGCATCTCGCTGAAGCTCGTGAGGCGCGAGAGCGGGTCTTCGATGCGCGGCGTGATGAAGCTGCCCGCGCCTTGCGTGCGGCGAATCAGGCCCTGCTCGACGAGCAGGGCGATCGCCTTGCGCGCGGTGATGCGCGAAACGCCGAGCGACTCCGCGAGTACGCGCTCGGAGGGCAGGGCTTCGCCCGCGTTCCAGCGATTGTCGTGAATCGCAAGGCTCAGCTTGCGCGCGAGCTGCAAATAGAGCGGCGTGTCGTTGTCCGGGTCCGGGCGCAGGTCGCGCCAGCGGTCTTCCGTGGGTGCGTTCATGGGAGGCAGGCATGAAAGGCGAACGGCAATTTTATGTCATCGATGCGCAATCGCGGAAATGAACGGCTTGCGAGAGTGCGTATGACCGCATTGCGCGCGAGGCGATACACTGGCCGTTCTTTGCCAGTGGGCGCCGTTGCAGCGCGCAAAAGGAGATCATGACGACCGATATCGCAAGCGTCGCATTGCCGGACGGCGAACGCATTCCGAAGCTCGGGCAGGGCACGTGGGAATTGGGCGAGCGCAGCGCACATCGCGCGGCGGAAATCGCCGCGCTGCGCGAAGGCGTGGCGCTCGGCATGACGCTCATCGACACCGCCGAGATGTACGGCGACGGCGCGACCGAGCGGCTCGTCGGCGAGGCCTTGCAGGGCCTGCGCGACGAGGTGTTTCTCGTGAGCAAGGTGTATCCGCACAACGCGAGCCGCAGCGGCGTCGCGCGTGCGTGCGAGGCGAGCCTGAAACGCCTCGGCACCGACCGGCTCGATCTCTATCTGCTGCACTGGCGCGGCGGGGTGCCGCTCGAAGAGACGGTCGACGGGTTCGAGGCGCTCGTGCGCGCGGGCAAGATCCGTCACTGGGGCGTGAGCAATTTCGACACCGACGACATGGAAGAGCTGTTCGCCACGCCCGGCGGCGACGCGTGCGCGATCAACCAGATTCTCTACAACATCGCAAGGCGCGGCGCGGAATTCGACCTGCTGCCGTGGAGCGCCGCGCATCGTATGCCGGTGATGGCGTATAGCCCCGTCGATCACGCGCGCTTGCCGAGGCGCTCGCCGCTCGACGACATCGCTCACGCACACGGGGTGTCGGTCTATCGCGTGGCGATGGCGTGGGTGCTGGGTCAAAGCGGGGTCTGTGCGATTCCGAAGGCGGGGCGCGTGGAGCACGTGCGCGACAACCGCGCGGCGCTCGATCTCGTGCTCGGTGCGCAAGAGCACGCGGCGCTCGACGCATATTTCAAGCCGCCGCGCAGCAAGCGTCCGCTGGAGATGCTGTAGGGCGCGAGTGGGGTGCGCGCTTGCGCGCGCGGTCATGGTTTGCGCCGGCGTATGGCGAGCAGACAGCCGCTGTGGTCGCCCGGGAACGCCACGCGCATCGCGCATCCGGCGACCGGCCCGCGGCGGCGGTGCCCGGCCGGGGGACCGGGACGCCGCCGCCGACGCCAGGACTGGCGCGCCTGGCCGTCGCGCCAGATCGGAGTGGCTGCAGCGCTCTGCCTGCACCGCCGTACAGGTTCAATGACCGCTGCCATGGCCGCCACCGTGTCCGCCGCCGTACCCGCCGCCCGGGCCGCCCGACGGTCCACCTTTGCCGAATCCACCTCCGAAGCCACCGCCGAATCCGCCGAAACCCCCGAAACCCCCGCCAAAGCCGCCGCCGAATCCGCCTGCGGGGCCGCCCGAAGGGCCGCTTGCCGATCCGCCGTGGCTGCCGCAGCCACAGCCGCCTGAACTGCCGCTGCTGCTTCCGCCACCGTTATTGCCGCCACCGTTGTTGCCACCGTTGTTGCCACCGTTGTTGCCACCGTTGTTGCCACCGTTGTTGCCACCGCCGTTGTTACCGCCGTTGTTACCGCCGCCTCCTTTCCCACCACCGCCTTCGCCGCCGCCGGAGTTGCTGGAACCGCCTCCCGAACCGCTCGGTCCCGTCCCTCCCACGCTAGAGCTGCCGCTGCGGCCAAGCCCTCCCGTGCTGGCCGTCGCGGCACCCGCAGCGCCGCCGCTGCTTCCGTTGCTGCCGCTCGACGCACCCGAGCCGCCATGGCCGCCGCCGCCATTGCCCCGGAAACACGCGCTGCCCGTACGGCTAATGCAATCGTTCGGCGCGAACACCGTAGAAACGTCGCTCGCCAGCGTAGCCGAATCGGACTCCGAATCAGTTTTCGACGAGATGCTGGCGGCAGGCGAATCCGCAGCAACCGGCGCGCTGAACGCTCCGAAGCCCTCTGCCCCGCTCGCCGGCAGAGGTGCGTCGGCGAGCAGGATCACCGGATTGATGACGTCGCCTGCGGCATGCGCAGAGATCGCGGGGAACAAAACGCCCGCGCCCACCGCACACATGCCTGCTCCCCATCTTATCCAATAGCAGTACTGATGAATGTTGGTCTTTTTCATCTTGTTCTCCCCGCAAGGCGGCAGCGTGATGCGCTGTCGTCGCCCATGCCCCCGTGCCGGCCGCACGCCTTGTGCGCGTGCGCCGACTCCGTCAGGCTCGCAACCCGCTTCGCGCCGGCGTATCGGGTTCGATCCGGCTTCTGCGGTACTCGCCAAACACGGCACCCGGTCAGGCCGCGCGCAGGATGACCGGTTTGCGCAGGACTCCTTGTGGATTGTCGGAGCCCATGGTGTGGGTCGGCAGATTACAAGCGCGTCGAGCGGCCAGTCATTCGTCCGCCCGGTGCGACGCCCCGCGCGTGTCGGGGTGCATTGCACCGGATTGCGGCGGCCGGATGCCTGATGCCGATATAGCCAGTTTTGTGCCATCGGCCGGGGAGGGGCTTGCGGGGTGGACTTGACAATTCATGTGTCGCCCGCGTGGCAGAAAAAACGCGGAAAACGTTACGGCGATGAAACGCGCGCGCTCAATGGCGCGATTCGCGTTGCGAAAGCGGACAGCGCAACGAAGCCGGGTGCGATATGCGTGCTATCGCACCGTCAGGTCGCCGCTTGTGTGTCCGTGGTGGCGCTCTGTTGTGCGCGCAATTCGTCTACGGGAATGTGGCAGAGAATGCGATGGCCGCCGCCCGCTTCGGCGAGCGGTGGGGGCGCTTCGTCGCAAATCGCGCCGAGCTTGCGCGGGCAGTGCGCGCTGAAAATGCAGCCGCGCGCCGCGGCGTTCGTATCGTTGGCCGTTGCCGCACCGAGCGCGCGCGCGGCCAGCAGCGTTTCTGTATACGGATGCCACGGGCCGTCGAACACCGCGCCGGCCGGACCGCTTTCCACGACGCGGCCCGCGTAGAGCACGACGATGCGATCGGCGAGATAGCGCACGACATCGAGGTCGTGCGAAATGAACAGGTAGCTCACGCCGCGTTCGCGCTGCAGGCGCGCGAGCAGGTTGAGAATCGCCGCCTGCACGGAGACGTCGAGCGCCGAGGTGGGCTCGTCGCAGATCACGATGCGCGGCTCGCCCGCGAACGCCTGGGCGATCGCCACGCGCTGCTTGAGCCCGCCCGAAAGTTGCCGCGCGCGCGCCACGAGATAGCGCGCCGGCACGCGCACGGCTTCGAGCAGTCCCGCGATGCGCGATTCGTCTGAGGCCTGGTGAGCTGCCGGCGTGGCGTCGTGCGGCCGGGAAAGCGCGCGCTCGATCAACCGTTTCACGGGCAGCGCACGATTGAGCGAGGCGTCCGGATGCTGGAACACGACGCGCAGCGCCGCGCGCTCGTCGGCGCGGCGCCGCGCGACGTGGGCGTGCAGGCGTTTGCCGTCCAGTTCGACGGCGCCGCCCGCATCGGGAGCATGCAGGCCGAGCAGCATGCGCGCGAGCGTCGTCTTGCCGCTGCCCGATTCGCCCACGACGCCGAGCGTCTCGCCCGCATGCAGCTCGATCGACACGCCGTCAAGTGCGCGCACGGCTTGCGCGCCGTGTCCGAAGGTGCGCGAGACGTCGAGTGCGCGCAATATGACGCGCGGTTCGGCTTCGCCATTCGACGGACCATCGCCCGAAGTCTGCGAACCGTCGCCGCCTCCGATCAGGTTCCCGAACGGCAATTCCATCGCGCGTTCGTGATAGTGACAGCGCGACATCTGCTCGCCGTGCGGCGCGGTCATGCGATGCGGCGGCGGCGCTTCCACGCGGCAACGCGCGTCGGCGAGGCGGCAGCGCGGTGCGTAGATGCAGCCGGGCGCACTCACGCCAGGCGCCGGCAACTCGCCCGGTATCGTGTCGAGCGCGCCCGCATGCTTGTTGCGGCCCTGCGCCGGCAGGCAGCGCAGCAGGCCGACCGTGTACGGATGGCGCGCGCGCTCGAACACGTCGCGCGTGGCGCCTTCCTCCACGAGCCGTCCCGCGTAGAGCACGCCCACGCGTTCGCACATGCGCCCGATCACCGCGAGGTCGTGGCTGATGAGCAGCACCGCCATGCCCAGCTCCGCACGCAGCTTCGCGATGAGGTCGAGCACCTCGGCCTCGACGGTGGCGTCGAGGCCGGTGGTCGGTTCGTCGAGAATCAGGAGCGTGGGGTTCGACGCGAGTGCCATCGCAATCACGACGCGCTGCTGCATGCCGCCCGAGAGCTGGTGCGGATAGCTCGCCAGCACGCGGCCCGGATCGGCAATGCGCACGCGCTCGAGCATCGCGTGCGAGCGCGAGCGGGCCATGCTCGCGTCGGCGCCCGCGGCTTCGAACGCTTCGTTCAGCTGGCGGGCGATGGTAAGCGTGGGATTGAGCGCGCTGGCGGGGTCCTGATAGACCATCGACACGGCGTTGGCGCGCAGCGTGCGCAGGCCGTCGACGTCGAGCGCGAGCACGTCGTCGCCCGCGATTGCGATGCGCCCGGCTTTCACGCGGCCGTTGCGCGGCAGATAGCGCAGCGCGGCGAGCGCGACCGTCGACTTGCCGCAGCCCGATTCGCCTACGAGCCCATACGCTTCACCGCGCCGGATGCGCAGCGAGACGTCGGTGAGCACGTCGCGGTCGCGCCCGCGCACGCGGTAAGCGACGGTGAGGCCGACGAGCGCGAGCGCGTCGTCGTCGCGCGGCACGCTGAAGGTGGCGAGAGCGGGGCGTGAAGAAGCGGGGCGGTTCACGATTGGAGCACCTCGCGCAGGCTGTCGGCGATCAGGTTCACGGCCACCACGAGCGAGGCGATGGCAAGCGCATCGAACGCCACGGTCCACCATGCGCCGCCCGCGAGAAGCGTGTACGACTCGGCGAGCGCGAGTCCCCAGTCGGCGGACGGCGGCTGGATGCCGAAGCCGAGGAACGAGAGCGTCGCGACCGCGAAGATCGCATAGCCGAGGCGCACCGTCGCCTCGACGACGATGGGCGGCCAGACGTTCGGCAGGATCTCCGTGAACATCACGGCGAGCGCATTCGCGCCGCGCAAGCGAGCCGCCGCCACGTAGTCGAGATGACGCTCGGCGAGCACCGCCGCGCGCACCGTGCGTGCGACGAGCGGCGCAAAGGTAATGCCGATCACGAGCACCACGGCGAGATTCGAGGCGCCTACGGCCGCGAGCACGAGCAGCGCGACGATCACGAGCGGCAGCGCGAGCACCGCGTCGAGCGTACGCGCGACGAACGTGCCGAACGCGCCTTCGAAATAGCCCGTGACGAGCCCGAGCGCCGCGCCCGCGAGCGTGCCGACGAGCGTGGCGAGCGGCGCGATCGTGAGGATGTCGCGCGCGCCCACGATCACGCGCGAGCAGATGTCGCGGCCGAGCTGATCGGTGCCGCACCAGTGCGTATGGTCGGGCGGCAGGAGCGAGCTGAGCGGATCGGACGCGTAGGCGTCGTGCGGTGCGAACCACTGGCCCGCGAGCCCGCAGACGATCCACCAAACGAGGATCAGCGCGCCCGCGACGAACGAGGGCGAGCGCAGCAGCAGATGCAGCGTGTCGCGCAGACGCGTGTCGGCGAGCGCTTCTTCGCCCGGTTCGCCGCCCGGAGAAATTGGTTCGGATACCATATCGTTCATGCGCCTCCCGGCGCGCGCAGGCGCGGGTCGAGCAATGCGTGCAGGGCGTCGGCGGCGAGATTGGCGAGTGTATAGACCGCGCCCACCGCGAGTACACCGGCTTCGAGCAACGGGAAGTCCTTGGCCTTCGCGGCGTTGAAGATGAGGGAGCCTACGCCCGGATAGCGGAACAGCGATTCGACCACGACGAGCCCGCCGATCAGATAACCGAGCTGCGTGGCCGCCACCGTCACGCTGGGCAGCAGCGCATTGCGCAGCACGTGCCGCATGATCACGACATGGCTCGGCAGCCCCTTGAGAATCGCGGTGCGCGTGTAGTCGGCGTCGAGCGCCGTGATCGTGCCCGCACGCGCGATGCGCGCGAGATAGCCGAAGAACACGAGCACGAGCGGCAGCACGGGCAGCACGAGGTGCCGCAATTGTTCGAGCACGCCCGCGCCGCTGGGCGCGGTGGCCTCGATGGGCAGCCAGCGCAGCCACACGCCGAAGATGAGGATCAGCACGATCGACGAGACGAATTCCGGCACGGCGCTCGCGCACAGGCCGCCCGTGCTGATCGCGCGGTCGATCAGGCGGCCTTCGTGAAGCGCCGCCCATACGCCACCCGCAATGCCGAGCGGCACCACCACCACGAACGCAAGCAGTCCGAGCCTGGCCGACTGCAGGAGCGCGTCGCCGACGAACGGCGCGACGGGCTGCTTGTAGCTCCACGACATGCCGAAGTCGCCGCGCAGCGCATGCGTGATCCACGAAACGTACTGGTCGAGCACCGGCCGGTCCGCGCCCAGCTCGTGATTGAGCGCGGCAACCGCGCGCGCGTCGGCGAGCGGGCCCAGCACGGCGCGGCCGATATCGCCGGGCAGCAGTTGGCCGCCCGCGAACACGAGCACCGAGAGCAGCCAGAGCGTGAAGATCGCCCAGGCGGCGCGCCGGCCGAGAAAGCGCACGACGCCCGCGCGCGGGACGAAGGCGCGCGCGGTGCCGGCCGGATTCGACATGGGCGGGAGCGGAGTAGCCATCGGACCTCCGTTTCGGGTGCGCCAGGGCCGGTTCAGGCGGCGAGCGTCGCGCGGTCGAAATAGAGCTGGGCGAGCGCCGTGAAGCGCACGCCCGAAAGCACGGCGCGCTGTGCGATCAACTGGTCGTAGAAGTACGGGATGATCACGGGCGTCTCGTCGAGCAGCAGCGTCTGGATCTGCCTCGCCACCTGCTTCTGGGCCGCCACGTCGAGCGTCGCCGCGAACTGCGCGACCAGCTTGTCGTACTGCGCGTTGCGAAAGTGGGCAGCATTCCACGTGCCGCCCGAGGTGAGCGGCGCGTTGAGAAACACGTTCGGCACGCCGCGGTGCCCATAGTCGGTAATGCCGAGCGGCGAGTCGAGCCAGTCCGATTTGCCGAACGTGCCCGCGCCGTAGTACTGCGACTGGCTCTCCACCTTGAGCGCGATGCGGATGCCGACCGCCTTCGCAGCGTTCTGCACGACCACGGCGAGGTCCGGTATTTCCATGTACTTCTCGGAGGTGAGCGACACGTCGAAGCCGTTGGCCACGCCCGCCTGCGCGAGCAACTGGCGTGCCTTCGCGACATCGATCTTGCGCTGGGGCACGTCGGTCGCCGTGGACGGGAAGATGGGCGCGAACGGGCTGTCGTTGCCCACCACGGCGCGACCCTTGAACAGCCCGCGCACGAGTACGTCGCGATCGAGCGCCAGCGCGAGCGCCTTGCGTACGCGCTTGTCCTTGAAGGTGGGCGAGTCGTTACGCATGTGGATCTGGCGGTGCGCGCTCGAGCGCACGCCGATCACCTTGAAGTCGGGATTGTTCAGGATGCCGATGCCGCCCTGCACGGTGAAGGTGCCCATCACGTCGGCCTGGTGGCCTTGCAGCGCGAGCAATTGCGCCTGCTCGTCGGCGTAGAAGGCGAATTCCACGCGCGCGGGCATCGCCTTTTCGCCCCAATAGTCGGGATTGCGCACGAAGCTCGCGCCGCGCCGCGCTTCGAATTTGTCGAGCTTGAACGGCCCGGTGCCGATAAAGCTCTTTTCGTAATTGCCCGCATAGTTGGCGGGCAGCATCACGGCGTTGTAGTTGTCCGAAGAAACGTAGTAGGCGAAGTTGCCGTTGGGCGCGTCGAGGTGGAACTCGACCGTGTGATCGTCGACGGCCTTCGCGCCGCCTTTCGAGAGCACGCCCTTGAGCACCGAGAGCGCCGCCGAGCCGGTTGCGGGGTCGGCGAGGCGATCGAAGGTCGCCACCACGTCCTTCGCGCCGAATGGCTGGCCGTCGTGGAATTTCACGTTGGGGCGCAGCTTGAACGTCCAGACGTCTGCTTTGGCGTTCGCTTGCCAGGAGAGCGCGAGGGCGGGTTGCAGATGGCCTTGCGCGTCGTCGTTGGCGAGGAATTCGCCCGTTTGGTTCAGCAGACACAGCGCGCCCGCATCGGTCACGGTGAGCGGATCGACGGCGCCCGCGGGCATCAGGTGCGCCACGCGGATCGTCTGATCGCCGGGTTTCGACGCGCCCTGGGCGTGTGCGCCGCGCGGCACGGCGAGGCCCGCAAACGCAGGCAGTGCCGTAAGGCCTACCGCGCTGGCATAGCGCAGCAGCTCGCGGCGCGTGAGGCGGCCGGCAGCGAATTCGTCGAGGGCGTGGTTGCCGTGATCGCCTGCCTGAGGGCGCAGCGCTTCGAGGCTGGGGAGGAGCGGACGGCGGGACTGCGGTCGTTTCATCGGTGCGGGTTTCCGTGCGATTCCGTTCAGGGGACGCGCGAGGCCCGGGGGCGTTGCGCGACGGCGGCATGCGGTACGGCAGACGACGAATGGGTTCAGCAAGGTGAAACGATTGACGGGGCTATCGAGCACGGCAGGCGCGCAATAGCTGGGCCTAGTTTACGCGCTTTCGGCAAACGAGGCGAAGGGTAGGGGTTTCGCGGGGTTGCGCGCGCATGGCGCGCCGTGCAGTCGTGCGAGTGCTTTAGCGGGCCGCGGCGGGCCGGCGCCAGCGATGGAACAGCACCGAGCCGATCCAGCAGGCGATGAATGCCGCGACGATGCCGTAGCCCAACTCGCCGAAGCGCTCGTTGAGACCCGCGATGAGCGTCCATGCGCCGCCGCGCGCGCCGAGCTTGTCGGCGAGGAGCCCGAGCGCTTCCACGCCGCCGATCACGATCGCCACGAGCGCCGAGACGAACGTGATGCTCGCGTTGTAGTAGAGCTTGCGCCTGGGATCGTCCATCGCCCAGCCGTAGGCGTGGACCATCAGCACGTTGTCGGTCGAATCGACGAGTGTCATGCCCGCCGTGAAAAGCGCGGGGAACACGAGAATCGAATAGATCGGCAGGCCCTTGCCCGCTTCGGCGGCGGCAATGGCGAGCAGGCCGATTTCGGTGGCCGTGTCGAAGCCGAGGCCGAACAGCACGCCAACGGGGTACAGGTGCCAGCTCTTCGTAACGAGCGCAAAGAGCGGCCTGAGCGCGCGCGAGAAGAGGCCGGCGGGCGCGGGCGCGTCGGCGGAGAGTGCTGCGTCGTCGCCTCGCTGTGCGCGGCGGTAACGCATCCATACGTCGCGCAGAATCACGAGGTTCACGCCCGCGAGCACGAGCAGGAACGTCGACGAGACGAGCGTGCCGATGGTCGAGCCGATCTCGTGGAACTGCTCGAAGCGGCCATGCAACGAGAGCGCGGTGAGCGCGATGCCGAGCGTGGCGACGATCACGACCGTCGAATGGCCGAGCGAGAACGCGAGTCCCACGCCGAGCGGGCGTTGCCCCTGCTGCATGAGCTTGCGCGTGACGGCGTCGATGGCGGCGATATGGTCGGCGTCCACCGCGTGGCGCAGGCCGAAGCCGTAGGCGAGCGCCGCCGTACCGAGCAGCAGCGGATAGTGACGAAACGCGATCAGCGCCCACGCCCACGCGCCGAGATTGGCGGCGACGAGCGCGGCGTAGAGCGGAATCAGGCGGGCGCGGAGCGAGGCGGCGGGCGTCGTCATAACGTCATTGCGTCATAGCGTGATTGCGTCGTGGAAGGCGGAATGGGCTGCCGGCCCCTCAATGGTCGTGCGGATGACGGTGGATGGGATCGACCCAGTACACGGTTTCCGGGGCTTCGACGGCGTCGATGTTCAGGTTCACCACGACGGCCTCGTTGTCGCTGCGCACGAGCACGCATTCGAGCGGATCGTCGGTGCTCGCGTTGATCTCCTGGTGCGGGACGTAGGGCGGCACGAAGATGAAGTCGCCCGGGCCCGCCTCGGCGGTGAATTCCAGATGCTCGCCCCAGCGCATGCGCGCGTGACCGCGCACGACGTAGATCACACTCTCAAGCGCGCCGTGATGATGCGCGCCGGTCTTCGCGTTCGGATGGATCGTCACCGTGCCCGCCCAGATCTTTTGTGCACCCACGCGCGCCGCGTTGATCGCGGCCGCGCGGTTCATGCCGGGCGTTTGCGCCGTGTTCGTGTCGAGCTGGTCGCCGCGTATCACCTTGACGCCGTTTTCGCGCCAGTCGATGGGTGAGTCGTCGTGAGGATGCTCATGGTCGTGTTCGTGACTCATCGTCGTGTCTCCTTGACTGTGGGCCTCGCAGCGTCATCGCCGCATTGTGGCATGGTCAAAATTGCGCTGCGCGCATGCAAAAAAGCCCGTCCGCAGGGGACGGGCTTTCGCGTGCACAGCAACGACTGCACGTCGCCTGGCTTAGGCCTTCTTCGCGTTGATGACCGCTTCTGCCACGTTCTGCGGCGTTTCCGCGTAGTGCTTGAACTCCATCGTGTAGGTGGCGCGGCCTTGCGTGAGCGAGCGCAGCGAGGTGGAGTAGCCGAACATCTCCGAGAGCGGCACTTCGGCGCGCACGATCTTGCCGCCGCCGCCCGCGATGTCCTCCATGCCCTGCACGATGCCGCGACGGCTCGACAGATCGCCCATCACGTTGCCCATGAAGTCCTCGGGCGTCTCCACTTCCACGGCCATCATCGGTTCGAGCAGGATCGGTTTGGCCTTGCGCATCGCTTCCTTGAAGGCCATCGAACCGGCCATGCGGAAGGCGTTTTCGTTTGAGTCGACGTCGTGGTAGGAGCCGAACGTGAGCGTGACCTTCGTGTCGACCACCGGGTAGCCCGCGAGCACCCCTGCCTTGAGCGTTTCCTGGATGCCCTTGTCGACCGCGGGGATGAACTCGCGCGGAATCACGCCGCCCTTGATGGCGTCGACGAACTCGTAGCCCTTGCCCGGCGTCTGCGGCTCGAGTGTGATGACCGCGTGGCCGTACTGGCCGCGCCCGCCCGACTGCTTGACGAACTTGCCTTCCACATCTTCGACCTTGTTCTTCACGGTCTCGCGATACGCGACTTGCGGCTTGCCGACGGTCGCCTCCACGCCGAACTCGCGTTTCATGCGGTCGACGAGAATTTCGAGGTGCAGCTCGCCCATGCCCGAGATGATGGTCTGGCCGGACTCTTCATCGGTCTGCACGCGGAACGACGGGTCTTCCTGCGCGAGGCGATTGAGCGCGATGCCCATCTTCTCCTGGTCGGCCTTGGTCTTCGGCTCGACGGCCTGCGAGATCACGGGCTCGGGGAAGATCATCCTTTCGAGCACGATGGCATGCGCCGGATCGCAGAGCGTGTCGCCCGTCGTCGCTTCCTTCAGGCCCACCGCGGCCGCGATGTCGCCCGCGCGCACTTCCTTGATTTCCTTGCGCTCGTTCGCGTGCATCTGCAGGATGCGGCCCAGGCGCTCCTTCTTGTCCTTGGTCGCGTTGAGCACCGTGTCGCCCGAATTCACCACGCCCGAATAGACGCGGAAGAAGATCAGCTGGCCGACGAACGGGTCGGTCATGATCTTGAAGGCGAGTGCGGAGAACGGCTCGTCGTCGCTCGGGTGGCGCTCGATTTCCTTGTCGTGGAGGTCGTGGCCGAGAATCGCGGGCACGTCCACCGGCGAGGGCAGGTAGTCGATCACGGCGTCGAGCATGGCCTGCACGCCCTTGTTCTTGAACGCGCTGCCACACAGCATCGGCACGATCTCGTTGGCGATCGTGCGCTTGCGCAGGCCGCCCTTGATTTCCTCTTCGGTCAGGCTTTCGTGATCGTGAAGATACTTTTCGAGCAGCGTTTCGTCGGCTTCGGCGGCGGCTTCGACCATCTTCTCGCGCCACTCGTGCGCGAGCTCGACGAGATTCGCGGGGATGTCCTCGTACTCGAACTTCACGCCCTGGCTCTCGTCGTCCCAGACGATCGCCTTCATCTTCACGAGATCGACCACGCCCTGGAAGTGATCTTCCGCGCCCACCGGAATCTGGATCGGCACGGCCACGCCCTTCAGACGCTCGCCGATCTGCCGCTGCACGCGGAAGAAGTCCGCGCCCACGCGGTCCATCTTGTTGACGAACGCGATGCGCGGCACCTTGTACTTGTTCGCCTGACGCCACACGGTTTCCGACTGCGGCTGCACGCCGCCCACGGAGTCGTACACCATGCACGCGCCGTCGAGCACGCGCATGGAGCGCTCGACTTCGATCGTGAAGTCCACGTGCCCCGGGGTGTCGATGATGTTGATGCGGTGTTCGGGGTAATTGCCGGCCATGCCCTTCCAGAACGCGGTGGTCGCGGCCGAGGTGATCGTGATGCCGCGTTCCTGTTCCTGCTCCATCCAGTCCATAGTCGCCGCGCCGTCGTGAACCTCGCCGAGCTTGTGATTCACGCCGGTGTAGAAAAGGATGCGCTCGGTCGTCGTGGTTTTGCCGGCGTCGATGTGAGCGCTGATCCCGATGTTGCGATAGCGCTCGATGGGGGTCTTGCGAGGCACGGTGATCTCCTTGGAATGACGCGCCATGGAAGCTGCCGGGCGGCACGCGGCGCGGCCAGCGCGCGGCCCGATGCGCCGCATGGCGCACGCGTTGGTGGCACGCGCCATGCGGGGGATTTATAGGATAGCGCTTGCGCGCCGGTTTTGCAGGGCGTATGCCGCGGCGCGGGAAGCGGCGACGGCGCTGCGCAGGGGCGCCAGGCGGCGCGCCGGCGGGCGCAAAAAAAGCCGGCGCCGCGTACGTGCGGGGCCGGCTTGCGTTTTTGCGCGGCGCGCGCATGGCGCGCGCTGGGTCGCCGCGCGCTTACTGCAGCGGCGGCAGTCCCTGAATCTTCATGCCGGGCTTGATGCCCTTCGCCGTGAACCAGCCCTTCGGCATTTCGAGTGCGAAGACGCCGTTGTTACGCGGGCAGTGGTTGTTGGTCGTTTCGGCCTGCATCTCGTCGATGTCGGTGATCGTACCGTCGGCGCGAATGAACGCGATCGACAGCGGGATCAGCGTGTTCTTCATCCAGAAGCAGTGCACGGCGTTTTCGCCGAACACGAACAGCATGCCTTCATTGGGCCCGAGCTGCGAGCGGTACATGAGGCCTTGTTCACGGTCCGCGTCGTTGGCGGCGACCGCTGCGTCGATCACGAACATGCCTGCTGTGAGCTTCACGCGCGGAAAGTCGCCTGGCTGTTTGGCGCCCGGCGGGATCTGCTGCGCCTGCGCGATGCTCGACGTGGCCGTCGCGGTGAACATGAGCGCCGCGCAAGCGGCCAATGGCAATGCGACGACAAGCGCGCAGCGCACGAAGAACGAGCGCAGGGAAAATCGCACGAGAGACTCCTTGCTGTAGGGTAATCCGCGCATGTTACGCGACCAGGTCAGAGCGGGTCAAAATGCGCGGCGCGTTTCACGTCATCGACGTGATGCGGCGAGCGTGCGTGACAAAACAATGGCTGAAAATCAGGCAGCCAAACAAAAAGGCAGAACGCCTTGCGGCGCTCTGCCTTTCGTCGCGCTGAAGAGCGGCAACGAATGCCGCGGCTTCATGCGTCTTACAACAAGCTTACTCCGAAGCTGCCGAAGCGGCTTCAGCCTTCGCTGCCTTCTTGTGCGACGACTTCTTGTGTGCCTTCTTGTGCGACGACTTGTGAGCAGCCGAAGCAGCAGCAGCCGGAGCAGCCGAAGCAGCTTCCGGAGCCGAAGCTTGTGCGAATGCAGCCGATGCGAAGAGACCAGCGACCAGAGCAGCGATCAGTTTGTTCATGTTGTGAATCCTCAAGCTTGAGTTGATTAACCAAGTGACCCGGTTTTTGGAGTCAGGTCGGTAAACGTGCCATCCACCTTTCGGTTGACAGTCGCTTTCGACAAATTCACGTGAATTTGATTTCTGCGTCTGCCAGCGGTCGGGACCGCACATTGCTGCGAGGACCCTGAAGGCTGAATGCCGGATAGCTTCTGGCGGCATCTGCGTCGAATAACGCATGGTCTCGCGAGACGGTTGACGCAAACTTTTTATTTGCTTCGTAACGAGACGCAACAGAAAGGCGAAGGACGTGCCGCGTAATCCGAAAAAAATCGATCAGCACGTGAAAAGTGCTTGCACAACAATCACTTGTGTCTGTGAGGCGTGGTCTGCCACGGCGCATTGGTGGGCACGTCGATGCTTTCGCCGGGCGAGAGGCCAAGCGAAAAAATATCGAGCGCGCCGATCGCCACGCGTACGAGCCGCAACGTTGGATAGCCCACTGCCGCGGTCATGCGTCGCACTTGCCGGTTCTTGCCTTCGCTGATCGCAATCTCGACCCACGTGGTGGGTATCGACGCGCGATAACGAATCGGCGGATGACGCGGCCACATATTTTCGGGCTCGACAATGATTCTTGTTCGACACGGCTGCGTCACGAAGTCACCGAGATCGACGCCGCGTTCGAGCGCGGCAAGCGCTCCCGCACCGGGTTCGCCTTCCACTTGCGCCCAATAGCGCTTCACGAGCTTGCGTTTCGGTTCGGCAATGCGCGCCTGCAAGGCGCCGTCGTCGGTGAGGAGCAGGAGACCTTCGCTATCGGAGTCGAGCCGGCCGGCGGGATAGACGCCCGGCACCTTCACCCAGTCCGCGAGAGACTGACGCGTTTCGTGCGGCGAAAACTGACAGATCGTGCCGAACGGTTTATTGAGAGCGATCAAGCGCATGACTGGGCGACGGGTACGAATGGATGACTGGCTGGCGCCGAGATCTTAATGCATATTACGTTTCGTCGATTTCTACATCTTATATAAGACATAAGATACGAGCGGACCGGTTCACCCCACAGTAGCGACGACAACCATGCGAGGACGCCGCGGGCGCGGACGTGTTCGCCATGTCGCGCCGCAGCACCGCAAACGGCTTGCCTTGCGCCGACGTTCGTGTGAAGGGCGCGGCACGCATGCGCGAGGCGTGGGCTAGAATAGCCGCCAGACCCTCACGCCGACGGGCTGTTCGCGCCGCCAGGCAAGCCGCCCGCTCTCGCCGGGCGAACAGGCTTCGCCGCCGCCGCGAGGCGCCGAGCGCCGCGTCACACCCGCTACCACAGCCTTGCACTTACTGGAGTCGATCATGCCGTATCAGCACATCGTGGTTCCGACCGGCGGTGAAAAGATCACCGTCAATCCGGACTTTTCGCTCAACGTTTCCGACCAGCCGATCATCCCGTACATCGAAGGCGATGGCACGGGCGTGGACATTACGCCGGTCATGCTGAAAGTGGTCGATGCGGCAGTCGAAAAGGCCTATGACGGCAAGCGCAAGATTCACTGGATGGAAATCTACGCGGGCGAGAAGGCGACGCGGGTCTACGGTCCCGACGTGTGGCTGCCCGAAGAAACGCTCGACGTCGTGAAGGAATACGTGGTGTCGATCAAGGGGCCGCTCACGACGCCGGTGGGCGGCGGTATCCGCTCGCTCAACGTCGCGCTGCGCCAGCAGCTCGATCTGTACGTGTGCCTGCGCCCCGTGCAGTACTTCAAGGGGGTGCCCTCGCCGGTGCGCGCGCCGGAGAAGGTCAACATGGTCATCTTCCGCGAGAACTCGGAGGACATCTATGCGGGCATCGAATGGCCCGCGGAGTCCGAAGGTGCGAAGAAGCTCATCAGGTTCCTGCGCGAAGAGATGGGCGTGGCGAAGATCCGCTTCCCGGACAGTTCCGGCGTCGGCGTCAAGCCAGTATCGCGCGAGGGCACGGAGCGTCTCGTGTGCAAGGCGATCCAGTATGCGATCGACAACGAGCGCCGCTCGGTCACGCTCGTGCACAAGGGCAACATCATGAAGTACACCGAAGGCGCGTTCCGCGACTACGGCTATGCGCTCGCGCAGAAGGAGTTCGCAGCGGAACTGATAGACGGCGGCCCGTGGATGAAGATCAAGAATCCGAAGACGGGCAGCGACATCGTGATCAAGGACGTGATCGCCGATGCCTTCCTGCAGCAGATCCTGCTGCGCCCGGCCGAATACGACGTGATCGCCACGCTGAACCTGAACGGCGATTACATTTCCGATGCGCTGGCGGCACAGGTGGGCGGCATCGGTATCGCACCGGGCGCGAATCTTTCGGACTCCGTGGCGATGTTCGAGGCGACTCACGGCACGGCCCCCAAGTATGCGGGAAAGGACTATGTGAATCCGGGCTCCGAAATTCTTTCGGCGGAAATGATGCTGCGCCATCTCGGCTGGTTCGAAGCGGCGAACCTCATCATTGCCTCGATGGAGAAGTCGATTCTGCAGAAGCGCGTGACCTATGACTTCGCGCGTTTGATGGAAGGGGCGACGCAGGTGTCGTGCTCGGGCTTCGGGCAGGTGATGATCGAGAATATGTAGGCGCAAGAAGGCTCATCGCCGTTCTGATGGAAAAAAACGGCAGACCGAAAGATCTGCCGGTTTTTTTATCCGACGCGCCGTCAGTCCGTCTCGAATGGACGGCCTGGCCGACTTCGGTCAGCCCGTGCGCTATCATGGCAGCGGTCAATCGAATTCATCCGCAGCTTCGTTCAACGTGCCAGTCGTCTATCGCTTCCTTCTCGTCTGCCTGCTCGCGCTGCTTTCCATGCGCGGCGCGATGGCGTGCGAGCAAGCGCAGCACGATGCGCTGGCGGCGCACGCTGCAATCACGCCGCACGTTGTCGTCGCCGCCGGCGTTCGTTGCGCCGGGACGGGCACCCACGATCACGGTTCGCATTCCCCTTGCGGCACGAGTTGCTGCGTCGCTGGCTGCGCGCATTGCAGCGTGCCTTCCGTCGTGACCGCATTCGATGCGCAAACCGGCGCTGGTTCCGCACTTACCGTGCTTCCCGCAGCCTTGCGCGCCGGCATTACACACGCGCCTCCTTTGCCTCCTCCAATCGCCTGAACAGTGGCGCTCGCGCTTTGCGCGAGCGCAACGAATTCCGCGCGCACGGCGTGCGTGTTGTCGCGCGCCGCGTGCTCAGGCATGAACGAGGTATGAGGATTTCATCGATGAAACGAAGAGCATTTCTATCCGGCGCGTTGAGCGCCGCCACCACGACCCTGTTCGCGCGCCATGCACTCGCGCAAGACGCGGGCGATGCCATGCACGCCATGCACGGCATGACGGACATGCCGGCGATGTCGGGCGGCATGATGCACGCGCAAGGGCCGCTTGCGCCCGCCGATGCGTTACCCGCCGGCGCGCCGCTTGCCGCGCTGCGCACGCTCGCCAACCAGGGTCGCGAGCCGGGCAAGTTTCGCGCGACGCTCGTCGCGCAACCCGCTGCGCGGGCGCTGCTGCCCGGACAGCCGCAAACGGTCTTCTGGCAATACGATGCACTCGCAGCGGCCGCAAACGATGGCCCGGTCATCGGCCCGATGATCGACGTACGCGAGGGCGACACCGTCGAAATCACCTTCGTGAACCGGCTGCCCCAGCCTTCGACGATTCACTGGCACGGCCTGCCCGTGCCGCCCGATCAGGACGGCAATCCATCGAAACCCGTCGCGCCAGGCGCGCAGCATGTTTATCGCTTCACGCTGCCGCCGGGGAGCGCGGGCACCTACTGGTATCACCCGCATCCGCACATGCTGAGTTCGGAGCAGGTGTTCCGCGGGCTGGCGGGGCCCTTCGTCGTGCGTGCCGCCGACGATCCACTCGCGGCGTGGCCCGAGCGGCATCTGTTCGTGTCCGACCTGAAGCTCGCGGCGGACGGCACGATTCCCGCGAACGGCATGATGGACTGGATGAACGGCCGCGAAGGTCAGTACGTGCTCGTCAACGGCGCGCGTCAGCCGCACATCGACGTCGTGCGCGACGAGCGCTGGCGCGTCTGGAATGGCTGTAACGCGCGCTATCTGCAACTCGCCTTCGACGACGGCCGCACGTTCACGCAGGTGGGCACCGACGGCGGGCTGCTGGGCGCGCCGCGCGAGGGCGTGACCTCGCTGTTGCTCGCGCCGGGCGAACGCGCGGAGCTGATCGTGCGCGTGGGGCAGGGCGCCTCGCGTGCGTCGCTGATTGCCGCGCAATACGATCGTCACAAGATGGCGATGACGCACGGCAGCTTGCCTGCGGGGCCATCGCAGATCCTGGCGAGGGTTGGCTTCACACCGGCAGGCGCGACACAAACGGCGCTGCCGGCGCGCCTGCGCGAGATTGCGCCGCTCATTTCTTCAGGTCCTCTAACGGTTCCGAAACAAAGCGTGCTGTTCAGCGAGGCCATGGACATGAAAGCGATGCACGCGCCGGGCGCGTCCACGCAGCCCATGCCGCGCGGCATGCAGTTCATGGTGAACGGAGCGGTTTTCGATCCGGCGCGCGTGACGCTGACAAGCCGGCGCGGCGAAGTCGAGCACTGGACGATTGCAAACGGCACGGACATGGATCATCCGTTTCATCTGCACGGTACGCAATTTCAGGTGCTGGCGCGCGAGCGCGGCGGTGTGCGCAAGGAGGAGGATCTGCTGGCATGGCGCGACACGGTGAACGTGCGGCCCGGCGAAACGGTACACATCGCCACTGTCCAGCACGAGGCGGGCGATCGCATGTTTCATTGCCATATCCTCGAGCACGAGGATCTCGGCATGATGGGTACGTTGCGCGTGAGCTAGCACGCGAACGTTAAAAAACCATGACGCCAAAAAGAAACCCGGCCGAAGCCGGGTTTCCAAGGTACGGGTACCGAACAGATCAGGCTGCTGCCTGAATGTTCGATGCCTGTTTACCCTTCGGGCCTTGCACGACCTCGAAGCTCACCTTCTGCCCTTCTTTGAGGGTCTTGAAGCCATTCATTTGAATAGCCGAAAAGTGAGCGAACAGGTCCTCACCGCCTTCATCCGGCGTAATGAACCCGAAACCCTTCGCGTCGTTGAACCACTTGACCGTACCGGTTGCCATACCAACTTCCCCTGTAACTCATGTCACTACCACGAGCAGTTCGAAAAGCTAAACGATCGCGGTGCGATCGCCCCCTCCTCACAAGCTCACCAACGGCATTTTTTCGAATTTAAGGCGGTTGAAAAAAGTGCCAGCTTGATTGTTGAGGGTCTTTAATCTGCTGTCAAGAATATTTTGAGACGCTCCTTGACACGTTGTAAAGAGCGCATTTCCAGGGTTTTTCCTGCTTTTCGCCGACGCTGAGCACCGGTGCATAAAGCAGGTGCAGGAGAGCGTCTTGAAAAATCGCGCAGGTGACGCATATGCGATGCACCGCACCATGGAATCTGACACTGAGCGTGCGGGCGCCTACAGTCGCTTCCCACGGCAACGTCAAGGTTGTGCGATACTCGATTCAACGGTGGCGTGAAAGCTGCTGAGAGCAGGATTGTGTACCGGCCCCGCAGCCGGTCCAAGGGATCGGGGCCGGGCCAGGGCGCATGAATTGCTTGCAGCGGGTCGCAGGTCGGGAGCGCCGGGTTCACCGGCCGGCCGGTCAGGTTACGGCAGGATTGCGGGCCTGTCCGAGTTGTTTAGAATGGGTGTATGGCGATTATCCCGGACAAGCAGGATTCAACCGTACTGGAGCGGCAGGAGCAAAAGGTCAAACCGCCCTCCATGTACAAGGTCGTGCTAATGAATGACGACTACACGCCGATGGAATTCGTCGTGATGGTCGTGCAGGAATATTTCAATAAGGACCGCGAGACCGCAACGCAGATCATGTTGAAGGTCCATCGCGAGGGCAGGGGTGTTTGTGGGGTCTATACGCGGGACATCGCGTCGACCAAGGTTGAGCAAGTCGTTACCCACGCACGGCAGGCCGGGCATCCGCTGCAGTGTGTGATGGAGGAAGCATGATTGCCCAGGAACTGGAAGTCAGCCTGCACATGGCGTTCATGGAAGCACGTCAGGCGCGGCACGAGTTCATAACGGTCGAGCATCTGCTGCTGGCGCTGTTGGACAATCCAACAGCTGCGGAAGTGCTGCGCGCGTGTGCCGCCAATATCGAAGACCTGCGACAAAACCTGCGCAACTTCATTCACGACAATACCCCTACGGTTCCCGGCACGGATGACGTCGATACGCAGCCGACGCTTGGGTTCCAGCGCGTGATCCAGCGCGCGATCATGCACGTTCAGTCCACTTCCAACGGCAAGAAGGAAGTGACGGGCGCGAACGTGCTGGTCGCCATCTTCGGCGAGAAGGACTCGCACGCGGTGTACTACCTGCAGCAGCAGGGCGTCACGCGTCTGGATGTCGTGAATTTCATTTCGCACGGTATCGCGAAGACGGGCAGCGGCGAAGCCGCCAAGGCCAGCGACGCGAATGCCGAAGCCGAAGACGCCGCCGGCCAGAAGGAAACCCCGCTCGCCCAGTTCACGCAGAACCTGAACCAGATGGCGAAGGACGGCCGGATCGATCCGCTCATCGGTCGCGAACTGGAAGTGGAGCGCGTGGTGCAGGTGCTGTGCCGCCGCCGCAAGAACAATCCGCTGCTCGTGGGCGAGGCCGGTGTCGGCAAGACCGCGATCGCGGAAGGGCTCGCCTGGCGCATCACGCGCGGCGAAGTCCCGGACATTCTCGCGGATGCCCAGGTCTACTCGCTCGACATGGGCGCGCTGCTGGCGGGCACGAAATATCGCGGCGACTTCGAGCAACGCCTCAAAACGGTGCTGAAAGAACTGAAAGAGCGTCCGCACGCCATTCTGTTCATCGACGAAATTCATACGCTGATCGGCGCGGGCGCCGCGTCGGGCGGCACGCTCGATGCGTCGAACCTGCTCAAGCCGGCGCTCTCGTCGGGCACGCTCAAGTGCATCGGCGCGACGACGTTCACGGAATATCGCGGCATCTTCGAGAAGGACGCGGCGCTGTCGCGGCGCTTCCAGAAGGTCGACGTGGTCGAGCCGACCGTCGAGCAAACCGTGGCGATCCTGCGCGGTCTGAAGTCGCGCTTCGAAGAGCACCACGGCGTGAAGTATTCGTCGGGCGCGCTGAACGCGGCCGCTGAACTGTCGGCGCGCTTCATCACCGACCGTCACTTGCCCGATAAGGCAATCGACGTGATCGACGAAGCGGGCGCGGCCCAGCGCATCCTGCCGAAGTCGAAGCAGAAGAAGACCATCGGCAAGAGCGAGATCGAGGAAATCATCTCGAAGATCGCGCGCGTGCCGGCGCAAAGCGTGTCGCAGGACGATCGCAGCAAGCTGCAAACGCTCGACCGCGATCTCAAGGCCGTGGTGTTCGGCCAGGATCCGGCCATCGACGCGCTTTCGGCTTCGATCAAGATGGCGCGCGCGGGTCTCGGCAAGACGGACAAGCCGATCGGCTCGTTCCTGTTCTCGGGCCCGACCGGCGTCGGCAAGACCGAAGTGGCGCGCCAGCTCGCGTTCACGCTCGGCATCGAGCTGATCCGCTTCGACATGTCGGAGTACATGGAACGCCATGCGGTGAGCCGTCTGATCGGCGCGCCGCCGGGCTACGTCGGGTTCGACCAGGGCGGTCTGCTCACCGAAGCCGTCACGAAGAAGCCGCACTGCGTGCTGCTGCTCGACGAAATCGAGAAAGCGCACCCGGACATCTTCAACGTGCTGCTGCAGGTGATGGACCACGGCACGCTGACCGACAACAACGGCCGCAAGGCGGATTTCCGCAACGTCATCATCATCATGACGACGAATGCGGGCGCCGAGGCAATGAACAAGTCGACGATCGGCTTCACGACCCGGCGCGAGCAGGGCGACGAGCTGGCCGATATCAAGCGCCTGTTCACGCCCGAGTTCCGCAACCGGCTCGATCAGACGATCAGCTTCCGTGCGCTCGATGAGGAAATCATCATGCGCGTGGTCGACAAGTTCCTCATGCAACTGGAAGACCAACTGCACGAGAAGAAGGTCGACGCGGTCTTCACCGACGCGCTGCGCAAGCATCTGGCCAAGCACGGCTTCGACCCGCTCATGGGCGCGCGGCCGATGCAGCGCCTGATCCAGGACACGATCCGCCGTGCGCTCGCCGACGAACTGCTGTTCGGCAAGCTCATGAACGGCGGCCGCGTGACCGTGGACGTGGACGCGGAAGACAAGGTCCAGCTCACGTTCGACGAGCAGCCGGCGCCGCGCAATCCGGAAGCGGTGGAAGTGGAGTAAGCGGCGGCAGCGCCACGGCGCTCACAGCCTTCAGGCAAGACGGCGTAGTCCGAAAGGGCTGCGCCGTTTTTCTTTTGTGCCGGCGGGTCCACATGTTGCGCCGTGACGCGCGGGCGCGCCAGCGGGCTGCCGGCAATCAGCCGGTAAAATGCGCGTTTGTCCCGCCGGGGCGATTTTTCTCGATGCGCGGCGCTGAGCAGCGTCTCGCGCAAAGCAGGGGTGTAACAGTGGTACCACGTAAATCGGGCGCGTTCGAAGCCATCGTCGAGCGCGAACAAGGGCTGCGTCAGGGCTTGTCCGCCGGGCAGATGACGATGATCGCCATCGGCGGCGCAGTCGGCACCGGGCTCTTTCTCGGCAGCGGTTTCGCGATTTCGTTCGCCGGTCCCGGCGTACTCATTTCCTACGCGATCGGCGCGCTGATCGCCTTGCTGCTGATGGGCGCGCTCGCCGAGATGACCGTTGCGCATCCCGTATCGGGCTCGTTCGGCGCGTATGCCGAGCACTACATCGGGCCGCTCGCCGGCTTCGTCGTGCGCTATGCGTACTGGTCGGCGTATGTGCTGGCCGTGGGCACCGAGGTTGCGGCAATCGCCGTCTACATGAAATTCTGGTTTCCCCACGTGCCGGGGCTCTACTGGATCGTCGGATTTTCAGCAGCGCTGATCGTTGTGAACGCAATGAGTGTGCGCGCGTACGGCACCATCGAATATCTGTTTTCGAGCCTCAAGATCGCGGCCATCGTCGCGTTCATCGTGCTGGGGGCATGGTTCGTATGGCGCGCGCCAGCCGGCTCCGGGGTGGGCTTCGCGAACTACACGTCGCACGGCGGCCTGCTGCCGCGAGGCTGGTGGGGCGTGTGGGTGGGGACGATCGTCTCGCTCTTCAGCTACCTGGGCGTGGAGACGATCGCCGTGGCGGCTGCCGAGGCGCAGGACCCGCAGCGCGCCGTCACGCGAGCGTTTCGCGCGACCGTGCTGCGCCTCGTGCTGTTCTACCTGCTCACGCTCGCGCTCATGCTCGCCATCGTGCCGTGGACCCAGGCGGGCGGCAACGAGAGCCCGTTCGTGAAGGTCATGGCCGCAACCGGCGTGCCCTACGCGGCGGGTGCGATCAACTTCATCGTGCTCGTGGCGGCGCTCTCGGCCATGAACAGCCAGCTCTACATCACCACGCGCATGATGTTCAGCCTCGCGCGCGCGGGTTACGCGCCGGCGACGTTCGGGCGTCTCACGCGTCACGGCGTGCCGACGGCGGCGCTTTCGCTGTCCACCATCGGCATTGCGGTGGCGGCCGTGCTCAACGCGCTCTGGCCGCAGGCAGCATTCACGCTGATGATGTCGATCGCCATGTTCGGCGCGATGTTCACGTGGTTCATGATCTTCGTCACGCAGATCTTTTTCCGCGTGCGCCAGGCGCGCGAAGGCGGCGCGCCGCTCGCGTTCCGCATGTGGGGCTTCCCGTTCACGAGCGTGCTGGGCGCGCTGCTGATGCTCGGCATTCTGGCCGGCACGGCCTTCACGCGCGAATTCCGCATGACGCTGGCCTACGGCCTCGCGTTTCTCGCGGTGCTCGTGGTGGTGTACGCGCTCTGGTATCGCCGGCGTCCCGGCGCGGCGCAGCAAACCGAAGCTTCCGTCTAACTGCAAAAAAGCACGCCGAGGCGTGCTTTTTTGTTGCCGGCGCAACCGCCCGGGTCAGTGCTTGCCCGTGCTGCCGAAGCCGCCCGCGCCGCGCTCGCTCGCCTCGAAGTCGTCGACGATGTTGAACTGCGCCTGCACGACCGGCACGATCACCAGCTGCGCGAGGCGCTCCAGCGGGTTGAGCGTGAAGGTGGTGTGGCCGCGGTTCCAGGTCGAAATCATCAGTTCGCCCTGGTAGTCCGAGTCGATCAGGCCGACCAGATTGCCGAGCACGATGCCGTGCTTGTGGCCGAGGCCCGAGCGCGGCAGGATCAGCGCCGCGTAGCCGGGGTCGGCCACGTGGATGGCGAGGCCCGTCGGCACGAGCTTCGTTTCGCCCGGTTCGAGCGTGATCGGCGCGTCGAGGCACGCGCGCAGGTCGAGGCCGGCGCTGCCCGGCGTGGCGTAGTGGGGCAGCTGGTCGCGCATGCGCTCGTTCAGGATCTTGATGTCGATTTTCATGAAGTCAGGGTGAGGGGGCGGTGGTGGATCGCTCAGGCGCGAGGCAGCTGGAACGCCTCGGCGAGCAGTTCATAAGAGCGCAGACGAGCCTTGTAGCTGCCCGCAACGGTCAGCACGATCAGTTCGTCGGCGCGAAAGTTGTTCTTGGTGGCGAGAAGGCGCTCGGTGACGCTCTCGGGCGTGCCGATGACGCTGCGCGGCTTCTCGCGGTCGATCACGATCTGCTCGCGCTCGCCGTACTCCTGCGCGCGTCCTTGTTCGAGGCTCGGGATCGGCGCGTTCAGGCCGTAGGCCATCTGCACACGGCGCAGGTCGACGGCCTTTTCGAGGTCGGCGGCCTCGGCTTCGGTGTCGGCGCAGATCGCGAACACGGCGCAGGCGAGATACGGCTTCGCTTCGTGGCCCGGCTTGAAGCGGTCGAGATACGCCTCGGCCACCAGATGCCCGAAGTGCGCGTTGATGAAGTGCGCGAACGAGAAGCGCAGCCCGAGCTGCGCGGCGAGGTTGCCGCCGAAGTCGCTCGAACCGAGCACCCAGAGCTGCGGGCGCGTCTGGATCTGCGGCTGCAGCACGACGCCGCTCGCGAGATGATCGGCGGGGAGCGTGCCATCCATCAGGCCGACGAGATCCTGCACCTGCTGCGCGAACAGGTCGCCGCGGTTGTACGTGCCCGCGGCGACGGCCTGTGCAGTGCGCATGTCGCCGCCCGGCGCGCGCCCGACACCGAGATCGATGCGCCCCGGAAAGAGCGCTTCGAGCATCATGAACTGCTCGGCGGCCTTGAAGGGGCTGTAATAGGGCAGCATGATGCCGCCCGAGCCGATGCGGATGCGCTTCGTGACGCTGCCGAGGCGCGCGAGCATGACTTCGGGGCACGGGTTGCACACGCCCAGCAGGCCGTGATGCTCGGCGCACCAGTAGCGCGTGTAGCCGAGGTCGTCGGCGAGCTGTGCAAGCTCGATGGTGGCGGCGACGGCGTCCGCCGCGCTGTGCCCGGCGATGACGGGCGACTGGTCGAGTACCGAAAGCAGTGTCATGGCAGTACTGCTCCTTGCCTGGGTTCGCGGCGCCGCACGCCGGCACGCGGATGCGCCGGCGCGCGCGTCACGAGATGATGCTCGGGTCCGGCAGACGCCGCGCGATTTCGGCGACGAGCGTCTGCGCGAGCGCCTGCTTGGCCGCGCGCGGCAGCGGCTTGCGGCCGCCCGCCTCGAACAGCACGACTTCATTGTCGTCCTGACCGAAGGTGAGCGGGCCGAGATTGCCGATCAACAGCGGCACCTTCTTGCGCGCGCGCTTTTCTTCGCCATGCACGTCGAGGTCGCCGCTTTCGGCGGCGAAGCCCACGCAGTACGGCGGATTCGGCAAGGCCGCGACCGAGGCGAGGATGTCCGGGTTCTCGACGAACGCGAACGTCGGCATGCGGTGCTCGGCCGTCTTCTTGATCTTGTGCTCGGCGACATGATCGACGCGCCAGTCGGCCACGGCCGCCACCCCGATGAAGACATCGGCGTCGGTCGCGGCGCGCATGACCGCGTCGTACATCTGCCGGGCGGTTTGCACGTCTTCGCGATACACGCCCCACGGCGTTTCCAGCGCGACCGGGCCCGCGACCAGATGCACCTCGGCGCCTGCCTGCTGCGCGGCGCGCGCGAGTGCGAAACCCATCTTGCCGCTCGAGCGGTTGGTGATGCCGCGCACGGGATCGAGCGGCTCGAAGGTCGGGCCGGCGGTGATCAGGAGCTTGCGGCCCGCGAGCACCTTCGGCGCGAAGAACGAGACGATCGCCTCGTACACGGCCTCGGGTTCGAGCATGCGCCCGTCGCCGATCTCGCCGCACGCCTGCGGGCCGGAATCGGGGCCGAGCGTTTCGATGCCGTCCGCGCGCAGTTGCGCGACGTTGCGCTGCGTGGCCGGGTTTTGCCACATCTGCCGGTTCATCGCGGGCACGACCAGCAGCGGACAGTCGCGCGCCACGCACAGCGTGGAGAGCAGGTCGTCGGCGAAACCGTGGGCGAGTTTGGCGAGGAAGTCGGTCGAGGCGGGCGCGATGACGATGGCGTCGGCCTCGCGCGAGAGATCGATGTGCGCCATGTTGTTGGGCACGCGGCCGTCCCACTGGCTCGTGTAGACGGGGCGGCCCGAGAGCGCCTGCATGGTGACCGGCGTGATGAACTGCGTGGCCGCCTCGGTCATCACGACCTGCACAGTCGCGCCGGCCTTGGTCAGCAGGCGCGTGAGCTCGGCGATCTTGTAGCAGGCAATGCCGCCCGTCATGCCGAGCACGAGGTGGCGGCCGGCCAGTTCGCCTGGGTTTGCAGCGGACGTGTTCAAGTCACAGCTCCTATGTCGACCAGAGCTGGCGCGTTAGCGCCTGACTCCGGTCCCATGTCACGAAGTTGCGTGTGCAGCCCGCACACTCAGCGCGCGCCGCGCACGCGCCGCAATTCGTCGAACACCAGCAGCGCCGCGCCGATGCAGATCGCGCTATCGGCGAGGTTGAACGCCGGCCAGTGCCAGCCGCCCACGTGGAAATCGAGAAAGTCGATCACGTGGCCGTACAGCAGGCGGTCGATCACATTGCCGAGCGCGCCGCCCATGATGAGCGCGAGCGCCGTGCAGAAGAGCTTCTGCGTGGCGTGGCGCTTGAGCAGATAGCAGATCACGAGCGCCGCCACCACGCCGAGCAGCGTGAACGCCCAGCGCTGCCAGCCGCCCGCGGCCGACAGGAAGCTGAATGCCGCGCCCTTGTTGTAGACCAGCACGAGGTTGAAGAACGGCGTGATCGCGCGGCCTTCGCCGTAGCTGAACACCTTGTTGATGGCGATTTTCGTGAGCTGGTCGGCAAGGATCACGATCACCGCGACCCCCAGCCACGGCGCTAGCGTGCCGCCCGCGCCATTCGACCTGGACTGCTTCGGCAGGGTTTTTGCCATTATGCCGCGCTCCGTTTTTCACCGTCGCCGAACAGATTCACGACACAGCGGCCGCACAGGCCCGGGTGCTCCGCGTTCGCGCCGACGTCCTCGCGGTAGTGCCAGCAGCGCTCGCACTTGAGGTACTTCGAGGTGACCACTTCGACGCCTTCCTCGGCTTCGCTATCGACCTTCACGATTTCCGCCGCTGAGGTGATCAGCACGAATTTCAGGTCGTCGCCGAGCGAGGCGAGCGCGTCGTAGCGCGCGCCGCTCGCGAGAATGCGCACTTCGGCCTGCAGCGACGAGCCGATCTGGTTCGCCACACGCGCCTCTTCGAGCGCCTTCGTCACGTTGCCGCGCACTTCGCGCAGCAGCGTCCACTTCGCGATCAGCTCCGGTGCGCCTTCGACGTCCGGGAAGGCGTGGAAGGTTTCGGTGAAGATGGTTTCGCTTTGCGGCTGGAACACCTTCCACGCTTCTTCGGCCGTGAACGACAGGAACGGCGCGAGGATGCGCAGCAGGCTGTGCGTGATGTGATGCAGCGCCGTTTGCG
Source organism: Paraburkholderia sp. BR10937 (assembly GCF_040965695.1). NCBI lineage: Bacteria > Pseudomonadati > Pseudomonadota > Betaproteobacteria > Burkholderiales > Burkholderiaceae > Paraburkholderia > Paraburkholderia sp. BR10937. Next base: position 52,206 of record NZ_JBFRCL010000054.1, read on the forward strand.
CGCCGCGGCGAGCCTTCGAGTCCGCTGCGCTCGTGTAGAGGCGGTCCTTCAGCACGTCGAGGTAGAAGCCGCCCAGGTCTTCCGAGCAGAACGTCTGGAGCTTGGCCACGACCGGGTGGAACTCGTAGCGGTCGTAGTGGGCGAGTACGTCGTTTTGCAGCGTATGCGTGAGCGCGACGGCATAGCGGTCGATCTCGAGCCAGTCGCTCGCGGGCAGCGCGTGCGTCTCGAAGTCGAAGTCCGAGAGGTTCGAGAGCAGGAAGCGCAGCGTGTTGCGGATACGGCGATAGCCTTCCGTCACGCGCTTGAGAATTTCTTCCGAGATGGCCAGCTCGCCCGAGTAGTCGGTCGAGGCGATCCACAGACGAATGATTTCCGCGCCCAGACGGTTCGCCACTTCATGCGGATCGACGCCGTTGCCGAGCGACTTCGACATCTTGCGGCCTTCGCCGTCGACGGTGAAGCCGTGCGTGAGCAGCGCGTTGTAGGGCGGGCGGCCGTCGAGCATCGACGCCGTGAGCAGCGACGAGTGGAACCAGCCGCGGTGCTGGTCCGAGCCTTCCAGGTAGAGGTCGGCCGGGAACTGCAGTTCGTCCTTGTGCGAGCCGCGCAGCACGTGCCAGTGCGTCGTGCCCGAGTCGAACCACACGTCGAGCGTGTCGCGGTTCTTTTCGTACAGGTTGGCGTCGTCGCCGATCAGCTCGCGCGGGTCGAGCGTCTGCCACGCTTCGATGCCTTCCTTCTCCACGCGCTGCGCCACCTGCTCGAGCAGCTCCAGCGTGCGCGGATGCAGCTCGCCGGTTTCCTTGTGCACGAAGAACGCCATCGGCACGCCCCATTGGCGCTGGCGCGAGAGCGTCCAGTCCGGGCGGTTGGCGATCATCGAATAGAGGCGCTGCTTGCCCCACGAGGGGTAGAACGCCGTGGCCTCGATGCCTTCGAGCGCCGTTTCGCGCAGCGTCTTGCCGCCGTCCGCAGGCAGAACGTCCATGCCCGCGAACCACTGCGAAGTCGCGCGGTAGATGATCGGCGTTTTGTGGCGCCAGCAGTGCATGTAGCTGTGCAGGTACTTCTCGCTGCGCAGGAGCGTGCCGGCGGCGTCGAGTGCGTCGACGATCTTCGGGTTAGCGGCCCAGATCGAGAGGCCGCCGAACAGCGGCAGCGATTCGATGTAGCGGCCATCGCCCATCACCGGGCTGATGATGTCCGAGTCGGCCATGCCGTGCGCCTTGCACGACACGAAGTCTTCCACGCCGTAGGCGGGCGCCGAGTGCACGATGCCCGTGCCGGTGTCGGTCGTGACGTAGTCGCCGAGATAGATCGGCGAGGTGCGCTTGTAGCCCGGGTGCGCCGACGCGAGCGGGTGATTGAAGCGCAGCAGCGAGAGCTTCTCGCCCTTCGTCGTGGCGACGATCTTCCCCTCGAGGCCGAACTCCTTCATGCACGCTTGCACGCGCTCGACGGCGAGGATCAGCAGGCCGCGTTGCGTGTCGACGAGCGCGTAGTCGATCTCCGGGTGCACGTTGAGTGCCTGGTTCGACGGAATCGTCCAGGGCGTGGTGGTCCAGATCACGATGCCGCCTTCCTCGCGCGGCAGCGCGGGCAGGCCGAATGCGGCCGCCGTTTCGGCCGGTTGCGCGAACGTGAACAGCACGTCGATGGTCGGGTCGGTCTTGTCCTTGTATTCGACTTCGGCTTCGGCTAGCGCCGAGCCACAGTCGAAGCACCAGTTCACGGGCTTGAGGCCCCGGAACACATAACCCTTCTCGATGATCTTCGCGAGCGCGCGGATCTCGCCGGCCTCGTTCGCGAAGTTCATCGTCTTGTATGGGTTGTTCCAGTCACCGAGCACGCCCAGGCGCTTGAAGCCCTTCTTTTGCGTCTCGATCTGGCCGGCCGCGTACTCGCGCGCCTTCTGCATCACTTCCTGAGCGGGCAGTGTCTTGCCGAACTGCTTCTCGATCTGGATTTCGATCGGCATGCCGTGGCAGTCCCAGCCCGGCACGTAGACCGCGTCGAAGCCCGCGAGATTGCGCGCCTTGACGATCATGTCCTTGAGGATCTTGTTCACCGCGTGGCCGAGGTGGATGTCGCCGTTCGCATACGGCGGGCCGTCGTGCAGGATGAACTTCTTGCGGCCCTTCGAAGCCGCGCGGATCTTCTCGTAGACCTGATTTTCTTCCCATTCCTTGACCCATTGCGGCTCGCGCTTCGGCAGGTCGCCGCGCATCGGGAACGGAGTGTCGAGCAGGTTGACGGGGTATCTGGATTCGGACTTCTGCGGCTTGCCGGAGGATGCTTTCTTGTCGCTCATGGTGAGATCACGTGGAATTCGGGGGATGCATGGCGTCAGCATTGCGGCCGATGCCGCGCAACCGTCGCCTCGGGCGCTGCATGCCGTGCTTTGGGCACGCGGCGCCTGGGGGCGGGGCAGCCCGCGAACGCGGGCCGCAGGTCACCTAATTCGGTCGGTGGCCGAGGTGGCGAAGCCGGTGGAAGCGCCGCCGGCCACGCCTGCGCCCGCGGCGGCGAACCACGCGCGGGTGTTCGCCACGTCGCGAGCGATCGCGGCGGTGAGCGTTTCGAGGTCGGGAAACTTCTCCTCGTCACGCAGCTTCTTGAGAAATTCGACGCGCACGAGCTTGCCGTAGGCGTCGCCGTGCCAGTCGAGCAGATGCACTTCGAGCAGCACGCGGCCCGAGTCGTCCACGGTCGGGCGCAGGCCGAGGCTCGCGACGCCCGGCAGCGGATGATCGGCGATGCCATGCACCATCACGACGAAAATGCCCTTGAGCGCCGGCCGCTTGTGGCCGATCAGCAGGTTCATCGTGGGGAAGCCCAGGTCGCGCCCGAGTTTCAGGCCGTGCGTGACGTGCGCGCTGATGTGATAGCCGCGCCCAAGCGAGGCGCGCGCGGCGTCGAGGTCGCCCGCGTGCAGTTGCGCGCGCACGGCGGAGCTGGAAATGCGCACGCCCGAAGGGTCGGCCACGGTCGCCATCTGCTCGACTTCGAAGCCGTGCTGCGCGCCCGCGGCCTGCAGCGAAGCGAAGTCGCCCGCGCGCTTTGCGCCATAGCGGAAGTCGTCGCCGATCATCATCCAGCGCGCGTGCAGCCCGCCCACGATGATGCGCTCGACGAACGCCTCGGGCGACTGGCTCGCGAACGTGTGGTTGAAATGCTCGACCACCACGCGGTCCACGCCGTTCTCGCGCAGCGCTTCGAGCTTGTCGCGCAGCATGGCGATGCGCGGCGGGGCGCTGGCCGGGTTGAAGAACTCGCGCGGATGCGGCTCGAAGGTCATCACGCAGACGGGCAGGCCGCGCGCGTCGGCTGCCGCGCGCACGCGCGCGAGCAATGCCTGATGCCCGCGGTGGACACCGTCGAAATTGCCGATGGTCAGCGCGCAGGGCGCGCGGCTTTCGGCATTGGGAAGACCGCGGAAGACTCTCACGATAGCGGAACCTGGTGGAACCTCGAAAAGCGCGCTGGCGCAGCGCGCGTGCCAATGATCGACTGCTGGCCGACTGACCCGGCCACTCGCGGCCCCAAGGACCGCGACGAAACAGAAGATTATAAACGCACGAGGCGACGATCGCCGCCGCACGAGCGTTGAGCCGGCCCCCCGATGATAAAATCCGCGGATGAAAAATCTCGTCATCCTGATTTCGGGGCGGGGCAGCAACATGGAAGCCATCGTGCGCGCCTGCGCGCGGGAAGCTTGGGGCGCGCGCATCGCCGCCGTGATTGCCAACCGTCCTGACGCCGCGGGCCTCGCGTTCGCGGCTTCGAACGGCATTGCCACGGCGGTCGTCGACCACCGCCAGTTTCCCGATCGCGCCAGCTTCGACGCGGCGCTCGCTCAAGTCATCGACGGCTACGCGCCGGACCTCGTCGTGCTGGCGGGTTTCATGCGCGTGCTGACTGAATCCTTCGTCGGCCATTATGCGGGTCGGATGTTCAATATCCATCCCTCGCTGCTGCCGATGTTTCCGGGCCTCAAGACGCACCAGCAGGCGCTCGACGCCGGCTGCCGCGTGCACGGCGCGACGGTGCATTTCGTCACGCCCACACTCGATCATGGTCCGATCGTCGCGCAGTCGGTGGTTCCGGTGCGCACGGGCGACGACGCCGCGGCACTCGCCGCGCGCGTGCTCAAGACCGAACATCTGATGTATCCGCGCGCGGTGCGCTGGTTCGTCGAAGGGCGCCTCGCGCTCGACGGCGAACGCGTGACGCTCACGCCGGCCGAGCCACAGTGGCTCTTCTTTGACGACTCGCAAGCCGCCGGGGAGGGCGCATGAGACTGCATGGTTTTCTGATTGGACAGACCGAAACGTTGCTCGCCGACGTCCTGAAATTCACGGGCCCGGCCGACGCCGTGACGAGCCGCTTCTTCCGCGAGCATCCGAAGCTCGGCCACGCCGAGCGCGGGGTGATCGCCGAAGCCGTGTTCGCCGTGCTGCGCCGGCGCATGGAGTTCGCGCACCTGGCCGAAAGCGGCACGGGCAGCCCGACGCGCCGCCTCACGCTGCTCGGCCTCATGGCAACGGCGGGCCGCTCGGCGATCCGTCCGTTCGTCTCGGACGCCGAGACGACCTGGCTCGAGCACGTCGCGAAGATCGATCCGGCGAGCCTGCCGCAGCGCGTGCAGCTGAATCTGCCGGAATGGATCGTGAAGGCGCTGGAAAGCCGCTTCGAGCCCGCCGAACTCGCGCAACTGGCCGCCGCGCTCAACTACCCGGCGCCGCTCGATCTGCGCGCCAATCCCATCAAGGCGAATCGCGAAGAGCTGATCCGCGCGCTGTCCGAGTCGGGCATCGAAGGCGGCGAAACGCCGTTCGCGCCGTTCGGCGTGCGCGTGACGGGCAAGCCCGCGCTCGCGAAACTCGACACGTTCAAGAACGGCTGGTTCGAGGTGCAGGACGAGGGCAGCCAGTTGCTGTGCACGCTGCTGGCGCCGCGCCGCGGCGAGATGGTCGTGGACTTCTGCGCGGGCGCGGGCGGCAAGACGCTGGCGCTTGGCGCGATGATGCGCTCGACGGGCCGGCTCTACGCCTTCGACGTGTCCGACCGGCGTCTCGCCAAGCTCAAGCCGCGCCTTGCGCGCAGCGGCCTTTCGAACGTCAATCCGGTGCTGATCGACAGCGAGCACGACGCCAAGATCAAGCGGCTGATCGGCAAGATCGACCGCGTGCTCGTGGATGCACCGTGCTCGGGCCTCGGCACGCTGCGCCGCAACCCCGACCTCAAGTGGCGCCAGTCGCCGGAGTCGATCGCCGAACTCGCGCCCAAGCAGCTTTCGATTCTCACGAGCGCGGCGCGCCTGCTCAAGCGCGGCGGCCGTCTCGTCTACGCGACCTGCAGCATTCTCGAAGCCGAGAACGAAGCGGTCGTGAAGCAGTTCCTCGAGGCGCACCCCGAGTTCGTGCTGGTGAGCGCGCGCGACGTGCTGGCCGAGCAGCGCGTGGGCCTCGACACGGGTGATTACCTGTCGCTGTGGCCGCATCGCCACGCCACCGACGGCTTCTTTGCCGCCGTGCTGGAGCGTCGCGGCGAAGCGAAGCCGAAGACCAGGGCCGCCGGCGCGCAGACCACGCCTGAAGAAGCCGCAGCGGAGCAAGAGGCCTCCGAAGCGATCGCGAAGGCGCAGGAAAGCGAAGCGGCCGAGCCGGACGCCGCGCTGGAGTAAGTCGCGCGGCAGGTGCGACGTTTGCGGGACCGCCCGGCGGGGAGAAGCCGGGCGGTCCGCGATAGCCGTGCTGACCGCTCGCTCGTTGCGTATTGGCGACATCCTCGACGCGGACCCTGTTCAGGGCGGTGACATACGCATCATCGCGCCGGGATTCCCGGCGAACGCCGTATCGCATCGAATAATCAGGCGATGCGAGGCAACTCGAACTAGCATTCTCAATAGAGAGCGCGGAACATGGGATCGCGGTGAAAGCCTAGATGGGGCCAGATATCATGGAAAGTGCCAATTGAGGTGCGGCAAAGCGCCTCGAAACGCCCTTCAGATGTTGACGCCGTAACCATTAAAGAAAAAAATCTCCCTTTGTTACAAACACTTGGAACGGTTCTAGTAGAATGCCGTCCAATCGCATCTAGTCGCTTTCACTTTCTTGACACCGGCGCCTGGCTGAAAGGCCGACGCGCTTCGCTTCACAGGTAAATGCCTTGTTGAACTCCCTGCTTGATTTCCTCGCCCACGGGGTGCTCCATTTTTCGTGGTGGCAGATCGTGCTGTTCGCGGTGGTGGTCACCCACATCACGATCATCGGCGTGACGGTGTACCTGCACCGCTGCCAGGCGCACCGCGCGCTGGATCTGCATCCCATCGCGAGCCACTTCTTCCGCTTCTGGCTGTGGATGACCACGGGCATGCTCACGGGCCAGTGGGCCGCGATCCATCGCAAGCACCACGCCAAGTGCGAAACGGAAGAAGATCCGCACAGCCCGCAAACGCGCGGCATCTGGAAGGTGCTGCTCGAAGGCGCCGAACTCTATCGCGCCGAAGCAAAGAACGAAGAGACGCTGCGCCGTTTCAGCCACGGCACGCCCAATGACTGGATGGAGCGCAACGTCTACACGCGCTACCCCATTCTCGGCGTGAGCATCATGATGGTGATCGACGTCGCGCTGTTCGGCGCCGTCGGCCTCACTGTGTGGGCCGTGCAGATGGCTTGGATTCCGTTCTGGGCCGCGGGTGTCGTGAATGGCCTCGGCCACTTCTGGGGCTACCGCAACTTCAATTCGTCCGACGCGAGCACGAACCTTCTGCCGTTCGGCATCATCATCGGCGGCGAGGAGCTGCACAACAACCACCACACGTTCGCGACCTCGGCGAAGCTCTCGAACAAGTGGTACGAGTTCGATATTGGCTGGATGTATATCCGCATGATGCAGGCGGTTGGCCTTGCCAAGGTGAAGAAGGTCGCGCCGACCCCGCGTCTTGCCAAGGGCAAGCTCGTGGCCGACCACGAGACGCTGCAGGCTGTGCTCTCGAACCGCTATGAAGTCATGGCGAGCTACGCGAAGGCCGTGAAGCAGGCCTATCGCCAGGAACTGGCGCACCTGAAGGAAGTGGGCGAGCGCGAGAAGTACAAGGTCATGCGCGGCGCGCGCAAGTGGTTCGACAAGGAAGAAGCCAGCCTGAACGAACCCCAAAAGCGCCAGCTGCCGCAAATCTTCGCGAACAGCCAGAAGCTGCGCACGTTCATCGAACTGCGCAACGAACTCGCCGCGATCTGGGAGCGTTCGAGCGCCTCGCGCGAACAGCTGCTCACGCAGCTCCAGGATTGGTGCCATCGCGCTGAACAAAGCGGTATCAAGGCGCTGCAGGAATTCGCTTCGCGCCTGCGCCGCTACGCCTGATCGTCCCGAGCGGATTTTGGCCCCTCAGTGGGGCGCAGGAAAATCCTTTAGAATGACGAGACGTCACAAAACCCCGCGCTGGCGGGGTTTTTCTTTTTGGGCCGCAAAAAAAAAGCCGGAGTCCCCACAATGGCTTCAATGGCGCGGCGATCGGTAGGGGCAGGAGATGATGAGTCAGGCGATCAGGAAGGTCGAATATGACCGGCCGCAGGGTGCCGTCTGCAGCGTTGGACAGGCTTGGGCACGTGTGCCCGATGCGCCGTCCACGGCAGAGCGCGTGGCATTGAAGGAGCGGATTCGCGCGTTGCTCAAGCGCGAGAAGGCGGTGCTTGTCGCGCACTATTATGTGGATCCCGAATTGCAGGAGCTCGCCGACGAAACCGGCGGCTGCGTGGCCGATTCGCTCGAGATGGCGCGCTTCGGCCGCGACCACGAAGCACAGACGCTCGTCGTGGCGGGCGTGCGCTTCATGGGCGAGACGGCGAAGATTCTGAGTCCGAACAAGCGCATTCTCATGCCCGACCTCGACGCGACCTGCTCGCTCGATCTCGGCTGCCCCATCGACGAATTCTCGGCGTTCTGCGACGAGCATCCGGACCGTACCGTGGTTGTCTATGCGAACACGAGCGCTGCCGTGAAGGCGCGCGCGGACTGGATGGTCACGTCGTCCATCGGTCTCGAGATCGTCGCCGACCTGCACGCGAAGGGCGAAAAGATTCTGTGGGCGCCGGATCGGCACCTGGGCAGCTACATCCAGAAGAAGACCGGCGCGGACATGCTGCTGTGGCAAGGCTCCTGCCTCGTGCACGACGAGTTCAAGGGCATCGAGCTGGATCTGCTGCGCGCCGAATATCCGGACGCCAGGATTCTCGTCCACCCCGAATCGCCCGAGAGCGTGGTGGCGCTCGCGGACGTGGTCGGCTCGACCACCCAGCTGATCGACGCCGCCGTGAAGCTCGACGCGCAACGCTTCATCGTCGCGACCGATCTCGGCATTCTGCACAAGATGCGCCTCGCGGCGCCGGGCAAGACCTTCATCGAAGCGCCGACGGCCGGCAACAGCGCCACCTGCAAGAGCTGCGCGCATTGCCCGTGGATGGCCATGAACGGTCTGGCGAATCTCGCCGACGTGCTGGAGCGCGGTCACAACGAGATCCACGTCGACAGCGCGATCGGCGAGCGCGCGCGTCTGCCGATCGATCGCATGCTGGCGTTCGCGGCCGAGCACAAGCGCCGCGTGCAGGCGAGCGGCGACCTCGCGCGCGATACCGCGCTGTTCTCGCAAGTGGGGGCGGCGTAAATGGGCGCACTCGAATTGCTCGCAGTCGATGCCGTTTCGCCCGTGCTCGACGAAGTGCGCTCGCAGTACGGCGCGGCGTTCGACGCCGCGATCGCACGCAACGTGGCCGACGCGCTCGCAGAAGACGTAGGCCCCGGCGACCAGACCGGCCGTCTCGTGCCCGCAGATGAAATTCGCGACGCGCGCATCATCGTGCGCGAAGAAGCGGTGCTGTGCGGCGTGCTCTGGTTCGACGGCGTGGTGAAGCAGGTCGATCCGCGCATCGAAGTCCGTTGGCACTATCGCGAAGGCGACCGCATGGCTGCCGACACGACCGTCTGCTCGTTGCGCGGTCCGGCGCGCTCGCTGCTTACGGCCGAGCGCAACGCAATGAACTTCCTGCAGTTGCTGTCGGGCGTGGCGAGCGTGACGCGCCGCTACGTCGAGATGATCGCGCACACCCGCACGCGCATTCTGGACACGCGCAAGACGCTGCCCGGCCTGCGCCTCGCGCAGAAGTACGCGGTGCGCGTGGGCGGCGGCGCCAACCAGCGGCTCGCGCTTTACGACGGCATCCTGATCAAGGAAAACCACATTGCTGCGGCGGGCGGCGTGGGCGCGGCGATGGACGCAGCACTTGCGCTCGATGCGGGGGTGCCGATCCAGATCGAAGTCGAGACGCTCGAACAGCTCGACACGGCGCTCGCGCACGGCGCGAAGTCGGTGCTGCTCGACAACTTCTCGTTCGACATGATGCGCGACGCGGTGAAGCTCACGGCGGGGCGTGCGGTCCTCGAAGTCTCGGGCGGCGTGAGTTTCGACACGGTGCGCACGATCGCGGAAACGGGCGTGGACCGCGCATCGATTGGCGCGTTGACGAAGGACGTGCGCGCGACGGACTTTTCGATGCGCATCGTCTGAAGCTGGCAACGCCCAGCTGAACCATGACGAAAAAGGCCGCCTCGCGATGAGGCGGCCTTTGTTTTTGCGGTGACCCGTCCTGAACCAGGTTGACACTTTTTCCACCCTTTGGAAGGAGAGTCAATTGGAATCGAGGATCAAGCGCACACAGCGGGACTACAGTCTCGCCTTTAAACTGTCGGTGGTCGAGCAGGT